>NZ_CP116936.1:3973999-4285624 GCF_028475105.1 Micromonospora sp. LH3U1 | reverse complement strand
CCACCCGCTCGGCCAACGCCTCGGCCATGCCAACGGCGTCTCGGATATTTTGACGCTTGGTGGTGAACGGCAGACTGCGTTCGGCCGGGAGTTCGGCCATCAAACGGCACTGACGTTCAAGGCCGGTGAGCAGACTCGCCACGTCGTCCATGGCTTGAGTGTGTTCGCGCTGAGTCTCGGCGACCAGCTCGGCCAGAAGTCGCTCATTTTCGACAGCATTCGCCTCGTCGCGGCTGATGTGACCAGCGCGCAACACCTGATAGCGATACCAGGACCACTCCGCCATGAGCATGCCGTGAGCGTCGGCGAGAATCTGGTCGACGTTCTGCTGAATGTAGGCGCGACGGCTTTGTCCGTCGGTATCGAGCGCCGTGATGTGCCTGCGGACGAGCGACGTGAAGAGGAGCCGTTGCTTGCGTAGATCTGCATCCCTGGTCGTGATGGAGGCGAAGACGTGGTCGTTGACGCTACCGACCGCCTGGGCCTCACGCACAGCACGTATCGTCGTCTCGTGCAGGCCGAGGAGCGTCGCCCACTGATCCTCGTGCAGGGCCCGAAGAACGTCACGAGTTAGTTGGACGTTCTCGTCTATACGACGTGAGATCGACGCCAGCTGTACCTGCAGCGCCAGGAGCGCGGCGGCCGGTCCGAGAGCGCTGAGTATGGATGCGGTCTGCGCCCCTGTCACAGGTGCCCAGCGCACCAAGTTGGCGATCTTCCCGTTGCTCGTGACGAGCGCACCCAGGTTCCAGCCGCCCGACGTCATCGGTTGCGCCGTCTTGAGCGCCTGCAACGTCTCGGGCGCCAAACGCACCAGCCCCTGCACGGTGGTCGCACCCTGTGCGCCCTGCGCCGCGAGATTGCCGATGCCCGAGGCCATCGCGAGCTTGTCGGTCAGGCCTTGGTTTGCTTGAGCACTCATCACGTCGAAAGGGATCAAGTCGAGGCCGACGGGCGGCTGGTCCGCGAAGAGCACGGCCAATCCCGGCTCGATCTCGACCAGGCTGACGGTCGGCTCATCGTCAGGGGGCACAGTGGCGTCGAGGGTGCCGTTGTCAACGGGTGTGGAGAGTTCGTTCTCGGATCCCTCGGCTTCAGGCGCCATCCCACATCCTTCATGATCGACAACGAGAGCATCACAGTAGGTGTCAACGTGGTCACCCCGGCTCATCCGGAGCGGCACCTCATCGCGCGTAGTGTCCACACGCAAGTGACTGAACAGATCACGCGCGCCGGTGGGGACGTCGCCTGGGCCGGCGGCGGCTTCCGTACTCACGGGGCCGGGGTAGCGGCGCCGATAACGCCGCCGAAGAAGACCAGGATCGTGAGCGCGATCATCGGAAAGACGAAGACGTACCCGAGGATCAGACCCGTCACGGCCATGCCCCGCCCGGACTTCCTGCCGTCTCGAGTCTCGTGCAGGCCGATGTGGCCGAGGATGACCGCGAGGATGCACGGCAGTCCGAACAGGCACCAGCCGCCGAGGAAACCGAGTATGCCGAGGACCATCGACGCGGTGGCGAGGTCGGACGACGGCGCGGCCTGTACGACCATCTGGGGCAGCAGCGGCTGATAGTGGACCGGCGGATAGGGACCGGCCGGGACGGCCGAGATCGGTGGCTGCGGGCGGGTCGGGTCGTAACCAGGCTGGTAGGACAAGGCGGTATCCCTCTTGGTCGAGTCATCTATCGGGGGTCAGCTCGTGGTGCTGGCGGCGGGCTGGAGTCGCGCGAGCAGGGTGCTCACCTCGGTGTGCAAGCGACGCAGCTCCGCCGCCGTCGGGGCCAGCTCATAGCAGTGGTGGTGCGTGGCGGCGGAGAGCGTCGCCCAGGCGAACGCCACCCGACGGGCGGTTTCGCTGCCCGGGCCCAGCCGGCCACGCAGCATCAACTGCTTCGCGCGGCCCTGCCGGCACGCCGCCACGGTCGGCTTCACCCGCCGCCAGTAGGCGTCGATGGCGCCTTCGAGGGCGAGCCGGATCAGGCAGGCGCAGGCCCGCGGCCACCAGCCCGCGGTCACCGCCGTGGCACCGAGCAGACCGGACCCGCGCAGCAGCTGATCGGCCGCCGCCAGGCAGCGCTGTGGCGTCGGCGCAGTCACGACATCGCCCCCGCGAGGAGGCGGGCGTCCGCGACCAGGCCGGGCAGGTCCACCAGGTACGCGCCGTGCACACCTTCCCTGCACGCCTGGTACGCGTTCACCGCCCGTCGTCCGTGCCGGCGGAGGAGCTCGTTGCGCACGTCACCACCTCGATCGGCGTCGTCGAACAGCGCCAACGCGACGATGGTGGTGAGCCGTCGCGACGCCGCCTCGATGACCGCCTCGATGTCGTCGTGCGGGACGCCCCGAGTGACCCGCACCCGCCAGACCACCCGGTGGCAGGCCGCCTCGACCGCCGCGCGGCACAGCTCAGCGACCACCGGCCCGCGTACCTCGGCGGGGATCTCGTCGTTGCGCGACAACGCGGACGCGTCGTCCAGGTAGCGGGTCACCGGGTCGGAGCCGGGCCGCAGCGTCACCACCGACCGCTCCGCGCGGGTCACCTCGATGATGCGGGCGTCGCCGAGACCGAGCCGGGTGACCGCGTCGGGCAGCCGGGTGTCGTGTGTGAAGACCACCACCTGCCGCTGTTCGGCCAGCTCGGCGAGCACCCGTGCGAGACCATCCACCTTCGACGGATCCATGCTCTGCACCGGATCGTCGACCACGATGAAGCGGAACGGGCTCTCCGGGGCGCAGCTGCGCGGCAGGAAGGTGGCCAGCCCGAGCGCCTGCATCTCACCCTGGCTCATCACCCCCAGCGCGGTGCCGTTGTCGGCGCCGTCCACGCTGACCGGAAATACCACCCGCCGCCGGGTGTTCGCGCCTTCGAGCGTCATCGCCCCCAGCTCGACGTTGCTCTCCTGCCGCAGCTGGGCCCAGATCCGCTGCGAGTGACCCGCGAACGGCGCGATCCGCTCGTTGCGAATCTCCGTACCGGCATCCTTCAGCCACGCGCGCGCGGCCTTCAACCGGGTCAGGGCCGCCTCCCGCGCCGGCAACCCGCCGGCAGCCGCCACCCACTCGCGCACGTCGGCCGCCGCCGCCCGCCAGCCGGTGTCGCGCTGCCGCAGAAACCCTCGGCGTACGCGCGAGCCGCGTCCGTCGCCTCCACCACCGCCGGGTAGAGCGCGGCCAGGTGGTCGGCCAGCTCGGCCGGCTTCCCGGGTACGCGCCGCAGCGCGGTCACGGCGTCGCGCAGTGCCCCGACCGGCAGCTCCGACCCGGGGCCCTCGGGCACCACGAGGTCGTCGATCAGGTGGTGCGTCTGCCGCAAGAGGGCCGTCAGTCGGGTCGTCGCCGTCTGGGCGGCGACGCTGCGCTGCCGAAGGTCGGTGAGCGACTGCGCGGCGGCAGCACGCCACCCACCGTCGAGGGTGCCGGTGGCGCAGACCGGGCACGACCCGTCGCCCTGATCGTCGTGGTGTTCGAGGGCGAGGCGGAGCAGTTCGGCGCTGCGCAGCGCGGCCCGGGACCGGCCGCCGTCGTACCGCTGGGCCTCGACCGCCGCGTCCCGCAGCTGACCGGCCAGCCGGGTCACCTCATCGACCGGCGGCGGGGCGAGGGCGGCAAGTTCCCGGCAGTGCAGCACCGCCTGGTCGGTGGTCGCCTCGTCCGGCTCGTCGAGGATCACCGTCACCGCGGCGAGGTCGACCGCGCCCCGGCCGCGCAGCAGTGCGCCGGTTCGCTGGGCACGGTCGTCGGCGATCCCTTCGAGTGCGCCGACCAGGGCGGTGCGCTGTGCGCGTACCTCCTTGATGGTGGTGTCGTGCGGCCGGGCGGCGCGCAGCAGACGCTGGTCGGCGTCGGTGAGCGCGTCCAGCCCGAGGATCGCGAAGAGCGCGTCGAAGAGCTGACTCTGCGTGCCGGCGGCGAGCTTGCCCAGTTCGGCGGCGGTGAGGAATGGCCGGTACAGCTCCAGCGGACGGGCCAGACCCAGCTCGGAAAGGCCGGTATGCCGGCCCTGCGCGCTAGTGACGGTCACCTCGGCGTCGGCCAGCTCAGCCCCTACCGGCCAGGCACGGTTCACCCGGGTCGGCGTGACCACCCCGTCGACCCGCAGCTCCACACCAACCCAGCACGGGTCCGGGTTGTGTAGGTTGCGCCACCCGGTCCGCCAGACGCTGGTCTTGTCGGCCCACCGGGCGCTGTCACCGGTGAGGGCGAGTTCGGTCGCCTCGGCGAAGCTGGACTTGCCGGAGCCGTTGCGGCCGACGACCAGTGTGAAACCGGGTCCAGGGCCGATCTGGATGGTCCGTTCCGGGCCGACGCCGCGGAAGCCGGCTACGGTCACCGACTTCAACCAGATCTGTTCCGCTGGACTGTCTCCGGTCGGGGAACGGGGGTCGAGCCGGGTGGGAGTGCCAGCGAGGGCGGCGGTCAGGTCGTCTTCGCTGTTCAGCGCGGCGAGGACAAGCTCGGCGGTCTCGGCCGGTACGCCGTCAGCGTCGGCGAGCCGGTCGAAGATCAGCTCGATCAGCGGCGCGGTGGGCTGCGAGGGCTGCGTCATGGTCGTCTCCAGGCGTGTGGTGTCCGCGGGCCGATGGCTCGTCGGCCCGCCCGGGGTGAGCGGTGGAAGTGGGGGAGGCTGCTGTCGGCCCGGCTGGGGCGAGCAGCAGAGTCGGGAGCCGGTGATGGTGGTTGGACGCTGTAGAGCTGATGTCGCATACGAATCAGTGGTCCAGCGCCGGCCGCTCCGGGCGCCCCGGGAGGGTTCAGAGCGTGGCGTTCGCGTGCCAGTCACGCAGGAACGCGTCGACCAGGGCGTGCGCACGAGGACGCAGGTCGAAGGACTCCTCCCGCCGGCGGCGGGCCATGTGCGACAGGCCGTCGGCGGCCTCGTTGAGGGCGTGACCGCTGTGCCCCTTGACGTGCGCGAACGTCAGGTCGGGGCGGTGGGCCACCTGGTCGGCGAGCCGGACCAGGGTCGGTTTGTTGGACCAGCGGCGCTGCCGCAGGCTGTAGCCGGTGGGCATCGCGTCGGTCTCGCCGGCCTGCCAGCGGTGCAGGTACCGCACGGCCGTCAGACTGTCCAGCAGCACGGTCACGCCCGCTGGCACCTCGTCATACCCGGCGAGGAGATAGTCGACGGCGCGGAGTTCGTCGACGAGCACTCGGGACCTGCCGGTCGGGTCGAGCCGGCCGGTGCCCCGCCCGAGCAGGCCGTAGTGACCGTCGCTGACCACGTACCCGATGCCACCGGCGCGGCCCTTCCAGCTGGCATCGGTCGCCGCCACCAACGGAAGCGGTGCCTGCGCCCAGCGGAGCACCCTGCCGCGCCCACGGTCCTGGTCGGGAAGCGGCAGGCAGTCCGCCTTGCGCCCAGAGTGTTCGGTGTGCGCGGCGGCGAGGCGCTCGGCGGTGTCGAGCAGCTCGCCGGCGGAGATCAGCTCGTCGTAGTGGGCGGCGGTGAGGGCGAGGTGGACCGCATCACCGATGCCCTGGCAGTCGTCGCAACGGGTAGCGCGGGTGTAGGGACGGAGGATGAGGACGCGGTCGCGCAGGGGCGGGGGAAGCAGGGTCAGGGCGCGGAGGAACTCATCGGGGCGCACGACGCCTCCTGACGTCTAGTGATGGGGACAGGTTCACTGAGTTCTCACAGCTCCGACACGTCGGTCACGACGGCGGTCAGCTTGTCGCCGGAGCGCTTCGTGCTGGCCGTCTCCTCCTGCTGAACGGCGGCGGAGTCGCCGGTCACCTCGAAGGTGTTGATGACCGGGTCCTCCGCGCCCTTGACCTCGTACGTCACCTCGTAGGTGCTGGACGGGTCGAGGCCATCGCCGGTGTAGGTGACGTCAATCCGGTAGGTGATGTTGCAGCCGGCACTGCCGAAGCACTGCTTCCGCAAGGTCTTGACCTTGAGCTTGAAGTCGCCCTTCGTCGGGGTGTCGTAGACGGGTGCGGGCGGCGGCGTCGTCGCGGGCGCGGTGGTCGGCGCCGCAGCACTGGTCGGGGCGGACGTGCTGGGGCGCGACTGGGATGCGGCGGTGGGGGCGGCCTTGCCCTGGTCGGGCGACTCCTCACCGTTCGTCGTCGCCAGCAGCACGCCGCAGCCGCCGAAGCAGAGCAGCAGCACCAGAACGGCAGCACCGGCGATGACCCACCGGACCTGGGACCTTTTGCGGATGACGGGCTGCGGGCTCGTTGCGCCCACGGTCTCGGGCTGAGCCGAGGGCTCGGCCGACGGGTCCGGCTGGTGGTGGGGCTCGGTCATGGTTCTCTCCTTTGTTGAGCGGGATGCTGTGGAGCTGATGTCGTGAACGGATCAGGCGGACGGGATGCCGACGACCTCGACCTCGACGCCCTCGTTGCGCAGGGACTTCATCGCCCGGTAAAGCGCGACCTGGGCGAAGGTGAAGAGCGACTCCACGGTGAGCGGCTTGCCGGAGCCGAGGGCGATCGCGTAGATGACCTTGCGGGGCTGGAAGTTCAGGTCGACGACCCGCCCCGACCTCTGCCGCTCGACCATCTCGACGAGCGCGTTGCGGGCGTCAGCCTCGTACCGCAGTGCGTCAACCGACACCGCGCCCTGCGCGAAGAGGTGGCTCAAGGCCGCGCTGCCCTTGGCCCGCTTGACATGAATCAGCTCGTTGTCGGGTCCGAGTAGGTCACAGGCCTCGATACGGCGCGGGTGTTGGTTTGTCTGCAGCAGCTGCCGGTCCAGCAGGGTCAGACCGCAGACCTCGGCGGCGTGGACGTTGTACTTCGCCTCGTCCGCCAGGTCGGTGGTCCAGGCCGGGAGTGCGATGCTGGCCGGCCTGGCCAGGATCTGCTCGATCTCGTCGCGGAGGAACGCGCGGTGCCGGTCGCCGATCTCGTACCAGCCGCCCTCGTGCAGCAGGAGCCGACTCGCACCGTGGGCGAGCTGCGCAGTGATCCACCGTGACGCGGACGTCGAGCCGATCTCCTCGTCGCCAGCCGCGTCGGCGTAGAGGGTGACGCGTCCGTTGCAGAGCGACGCCCACCGCTCGCCGTCCGGGACGCCCTCGGTCTGCGCGAGGACGTCTGCCAGCGTGAGCTCCGTTAGGTGCACCGGGCGGAGGCCGGACTTCGGCACCCGAAGCTTGTACGACCGGACCCGCTCGATCTCGCTGAAGACCCGGCCCGGTACGGCCAGCCCGACCTCCGCCGGATCCGGCAACCGGAGTAGCCGGTCCAGCTGCTCCTCCACTGTCGACAGCCGAGGGTCCCGGGCCGGCACCGGTCGGATCTGGGTTATGAACTCCAGGTCAGCGAAGGGTGCCTCCTGCTTGCAGACCCGGTCGATCTCCCGCAGGTCGGCGAGCAGACTCGCGGGCTCGACACCGAGGTGGATGCGCAGGGTGTCGCTGCCCTCGACCGGGGTGGCCTTGCCGGTGGACCGGCAGATGGTGAGGTTCGGGTTGAAGGTCCGCCCGCAGACCTGGCCGACGATCTCGCCCCACTTGTCGATGCCGTACATCCGGATGTGCTGACCGCCCGGGACCATGTTGCGGTCGACGCGGCCGGTGGTGCCGAACACCCGCCGGCGTACCTGCTTGATCTCGTCGGGGGCGAGCGAGCGCACCGCGAAGCCGATCCCGAAGCCCGAGTTGGCCAGGTCCAGGTCGACCATGTGGCGGCCGACGGTGCCATAGGCGAGTGCGTAGACGTGGTCGTCGACCGCGACGAGCAGCGCGGCACCGCCACTGCTGAAACCCAGGTCGATCGTCTCCCCGGTCAACGAGGCGAGCACATCGCACCAGTCGGCCCGCTCGCGCGGCACCGTCCCGTGCACCAGCAGCGCCGGCGCACCGGCGACCAAGCGCTCCTCGACCAGGAAGTCGTGCTGTCGCACGTAGCGGTGGTTCACCGCGTCATGCAGGCCCTCGATGGTCGGCGTCACCCGTTCGAGCTGGTAGACCGACGTCAGATAGGTGCCCTCCGGCCGCTCGGGCAGGTCGAGGTCGAAGAGGGTGGGTGCTTCGTACGGCGGATGGGTGACGTCCTTGCGGACGACACGGCGGTTGGTCGGTCTGGTCGTGGTGGCCCTGCTCGTGGTCGGCTGGCTCGCACGGCGCACGTCGATCTCCTCGCGTTGAGAATCGGGGTGGCGGTGGTGCGGGGGAGGGGTACGCCGAGGACGGGCTTCGCGGGCCCCGCCCTCGGCGCGAGGTGTCAGCTCAGGGCGACGGTGACGCCGCCGGAGAACATCGAGTCGTGCAGCTCGAGCTTGGTGAGCTTGACGTTCTTCGGGATGTCGAAGACCACGACGCCGTTGACCTGGTTGCCGGGGTTGATGTCGTTGAGGAACGTCTCGGCGTTCTTGTTCGCGTAGATCGCCGCGCCGGAGTCGGCGGAGTACTCGGTGCCGTCGGCCGCGTACGCCTTCTGGCTGCTGCCGTCGAACATCTGCGCTTCCTTACCGATGTTCTTCACGTTCACCGTGACCAGGCAGAACTGCCCCTGCGCCTTCTGGGCGAGCGGCTCGCTGCCGATCTTGGCGACGCCGCACTTGGACGACTTCACCGTGAACTCGAACTTGCCGTCGCGGGCCGGCTGGCCGACCTTCGCGGTCTTGGCGGGCTTGTCGTCGCCCTTGGCGCCCTCACCGCCGCCGGAGCTGCTGGCGTTGTCGGTAGTGCCAGAGCCGCAACCCAACGCGACGAGGCCGGTGGCGATCAGGGCAAGGGTGGTGGTCTTGCGCATTCTGTTCTCCTTGACGTGTCTGATGGCGTCGGCTAGGGCTGGCGCTGGCGGCCGCCCCGGTGCCGCATCTCATAAGAGCGGCAGGCCCACAGAAACACGACAACATGTCGTGAGAAACCCAGCTATCAGCGCTCCTACGGTTGGGTCAGATAACCCCCCTTATCACCGAACTAGGCTTGCTCAAGTTCGTTCTTCGTCGGTAGTGTCGCGGCGCGGACAACCGGACGGGTGGGAGGAGGTGGGGACAAATGTCGTCGACGGTCACGCTGGGGCAGATCGCCAGGTTTGCCCAGGTGCGCCGTCCGAGCGTCAGCAACTGGAGGCGCCGACATCCTGACTTTCCTGACCCGATAGGCGGTCCGTCTGGGCAGCCACTCTTTGACTCGGATGAAGTAGCCCGGTGGCTGGACCATCGGCCAGTGCCGGCTCCGCGTGAGGGTGGCTCAGCGGCTATCACCTATGGAGACAGATTCCGGGCAAGCATGGACCGTGGTGGCAGTCTCGATCAGACCCAGCTCGATCCCGACACATTTGCCGACGTCGCGCTCGAGCTAATCGCGCTGAGAGTGGCCCATCAACGCCCACTGCCCGCCGACCTTGCCGCTCTCGCGGAGCTGTGCGTCAAAGCCGAGGCTGAGCACCCCGAACTCATCGGCCTGCTCAGCCATGTCAGCGCTCGAGGCCAAAGCGCGTTGTCGATGCTTGATGATGTCGAGCGTCTGGTGTCAGGGCTTGGTGCGGCGGCCGCGGCCGAGGAGGTGCTTTCCGCAGCTGGTCGTCGTGGCTGGTCCGGTGGCCCGGTTGAGACGCCCGCCGAGATCTGCGACCTGATCATGCGCTTGGCGATCGAGATGCTGGGAGATCTCGCCGAGCTTGCCGTAGCTGATCTCGCGGCCGGCCCAGGGAAGATGCTCACCGCCATGATGGCCGCCGGTCGCCCACGCAAGATCCGGTGCGCCGAGGCAGACCCGGTGACGGCAAGGTGGCTGCGTCTGAGGCTCTTCTGCCACGGCCACCACGCGGTCACGGTCCTCACAGACGGGCAGGAGACGGGCAGCCTCTCGGGTTCGGACCTTGTCTTTGTTGACCCGCCATTCCAGCCCGGCGAGCAAGAACACCATGAGGAACACCCGCTGTCCTGGGCCTCTCGAGTCGCGGAGTGTCTCAGCGACGAGGGCATTGGGTTCGCCGTCGTGCCAGAATGGACGCTGACGCGCACGGGGACGTCGCGTCGACTTCCGGTGACGTGGGTACGCGAGCAACTCGTGCGTCGAGGCTGCGTCCGCGCGATCATCCAACTGCCCCGCCACATTCACCGCTTCATCGGCGGCACGGACCTTGTGCTGCTGGTGCTGGCACCCGACGAGGGCGACACGACGCGAGACGTCGTTGTCTGCGACGCCGATCTGGTCCGGTTCCGGTACGGCAGGTCATGGATCGAACAGACAACGCGGCTCGTGTGCGGGTCGCGAGAGTCGCGCGAAGCTGAGCCATTCGCGGCGATTCCCGTGTCCGAGCTAATGGGCAGGCGGTCGCTCCTGCCGGCACATCTGTTGGCACCCAACGCGGCACCTGAGGACCTCGTAGTGGAGGCGATGCGGGCACGTGAGTCCGCGGCGGCAACCTTCAAGATGTCCCCGGATGACGCGATCACCACGCTGGAACGGATCGGGGTGACCACCCGCGCGCAGGGCATCGCATACCGCACGGTCGGCGAGCTGCTACGCGGCCGGCAGCTCATCCGACTGCCGGGCCATCGCATACCCGATGCTGACCTGGGTCGCAGCGGACAACGGATTCTCGGTCGCGAAGAGTTGCTCGGAGAGGTGCGCGTCGGCGAGCGTCGCATCGACGTTCTGACCCTCGGACAGTACGCCGCAGCCGCGATCACCGAACCGGGCGATGTGGTCGTCATGGCCGGCGACCAGCTTCGCGTCATGGTCGACGCTATCGGCGGCAGTGTCCTGCTCACCCCCGTACAAGGCTTGCGCATCCCCGGCTACGTCAAACACTCGTCGCTCTACCGTGATGAGCCCCAGCAGGCATGGATTGGGCCATACGCGCTGGCGGCCCTGCTCGGCGCGGCGCGCAACGCCGCACGCACCGGCCCACGCGTGCGCAGCGTGACCCTGCACCAGCTAGAGATCCCCGTACTGACCGCGGTCGATTACGGCCACCTCGATCAGGCGTCCATGATGCTCAACGACCTGGCAGAGCAAGCCCGCAACCAGGCTTCGGCGTTGGATCTGGTCCGTCAGCGTATCGCCGCCGGCGTCGCCGACGGAGCGATGAACCTGCGCTTCAAGCCCAAGACGTCGAACACGAATATCTGAGGAGACGACATAGTGCCCCCACGCGCGCGCAAGCCGGTAGAGCCGCAATCGGCTGACCTGAAAGACACCCTGTGGAAGTCGGCCGACAAGCTGCGCGGCAGCATGGACGCCGCCGAGTACAAGCACTTCGTGCTCGGTCTCATCTTCCTCAAGTACACCTCGGACGCGTTCGACGAGCGGCGGGCGCAGATCGAAGCTGAGCTGGAGGCAGACGGCATCCCCGAGGCGAACCGGCCCGCACTGCTGGAGGACCAGGACGAGTACGCCGGCCGCGGCGTCTTCTGGGTGCCGCAAGCCGCGCGCTGGGAGTCTCTCGCGCATCGCGCCAAGACCGCCGCCGGTCAGACCAGCATCGGCCAACTCCTCGACGGCGCGATGAAGGCCGTCGGCGACGCCAACCCGGACCTCAAAGGTGCCCTGCCGCAGGGCCTCTACAACGGCCGAGGTGTCGACGAGCGGCGCCTCGGCGAACTCGTCGACCTGATCCACAAGCTCCGTTTCCGCGACCAGTTCGACGCTGACGGCAAGCGCCGCAGCGCCCGAGATGTCCTCGGCGAGGTCTACGAATACTGCCTGGAGAAGTTTGCGCTCGCCGAGGGCCGACGCGGCGGCGAATATTTCACCCCAAAGAGCATCGTCAAGCTCATTGTCGAGATCCTCGAACCGCAACCCGGCGAGCGGGTCTACGACCCGGCGTGCGGCTCCGGCGGCATGTTCGTCCAGGCCGAGAAGTTCATCGAGACCCACGGTGGCAAGGCATTTGACATCTCGGTGTTCGGTCAGGAGCTCAACCAGAACACCTGGCGGCTGGCGAAAATGAATCTCGCCATCCACGGCATCGAAGCCAACCTCAGCACCAGGTGGGCAGACAGTTTCCACGAGGATCAGCACCCTGACCTGCGCGCCGACGTCGTGATGGCCAACCCGCCATTCAACATCTCCGACTGGGGCGGCGACCGGCTCGTCATGGACCCGCGCTGGGAATACGGCATACCACCGGTTGGCAACGCCAACTACGCGTGGCTGCAGCACATGGCCCACAAGCTTTCTCCGAAGGGGCGAGCCGGAATTGTGCTCGCCAACGGTTCGATGTCCAGCAAGCAGTCCGGTGAAGGCGACATCCGCCGAGCCATGGTCGAAGGCGACCTCGTAGCCTGCATGGTCGCGCTTCCCAGCCAACTGTTCCGCTCCACCCAGATCCCGGCTTGTCTGTGGTTCCTCTCCCGAGACAAGAGCCCTCAAGGGGCGAAGCGTCTTGCCAACCGCACCAACGAAGTCCTCCTCATCGATGCCCGCAGTATGGGCGTGATGGTGAACCGAACCGAGCGCGAATACACCGACGAGGACATCCGTCGCATCGCCGATATCTACCACGCTTGGCGCGGCACCCGTAAGACGACGGAGTACGCGGACGTGCCCGGCTTCTGCAAATCAGCAAGTTTGGACGAAATTCGCGAGCATGATTTCATCCTTACGCCGGGCCGCTACGTCGGGGCCGCCGATGTCGACACCAGCAACGACGAACCGATCGAGGGGAAGATCGCTCGCTTGACCAAAGAACTCTTCGTGCACTTCGAGGAGTCGGCCCGACTTGAGTCCGTCATTCGCGACCAGTTCGGGAGGATCAATGCCTGAACGGCGCCGTCTAGCCCTGGACAAGATCGTAAGACTCAAGCGTGGATTCGACCTGCCGGAACCCGTCCGTCGGCCTGGTTGCTACCCCGTCATGGGCTCAGCAGGAATCAGTGGGTGGCACGACGAAGGCCCGATTGCTGGTCCTGGCGTCACAATTGGGCGCAGTGGCTCGTCTATTGGAGTCGCTACTTATTACCCAGGGCGGTTCTGGCCACTCAACACGACGTTGTTCGTGGAGGATTTTTTAGGGAATGATCCTAGGTTTGTATACTATCTTTTGCGGCAATTGGACTTCAAGGGATTTGACTCAGGGAGCGCCCAGCCTTCGTTAAATCGCAATTACATTGCGAGCATTTCTGTTAGCCTTCCTGGTTTGCGTGAGCAGAAGGCGATAAGTGCCTTGATTGGGGCGCTGGATGACAAGATCGCGGTCAACCAGCGGACCGCCGATACGAGTTGCGAGTTGGCACTTTCGCTCTTTTCTGAAGAGAGGTGGTCGTCTCGAACTAGTCTCTCGTCGCTGTGCAGCTTGCGAAAATCGCAAGTTATGCCTTCCACCCTCAACGTTCCGGCGGTCGCACATTATAGTCTTCCTGCTTTCGACAACGGCCAAGTTCCGGACATCTGTTCCCCGGATAAGATCTTGAGTGCAAAATTCCTGGTCGATCAACCAGGTGTCCTGCTGTCAAAGCTCAACCCGGATATTCCAAGAGTCTGGCGCGTTGAGCCAAAGGCCGGTGTGCCGGCGCTCGCGTCAACCGAGTTTCTTGTGCTTCTGCCAAATCCGACCATCACCACCGCAGAACTCTGGGCCGTTGCTCGCCAGGGTGAATTCCTCTGTCGCCTTGCGGCACGCGTGACGGGAACGTCGAAGAGCCACCAACGCGTGCGCCCGGATGAAATCCTCGCTTCTGATGTTGTCGACCCCAGGGCGACCAATGAAACGACGAGGCAGCAGGTTGTGTCGCTTGTGGAGCGAGCTGAGCAGGCTCGCGAGGAGAGCATCGCTCTCGCCCAACTTCGAGACCTGCTGCTACCGAAACTGATCTCAGGGGAACTGCGGGTCGAGGACGCGGATCATGTGATCTCCGACGCGGCCTGACATTCCGCTTGCCTAGCAACTGCAGCTACTTCCCAGCCCACGCCCTTCGAACAGCGGAGAAGTCATGACCCTGGCGGACGACCCGGCCTTCCCGAAGGACGAATCCGAGGCGGAGTGGGAGCATCACGTCAAGGACCAGCTTGGCGAGTGGTGGCAGCCCATGACCGGCACCGAGTTGGCGCCGTCGCGCAGGGGCGATGGCGCGCGGAAGTCTTGGGGCGACTTGGTTCTGTATGGCCGGCTCCGCGAGGCGGTTGCGCGGATCAATCCGCAATTGCCGCATGACGCCGTGGACGAGGTGGTGGCCGAGTTCGAGAAGCGGACGTCGGCAGACGCCTTCACGGAGCGGTACCGCGTGCACACGTTGCTCACGCGCGGGGTGAAGGTCGCCTACGTCGACGCGGCGTCGGGGCAGAACCGCACCGACACCGCTTGGGTGATCGACTTTCTTGACCCGTACGGCAATGATCTGATTGCGGCCAACCAGGTGACGATCAAGGATGCTCGCCGCAAACGCCGGCTGGATGTGGTGGCCTACGTCAATGGTCTGCCGCTGGCGGTGTTCGAGCTTAAGAAGGCTGGCGCGACCGACGGGACCCGGGAAGCGTACGACCAGCTGATGACCTATCGGCGTGAATTTGGCGCGAGCGCCCTCGCGGTGCCGGTTTTCGCCGTCGCCAGCGACGGCATCACAGCTCGAATCGGGACGCTGTTCACGCCGTGGGAGCACATGGCGCCGTGGGACATCGACGAGCGCGGTGAGCCTGTTGACGTCACTGACGGTCGTGCACTGGAGACGCTGATCGGCGGGGCGTTTAACCCCAAGCTTTGCTTGGACCTGCTGGTCAACTTCACCGCCTTCTCTCGAGAGCGGGGCGGCGCGATCGACACGGTGCGGTTGGCCAAGGCCCACCAAATGTACGCGGTCAACACAGCGGTCGACAAGACGATCACCGCGGTGGGCGGCGACGGCAAGATTGGTGTCGTCTGGCACACCCAGGGCTCCGGCAAAAGCATGGAGATGGCGTACTACACCGCGAAGGTGATGAAGGAGCCGGCGCTCCGCAATCCGACGATCGTGGTGCTCACCGACCGGATCGACTTAGACAGCCAGCTCTTCCTCACCTTCGCGGCCAGCGATTTGCTGCCGGAGACGCCCGTGCAGGTGGACACGAAGGAGCAGCTGATGCGCCTGCTGGATCGGCCGTCCGGCGGGATCATCTTCACCACGCTGCAGAAGTTCAACCGCTCCAAGGCGGACAAGGAAGCCAACGTCGACTTCCCGCTACTCTCAAAGCGGCGCAACGTGCTCGTCGTCGTGGACGAGGCGCATCGCAGCCACTACGACTTTCTCGACGGCTACGCCAAGAACCTGCATGACGCCTTGCCCAACGCGGCGTTCATCGCCTTCACCGGCACGCCGATCTCCCACGCCGAGGCAAACACCCGTGCTGTCTTCGGCGACTACATCGACGTGTACGACCTGACCCGTGCGGTCCGTGACGGCGCCACGGTGCGGGTCTACTACGAGAACCGGCACATTCCCGTGCACCTTCCCGAGGGTGTAAACCCGGTGGAGCTGGACGAGGAGGCCGAGGACCTGACCGTCGACCTCGACGAGGAGGAGATCAAGCGCGTCCGGCGGGCGTTCGCGCAGTACGAGGATGTCGTCGGCCACGCTGATCGGGTGCGGACGCTAGCCCAGGACATTGTCGAGCACTGGGAACGGCGTCGGACCGAGATGGTCAAGCTGACCGGCAAGCCCGGCAAGGGCATGATCGTTTGTTACTCCCGGAAGGTCGCAGCTGACCTTTACAAGGAGATCACCGCGATCCGCTCGGAGTGGCACCGGGAAGACGACGACGAAGGCCTGATCAAGGCGGTTTACACCGGCAGTGCCAAGGACCAGGAGCCGATTGCCACCCACGTCCGCTCGCCCGGCATGATCAAGAAGATCCAGCGTCGAGCCACGGATGCCGACGATCCGCTCGAGCTGGTGATTGTTCAGTCGCTGTGGCTCACCGGGTTCGACTCGCCGCCGCTGCACACGATGTACCTCGACAAGCCGATGCGCGGGGCGGCGTTGATGCAGGCCCTCGCCCGAGTCAACCGTCGATGGGGCGAGAAGCCCAGCGGTCTGGTGGTGGACTTCCTTGGCATCGCCGACGACCTCACCAAGGCGCTCGCCGAGTACACCCGGACCGACATCGACGAGAAACCGATCGGGAGGGACATCAGCGCCGCAGTCGACATGGTGGTTGAGCTGCACGGCGTTATCGGCAGCCAGCTTCATGGCATCAACTGGAAGGCCAAGCGCGACTCGGGCAGACCGCGTGCTTTTTACCATGCCGCGCTCGACGTCGTGGATTACCTCCGAAGCCCCGAACCAGACCTGGAGGAGGGCAAGCCCACCCTCGCCGATCGCTACGCCGACACCGCACGGAAGATTGCTCGCGCCTACAGTAACTGCCCGCGTGAGGACAAGCTTCGGCCACTGCGGACGGATTTGGAATTCTTCGAAGCCGTACGCCTGTATCTGGCCAAGCTCAGAGCCGAGGAGCGGGCGGAGCGGGGTCTCGCGACGGCGGCGGACGTGGAACTGGCGATCCGGCAGCTCACGGCGAGCGCGATTGCAGTGGACGAGGTGGTCGACATCTATGAGGCGGCGGGCATTCAGCGCCCCGACCTGTCGCACCTGGACGAAGGCTTCATGCGTCGAATGCGCGAAAGCCAGCGCCCTAACCTGGCCATTGAGGCGCTGCGCCGTGCGATCGAGCGCGAGGTCAGGTTGGCGCACCCCCACAACGTCGTCGCCCAGGAAGGGTTCACCGCGAAGCTGCTCAAGATGATGCAGCGCTACACCTCGGGCGGGCTGACAGCCGCCGAGATCATCGCCGAGCTGGTCGCGCTGGCCAAGGAGGTCTCGGCCGATCGTGGCAAGGCTGCCGAGATCGGCCTGACGGAGGATGAGTACGCCTTCTACACGGCTGTCGCACAGAACGAGTCAGCGAAGGAATTGCTTGGCGACGGAGTGCTGGGGCAGATCGCCAAGGACCTCGTCAAGGAGCTTCAGGACTTGCCGGTTGACTGGTGGATCCGGGAGCAAGCCCAGGCCCTGGTCCGCAGCAAGGTCAAGCGACTGCTGGCCCGGTACGGCTACCCACCGGACGCCCGACCTGAGGCCGTCGAGCTGGTGCTCAAGCAGACCCGTACGTACGTAGAAGATCAGGCGTAGCGGTCATGAAGGATCGTGCTACAGGCTGTGTACCCGTTGGTGCACCGGGAGATACGGTCGGCGGCATGCTCGCCCGAACCTGTCGTGATGAGGTGCTCGAGGCTGCCCATGAATTGGCTGCCCGAAGCGCCGACGGCAGCTTCACTGCGGAGGAAGTCGTGCGCCTGCTGATCGGCAGAGGAAGCACCTTCGCAGAGAGCACGATAGGGGCTCACGTCGTCTCGCGTATGTGCGTGGATGCTCCAGCCCACCACGCTGTCCGCTACCCTGACCTGATTCGCGACGGCGGCGGGCGCTACCGCCTTGTCGAGATGGCTCAGCGGATTGGGACGTCGGTGGCCCCGCTCGCTGCGGGAACCAGTGCTACCACTCGTGGTGACGAAGAGCCACTGCCGGAGGTTCCCGCTGGAAGTAGCGCCGTGCAGCGGCAGGCAGAGACGGCGATCCTGGACGGGCTCGCCGAGATGTTGGGCTACGAGGTCATCCCGAAGCGACTTCACCTTGCTGGTGGCGAATACGTGGACGTAGATGGTGTGAGCCATGCCCCGCCGACTCTTGTGGAGGCCTGGGCGCACCAGGGGCCGCCCAAGGGCGGGCAGAAGCAGAAGGTCTTGACGGACGCGCTCAAGCTCATTCACGTCGGTAGGGAGTTGGGCGGCCATCACCGATTGATTCTTTGCTTCAGTGATGAGCAGGCGGCACGGTCCTTCCGGCCCGAGGCGCGGACCTGGTACGCGGCTGCGCTAAAGGCTCACCACGTGGACGTAATGGTTGTCGATCTATCGGCCGAGTGGCGCGAGCGGATCCGAATCGCCCAGCAGCGGCAGTTCCGGTAGCGCGCGGAGGAGAAGAGTGGCTGATCGTAGGCTGACCGGAGCGAGTGGTGAGCACTACGTCTGCTATGCCTTGGCTCGTCAGGGCTGGGTCGCAACCCTCACCAGGGAAGGACTTGAGCGCACGGACATCCTCGCCGTGAGTACCCTCTCCCGCCGTATGGTCGAACTTCAAGTGAAGGCTGCCGCGCCAGCCGGCAAGGTGTCATGGATGCCTGGAGCGAAGGCCGTCACGCCAGCATTCGACCACGAGTGGTACGTCTTCATCGCTCTCACGGGCGACCTGATGCACGGCCCCACCTGCTACATCGTTCCGCGGCTCCATGTGGCAGCAGCAACGTGGATTGTTCACCGCAACTGGCTTACCCACCCAGACGCGCAACCCGGGACCCGAAACACGAAGCTTGCGCAGGCCCGGATCAACGCGGAGGTCTGGAAGGGTTACGAGGGCCGTTGGGATCTGCTGGAACACTCAACCAGCTCCGTTCCGGTGCTACTTCCCCATTGGGTCCGGGAGCGTGCAGAAGAGCCTCGGGTCGGTTTGCCGCCAGGCCATCCCTGGGCCTCGGCGCTGCCTCCGGACTGGGAAGGGCCGTAGCTCGGGCAAGCTTCCAGTGGTTCCTCTTGTCACCTCGCGTCGGCCGTAGCCGGCGTATCCACCTGATCACGGGGGTTTCCATGCCACTGACGCCACAATCGCAGCTTCGCCTTTGGCTCATCCAGGCGCTAGGCGATCTGGGTGGATCGGCGGAGCGGCGATCGGCTTTGCGAGCGATGGCGAAGGCGTTCCAGGACCAATTCACTGACGACGACTGGCGCTCGCCGCCCAAGCGACCTTTCGAGGCCAACTGGGAAAACCGCACGTCATTCGAGCGCGGCGAGATGGTTCGGGAGGGGTTACTGCTGCCGATGCAGAAGGCGGGACGTGGGCGATGGGCCCTCACTGAGCGGGGTTGGACTTTGCACCGACAGGTTTCTCGGTAGTGGCGACGACTGAGACGCACGAGCTACTCGTAGGGCATTCGCCGATCAGGGCGTGACAACGCTGATCTTGAGGGCCGAGACAAAGGCGGCCCAAGCTGGCGGTGGGAACGCCAGCGTCGGACCCGTGGGGTCCTTGCTGTCGCGTACGCCGACGACACCCACGAGATTGTCGGCGACCTCGACGCAGGCGCCGCCGTTGTCGCCGCTGCGGGTGCTCTTGCGCCAGACAGCGCCGGTCAGGTCAGTCATGCCGCAACTCTCCGGAGATCCTCTTGATCATGTCTTTCGATTCTGCCTCGCCGAGGGCCATCGCATCCAGCCCTCCCCAGACGCGTTCGTACGCGGCTAACTCGTCAGGCTTGTCGAGGTAGAGCGCCCCGGTCAGCGACTCGCTGTAGACGACCGACGGTTCCGGGGCTGCTCTGCCGCCCTTGGTGGGCGAGAAGTCGAGGATCATGACGGTACCGGCGACCGCGCCGGGGTGTGGTCCCGCAGTCAGTGGCAGTACTCGGACGGACACATTTGGTAGCTCCGACACCTTGAGTAGGTGGTCGAGTTGTGAGGTCATGACGTTGGGGCCGCCGACTGTGCGTCGAAGCACTGCTTCTGACAACACCGACTCCAGTCGTGGCGCCGGAGGGAGCCGCCGGACGAGGAGCGCCTGCCGCTGAAGCCTTACTTGGACGGCCCGCTCCCTCTCCTCGTCGCTGAGGATCCTGCCGCGTCGGAACAGCGCGTCGGCGTAGCCCTTGGTCTGCAGGATGCCGGGGATCAGAGACTCGTCGAAGCCTCTGAGCCGCGAAGCGGCGGATTCCAGGCCGACGTAGAGCTCGAACCAGTTCGGCACCGCATCGCTGTACGCGTGCCACCAACCCTTCGACTTCGTCTCCACAGCCAGCCCGCGCATCGCCTCGGTCATCTCGGGCGACACCCCGTACAGCTCGCACATCGCCTTGACGTCGAGCACTCGGACCGATCCCTGGCCGCATTCGAGGCGCCAGATCTTCTGCCGGCTGTATTCGAGGGCCTCTGCGGCGGCGTCGAGCGTCACGCCGGCCTCGTTGCGGAACTGCCGCAGCAGCCGGCCGAGCTGCCGACGCGGCACGGTCGATCCGATGTCTTCGGGCATCCGCACACTCCCTGGTTCCATCACGCAACACTGCGTGACTCGCTCCTGCAGCTCCTACGGGTTTCAGCAAAGAAAGTCAATGCACAACAGCGAAATTGCGGTTTGGAACGTTGCGTTTCCACTGCGGACTGTCGCAGGCTGGTCACAGCACGGCGGCCGGCCGGTCCCCCCGAACGGCCGCCGTGTTTCCCCGAACACCCCTCGCCCCTCCGCGTCAGGAAGGCAGGCAGACTGAACGCCAAGAACCAGCGACCAGGGACGGCGAGCGGTGGCGTTACCTACCGCTCCGCCGCGTACACAAGTTTGTTGCCGTGGCAGGTCCGTGAGCGCCGCTTCGCGCCAGTCGGGTTCGGACGTCGCGGTTTGAACCCCGACGACGTGTACGCCTTCCTCGACCGGGTCGCCGTCGGCATGGCCGCCGTCTACGCCGCTCTCGCGGAGAGCCGCCGCGAGACCGCCCGGATCAAGGCCGGGCTGCGTCGCTGGCAGACCGATCAGGCCCGCGCCCGCAACGAGCGGGGCCACACCCGATGAGCCAGCGTTACGTCATCCACCTGCCCGTCGTTGCCAATGACCTGGCTGCCGCGCAACGCCTGGCCCGGGTGATCGGTCGCTGGATGCTGGTGCTGCCGATGGCTGACCCGGGGGAGACCACCGTCTCCGACGAGGACCAGCAGTTCCTGCGCCACCGGGTCTTCTGCGACCTGCGGCTGCCCGGCGGTCGGCGCTGCCTCCTGCGCGACGGCCACGACGGCGACTGCTCCCGCCGCTTGCGCCGATGAGGGGAGCGAATGGGCGCCGCCGGCATGTGAGTAGGTGAACAGCACCGCAGGCCGTCCCGGTACGCGCCCTGGGCTGTGGCAGGCTCCGCCGGTGGCGATCACGACGCTCGGCTCGCGGTTCCTCGCGGCGTTCAACGACATTGAGAAGCACATCAGAGGCCACCTCAAGGCCGACGAGCGCATCAGCTTCACCCAGCTCGCTCGGGAATATGCCGAGAAGAGGCGACTGCCGAGCCAACACAAGAGCGCCTTGGTCGCGTTCGCCTCGCTGCGGAACGCGATCAGCCACGGCACCTACTACGGTGGTCGGCCGATCGCAGAGCCGGTCGAGGCGGTTGTCCAGGAGATCGAGCGGCTCCGGCAGCTGATGCTCGAACCACCGCGGGCGCTGTACGTCCTGCCTCACGGCGAGGTACGCACGGTGCGTCCGGGTGACCCGGTAGGCATCGCGCTGGACCTGGTTCGGACGCTCGGTTTCTCGCAGCTGCCCGTGTACGACAGCGACGGCTACGCCGGTGTCCTGACCACAAATGCCATAGCTCGGTGGCTCGCCGACCAATTGACCAAGAACACGGGCATCGCCGAGGAAGAACCGGTCAGCCACGTGCTGAGGTTCGCAGAGCCGGGCGAGAATGCGGTTCTGGTACCCCGGGCGATCACCGTGGTCGAGGCGATCGACCGGCTGAGCAGTGGAAGGCAGGCCGGCCAGTTGAGCACGGCGCTCATCATCACTGAGAACGGCCGGACGACGGACATGCCGCTGCGGCTGGTCGCCCCCTACGACCTTCCGCTACTGACCGCCGCACTCGCCATTACGTGAGCATCCGTAGGCCAAGCGGATGCGCCGCTGGTTCGGTACCCAGGAGTCCGACCCAGCGGCGCCGCTAACTGAACCGACGACGGTCAGCCCGCGAGGGAGCCCAGGTTGAAGCCGTCGAGCAGGTTGATCAGCTCGTCGTCGCGGCTCACCTCGTAGCCACGCTGGCGCAGCTCGGCCAGCAGTTCGCTCTCGCCGGCGACCGGGATCTCGAGGTAGTCGCCGTTATGGACCGTGGCCTGACGCTTGCCGTACCGGTCCTGCAGGTCCTGCGGCAGCACCGTGAACGCCTGCTCGGTGACCATCCGCGGCCAGGTTCCGTCCTCGACCGCAGCCACCTCGGTGATGTTGAAGGGCTTGTCGTCGGCGTACCCGTCCTCCGGCTCGTGGTACTCCGGGCCGGCGGGGTTCCACAGGTGGGTCATTCGGACCTGGCGGGCCTCGCCCCACGTTCGCGCGGCGGCGAGCGCCCGGATCTCTGCGGCCTCCTCGGTCGCGGTGCCGGCGTCGGCGAAGGCAAGGCAGTCGTGCGCCGTGGCGTGGCCGTAGACCAGGTGCTGGTGTTGCGTCGTCATGGCGCACATCCTGCCTCAGACGTACGACTTCCAAGATCGTCGTACGGCCGGGGCCCTCTCCACCGGTCGGTTGACCGCTAGGCTGGCCCTCCCTGGTCTCCCCACCTGGAGAAACGCCCATGTCCGACAGCGTCTTCGCGCAGTGCACCGCCGACGACGAGCAGCTCGAAGTTGGGCTGATCGTGCAGCCGGCGATCAACGCCGCCCTGGTGCACAACCGGGTGCCGCTGGTCCGTCACCTCACGCTCGTCAACCGTGGGGCGGTGCCGCTGACCGACGTGACGCTGACGCTGGAACTGCGAGGCCCGGACGGTGCGCTGACCGAGCCGTGGACGCGTACCCTCGCTGCGCCGTTGCGCCCCGGGGCGAGCACGAGCTGGGACGACTTCCGGGACTTCACGCCCGACCGTGTGCTGCTGTATCGCACCGACGAGGCGTTCCCGGTCGACTACACCCTCCGGGTGCAAGCGCAGGAGGAGGCACTGCGGCTGGTTGCTCCGTCACGAGTGTTGGCGCACAACGAGTGGTTCAACAGCCCCGCCCTGTACGACAGCCTGGCGGCCTTCGTGCAGCCGAACACCCGCGCGGTGGAGGCGGTCCTGCGGGCGGCCGCCCAGATCCTGCTCGCGCGGACCGGCTCCGGCTCGTTGCAGGGTTATCAGGAGGGTTCGGAGCGGGCGGCGCTGATCGCCGGTGCCGTGTACGAGGCGCTGCGCCAACTCGAGATCACCTACCAGACCCTGCCGGCCTCCTTCGAGAACACCGGGCAGAAGGTGCGGACGACGGCCGCCGTGCTCGACGGTCGGCTCGGCAACTGCCTCGACCTGTCCGTCACGTACGCCGCGTGTCTGGAGGCGGCGGGGCTGCACCCGCTCATCTTCATCAACGCGGGGCACGCCTTCGGTGGCTTCCTGCTGGAGGAGGAGCGGCTGGGCTCGTCCGCGGTGACCGAGAGCAACCTGCTGATCTCAATGGTCGACTCCGGCCGGGCCGTGCCGGTCGAGCTGACCCGCATCGGGCCGGGCGCGCAGTCGGCGACCTTCACCGAGGCGGTACGGGTCGGGCTCGGCCACTTCCGCGGCGACGGCGAGCGCATGCAGGGCGTCGTCGACGTGCACCTGGCCCATCGCTCGGGGATCCGCCCGCTGCCGTCAACCGACGAACTGGTCACCGCGCCGCTGCTCAAGGAAGCGACCGCCGACGCGGAAGCGTCCCTCGACCTTCCGCCCGGCGTCGCCGCCGCGAAGCTGCGCCAGCTCGCCGACGAGGGCGATGAGGTGCCGCAGCAGTCCGACGGGTCGCCGGCACGCGTCCAGCAGTGGAAGAAGTCGCTGCTCGACCTGAGCCTGCGCAACCCGCTGCTCAACCTGCCCAAGCGTGGCCGTGGCCTGGACCTGCACGTGCCGGCGGGCGCGCTGGCCCTGCTCGACGACCTCATCCACGATGGCCGTCAGGTGCAGGTCATCCCGCAGGACGACATCAGTCACGTCCACGAGCTGGCCGGGGCACGTCGGGCGCAGGACCTCGACGCCGAGATCCTCACCCGGGAGCTGCGTACCGACCGGCGGGTCTACGGCGCGGTCACCGACGCCCGCTACAAGACGGCGATGCGCGCGCTGCAGCGCGAGGCGCGCACGATGGAGCAGGAGACCGGCAGCAACTACCTCTACCTGACCATCGGCACCCTGGTCCACACGAAGACGACCGGGGGAGAGGCGTACGCGCCGCTGTTCCTCCTGCCGGTGCGCATCGAGGGCGGCAGCGGCCGTCGCCCGTACGCGATGGTCATCGACGGCACCGAGGTCGCCAGCCCGAACTATTGCCTGATTGAGTGGTTGCGGGTCAAGCACAGCGTGCGGATCCCGGAGTTGGAGCGACCGGTCCTCGACGAGCACGGCATCGACATCGCCAAGACCCTGGCCGCGATCAACACCGGGCTGCTCGACAACCGGCTCAACTACCGCATCGACGAGACCGCCAGCCTTCGACTGTTGCAGTTCTCCACCTTCCAGATGTGGCGGGACCTCACCGACCACTGGCCACGCTTCATGGAGAACCCGGTCGTCCGGCATCTGGTCGAGTCCTCGGGCGCCACGTTCGACGATCCCGCCCGCCCGGAGCACGACGTCGAGATCGCTGTCGACGAGGCCGACCTGCACCTGCCCATCCCCGCCGACGGGTCGCAGATGCAGGCCATCGTGCGCGCCGAGCGGGGTCACTCCTTCGTCCTGGAGGGTCCGCCGGGCACCGGCAAGTCCCAGACCATCACCAACATGATCGCCCGGGCGGTCAGCGCGGGCCGGTCAGTGCTGTTCGTCGCCGAGAAGCAGGCCGCACTGGAGGTGGTCAAGCGCCGCCTCAAGCAGATCGGCCTCGGGCCGTTCGCGCTCGACCTGCACGGGCGCAAGCAGTCCCTCAACGCGATCCGCCAGCAGCTGCGCGACGCGCTCGACCAGTACGACCAGGGCGGCGACGGCACGTGGACGGCCGTCGAGACGGCCTACCGGACGCGGCTCGCCCCACTGACCGAGTACCCGGCCCAGGTGCACACCACCAACCCCGTCGGGATGTCGCTCTGGTCGGCCTACGAGCAGAGCCTGGCGTACGGGGACGGCCCGGTCGCCCCGATTCCGGTTGCCTACCTGCACGCACCCGCCGAGGCACGCGCGCAGGTCGAGACGACCCTGCGGGAGTTCCCGGCGGCCGCACGATCGGCCCGACTCCGGGCCGCGCACACGTGGGCGCTCAGCGGCTGCCGCACCCTCGACGGGCTGCACGGCGCCGCGGTCACCGAGATCGCCGGTGAGCTCGAACGCCTCCGCGCCGACCTCGCCGCCCACCCGCACCTGGTCGAGTTGCTGCGGACGCTGCCCGCCCCGGAGACCGTGAGCGAGCTGCAGGCGGGTGCCTGGCTCGCCGTACGCGGACTGCTGCCGGACCGGCAAACCACCCTGCACGCCAGCGATCGACGATGGGACGAGTCGATGGCCCGGCTCCAGGCGGACCTGGCGGCCTTCCGGCAGGGCTTCGCCGGTGAGCTGGCGACCTTCCGGCCCGACGTGTTCGCCCGACCGGAGCTGACTGCCTGGCACGGTGAGGCCCAGGAGGCGGCGAAGAAGCTGCTCGGCAAGCGCAAGCGTCGGCAGGCCATCGTGGATCGGCTGGCGGTGCACCTGGTTGCCGGTGCGACGCTCGACGTCGAGCGGGTGGAGGTTGCCACCGGTCGGCTGGTGGCCGCCCAGGCCCAGGCGGCGGCCCTCTACCAGCATTTTGTGGCGGTGGGCGGGCTGCGGCTCTCGCAGTGGCAGCCCACGGATCCCAACACGCAGGAGCGGCTGACCGAAGCGATCGAGGCGACCCGGGTCGGCCGGACGCTCCTGGCCCGGCACCCGCAGGCCTGGGAGCTGTTTCACGGCGGGTTCACCGATGTGGACGCGGTGCTCCTCGACCGGTTCGCCTCCCGGTGGCGGGCCTGGCGCGGAGTGCTGCGCTCCGGTGAGGCCGAGCTGGCACTGTGGGCCGCCGGTTCGCACTGGACCGACGCCTGGCAGCGCGACGGCGCGGCCTGGCTGCACGAGTTGCAGAGCGAGGAGTTGTTCCCGCTGCGCCGATGGGCGACCGTCCTGGCCCACGCCGACGTGCTCGCCGCGGCCGGTCTCACCGACTATCGGGACCAGCTGCTGCGCGCCGAGGTGCCCGCGCATCTCGCCGAGGAGGCCTACCGGCGGGGAGTCGCGACGGCGTCCCTCGCCGAGCGGGTACGGGCCGGCGGCCTGCAGTACTTCGACCCGGAACTGCACGACGACGAGATCAGCCAGTTCGAGGCGGCCGCCGGCGAGCTGCGGTCCGCGCTGCCGACGCAGCTGCCGTCGGTGCTGGTCCGTCGCCGCCCCTTCAGCCCGGCCGACCGGCGTGGCCGCTTCGCTGACTTCGCGGCGGAGCTGCGCCGTAAGCGGGGCGGGCGGTCCTTCCGGGAACTGTTCGAGCAGTACCCGGACGCGGTGCTCGCACTGACCCCGTGCGTGCTGGTCAGCCCCGCGTCCGCGGCGAACTTCCTGGCACCCGGGAGCCAACGTTTCGACCTGGTCATCTTCGACGAGGCCTCGCAGATCCGCGTGGCGGAGGCGATCGGCGCGATGGGCCGGGGCAGCGCCGTGGTGGTGGTCGGCGACTCCCGGCAGATGCCGCCGAGCAGCATCATGCAGGCCAGCCACAGCGTCGACGAGGTCGACGAGGGCAACGGCCCGGTGCCGGAGGACCTGGAGAGCATTCTCAGTGAGGCCGTCGAGTCGGGACTGCCGCAACGGTGGCTGTCCTGGCACTACCGCAGTCACGACGAGTCACTCATCGCCTTCTCGAACCGCTACTACTACGACAACAAGCTCTCCAGCCTCCCGTCGCCCGGTGCCGCCAGCTCGGCGGGCGTCAGCTGGCGGCGCGTCGAAGGCCAGTACGACCGGGGCGGATCCCGCACCAACGAGGTCGAGGCACGGGCGATCCTCGCGGACATCACCCGGCGGTTGAGCGACCCGGCGACCGCCACCCAGTCCGTCGGCGTGGTCACCTTCAACATCCAGCAGCGGGACCTCATCCTCAACCTGCTGGAGGAGAGCACCGATCCGATCATCCGCGAGCACCTCTCCGGTGCGATTGCGGAGCCGATCTTCGTCAAGAACCTGGAGAACGTGCAGGGCGACGAGCGGGACGTCGTCCTGTTCTCCCTGGCTTTCTCCACCAACCTGGAGACCGGCCAGCTCCCGCTGAATTTCGGTCCGCTCAGCCAGGCCGGCGGCGAGCGGCGGCTCAACGTGGCCATCACCCGCGCCCGCCGCCAGGTCGTCCTCTATTCGTCCTTCGACCCGTCCGACATCGACCTGTCCCGTACGTCCGCGCTGGGCACGCAGCACCTGCGGGCGTACTGCGAAATGGCCGCCGCCGGTGCGGACCGCCTGGGCGACCTCGCCACCGACCGCACCGAGCGGCGCAGTCGGATCCGCGAGGAGGTGGCCGCGGCGCTGCGCGACCGCGGCCACGAGGTCCGCACCTCACACGGACTTTCCGACTTCACCGTGGACATCGCCGTACGCGAGCCGGGCTCACCTCGGTGGCAGGTGGCCGTCATGCTCGATGGCCCGGACTGGAGTGCCCGCCCGACGGTGGCCGACCGGGACTCCGCACCGACGCTTCTCCGCTCGATCATGGGCTGGCCGGAGGTCGTGCGGTTCTGGCTGCCGGCCTGGATCCACGACCGGTCGGCGCTACTCGGCCGGGTCGACGAAGCGGTCACCCGAGCCAAGGCCCCCACGACCGCCGAACCCGAATCCGAGCCGTCGGCGGTCGCAGAGAGCACCGAGCTGCCACAGCCGCGCCCCGCAACGGACGTGGAGCAGCCACGCTCGGCACCGACCGCCGAGTTGCCGCAGCCGCGTCTCGCGGTGGACGAGGAGCCCTTCCGGGGCGGATCGTCAGCACCCGTCACTGCACTGGCCGCCGCGACCACGGCAACCTCGGCCGCAGACACCATCACGGTGAGCCCATTCGTTCCGTACGTCCCAACCTCGCTCGGCGACCAGGCCGACCTCGACATTCTGGCGACCGACCGGCTCGTACGTGATCTGATGCGGAACGCGCTCCGCGAGATCATCGAGGCTGAGGGGCCTATCGAGCAGCACCGGCTCGCACGCCTCGCCCTCGCGCGGTTCGGTTTCCTCCGGACCCGGGAGGACCGGCGTACCGCCGTGCTGTCGCTCGTCGACTCCCGCCGCCTGTACACGCACCCGACCGTGAGCCGGTATGCCTGGCCCGAGGGCGCCGACCCGCAGACGTACCACGCGTACCGGGTCACGCAGGCGAGCAACGACCGCGCGTTCGAGGAGGTGCCACCCGAGGAGATGGCGAACGCCTTCGTGCACGTGCTTGAGGGCATGCCGAGCATGGACGAGGAGCGGCTGCTGCGCGCCGGCCTGGAAAGGCTCGGCTACCGCCGCCGCACCGAGAAGATTGACAAGCTACTCCGGTACGGGCTGCACGTGGCCGTGACCAGCGGTCGCCTCCGTTTCGACCAGGAGGGTCGCGTCACCCGCGGCTGACGAGAGTCACCACTCGTATCGGTAACAGGCGTGAGCTGAGTCGGTCGCGGCAGAATGGGCGAGGTCTGGGCCGCTTCAGCCGAGGCCGTGCTCGTCGGGTCGGGTGTTGAGGACCCAGGCGAGCGGCATGGTCGCACGGGCGACGTACTGGTCGCCGTCGAGGCGCTGCATCGTGACGGTCTGCGCCGCATCCTGGTCGACCACCCAATATTGGGGGATGCTGGCGGCGGCGTATTCACTGCGCTTGGTCACGGTGTCGACACCCTCGGAACCAGGTGAAACGATCTCGATAACAAGGAGCACGTCGGCGACCGGCAGCCACACACCGTCTGTCTGAGCCTTGCTCCATACGACCAGGTCGGGGATGCGTCCGCCGACACCGCCGTCACGGCCCGGTATGCGTAGCCCGACCGCTTGGGCAATGTGTTCCGCCGGGACACCGCCTTGAGCGAGCCACACCATGAGCCGGGTCGCGATGATCGCGTGGTTGTACCCCGGCGGCGGCATGATCGAGACGACTCCCTCGGGGCTGATTTCGTACCGGTGGTTCTCGTCTGCGGCCATCATCGCCGTCAGGTCATCGAGCGTCACGACCGGGGGCATGTACCTGCCAACCGCCTCTGAGCTCATGGGCGCATCGTACCGGTTCGTCGCCCGGCCCCGGCGGTGATGGGACCGCAGAGCGTCATCGACTACCAGGAGCGCTCGACCCGGGGAACCCGACTGAGTAGGTTGCATCCACCAGTTCCTGGAGATGGCGGAGGACCTCAACCTTGTGCTCGGTCTCCGGCAGCTGCCGTTCGCCAGCCGTCACCAGTCCGTTGCGCCAGTGGCTGACGATCTCCCGCTGTGCTGCTGCGGGCAGGTCGTCGATCCACAACGACCCGAGGTTGTTGTCGACGATCTCCTGCAAGCGGTTAGCGGTCTGTCTGTCCGAGAGGCGGGAAATCAGAAACTCCAGCGTCCAGTCGAACAGCCCTCCCGTTGCGGTCCAGTCGACGCCGGGTTTCAGCACGATGAGGCCAGCCATTACTTCCCCACAATGAATACTCGCGGACCGAAGCTTCCGTCCGTGATGAACTGTTCGATCCGGGCAACCTGTTCCGGGTTGAACTGCGAAACGTCCACCGGCACCAGGTCCGCCTTGTCCAAGTGTCGCTCGATCTGATACTGCAGTTGGGGCCACTGACGGTCAAAGAACTGCGCCGGGAAGTTGCCCACCGCATCGTACGTACGTCCGGCCTCGTCGACCCAGTCGGCAGAGGAGTCCGCCGAGGCGCGGCTCAGTCTCACGCCCATCTCGTGCTCCAACCGGACCGCGGTATCTGCCTCGCCCGGGCGGAACCTCCCGGTCGCCGGATCCATGCCGAGATCGTGGACTCGTTGCTGCTCCGTCACCCCTTGGGACGGGGTCTCGCGAGGCGGTTCAGGTTCTGGCGTGTTTCGGCTCGGTGGTGATTCACCTTTCTGGAGCCGCCCCAGCGCCTGCTTGAGCTTATCGATGAGGTCGCCGAGCCGGCGGATCTCCGGGATCAGCCGCCGCAGGCTGGCCAGAAGCCCGCGCAGCAGCCGCGCGATCCGCGCCCCCCACGACGCCACCGTCGTCGTGACCTGCTCGACGACCAGCGGTGCGGCCAGTCCGCCGGTGACGACGAGTTCGCCCGCGTACACGATGAGGCGGGAGACGCAGGTGGCGATGGCGTCGCGGACGAGGAGCCGGACGGCGGCCACCAGGCCGGCGGCGCCTTCGGTGATCGCGGCCATGGTGTCGGCGCCGTGTGCGAGGCCGGTGATGGCCTGCTGCTGTTCGGCGGACCAGGCCCGGTAGGCGGGGCCGGCGCTGCCGCCCCAGCCGGCGACGTCGGTGCGGACGTCGCGGGCCAGCGCGGCGGCTTCCTCGCGGAGAGAAGCGGCGACGTTGCGCCAGGTCTGGGCGTGGGCGGTGATCTGCGCGGGGTCGCCGGCGAGCCAGTCCAATGCCTCACTGAGTGGCTTGACGTGTTCGATGAGCCAGGCGATCCCGTACTGGAGCAGGGCGCCGACCGGGTCGGAGACGAAGGCGAGGGCGTCCAGACCGGCACTCGCGACACCGAGGCTGCCGTCGATCCAACTGCCGTTGCGCACACCTTGCGCGATGAGCTCGATGTCCTCGCAGATCCACACACCCGCCCAGGCGCTGGGCGGGGTGTCCGCTGCGGCGGCGACCAGTGGGTTGGACGTCACCGGCGCTGACGCACCCCATCGAGGAGCTGCTTGGCGCGGGCGTCGGAGCTTCGGTAGCGGTCGGCGCCGGTCCGCAGCTTCCCGGCGGTGTCCCGCACCGACCCGGCAGCGGCGCCGATGCCGTCGACCAGGGTCCGCTGCAGGCCGTCGAGCAGCGTCGGCATCATCGCGCAGAGCTGCCCGTAGGCGTCGGCGCCCAACCGGACGTGCTGGCCCGCCTGCTGGGCGGTATCGAGGCTGCCGGCGCGGCGATCGAGGCGTGCGGCGTGGGCGGTCAGGTCGTCTGGGTCGACCTGGATGCCGTCACCGTCGGGCATCGCTTGATCCCTGGTCGTGGATGAGCCGGCTACGGTACGAGTCGATGATGGCCTGGGCGCTCGCGTCGTCGCCCAATGACTGCGTGGCTGCGTCGGTGACCTGTCGGAGCAGGTCGGCGCGCGCGGCTCTGGTGGTGTCCAGGATCTGCCGGGCGGTGTGCGCCGCGGGTTGTTGCCGGATGGGTTCGTCGAGCCGTAGGTCGATCAGCAGGCCGGACGAGTCGACGGTGACCTCGACCGTCCGGTCGGCGTTGCGGGCGCTGCCGGTCAGATCCCGCATCGTCGCCGACAGCGTCTTCGCCCGTTCCGCCCGCGCAGCGAGCGACGACTCCCACTCGTCGAGCCGGCGCCCCGCCGCGTCGAGCGCAGCGTCGTCCGCCCACATGCTGACCCTCCCCAGAGGACCACCGCCGGCGGCGGCCGGCGACATCACCGGCACGCTACCAACCGGTGGCGCTGTGTGCATGCCCGCCCGAGTGGTCAACGAGGGCCGCGGTCAACCCCCACCGCCCGCCGATCATGGAGTTGTGGTGGGCGACAAAGCACCCGTTGTAACGCCAAACCAGGCACCACAACTCCGAGATCGACGGAGCCGGATCGCGATCTTGTGGTTGCTGGCTTGGCACGGGGGCAGATCTCGGCGACCGAAACTGCAAGATCGGCGCGGCGGGGAATTCCTGGAGAGACGAACCTGGGTCAGCCGTCCGTATCATCTCGGCATGGTGCTGGGCCTGGAGGTGCGGTTCGGCCGGCGGGCGATGCTCCTGGCCACCGGAGGGTTGCTCGTCGGTTGCTCGCGGAAGCCCGACGCTGGTGAGGTCCACCTGCGACTGGCCACCGGGCCGGCGGGGGCGGTCTACCGGCGCATCGGTGGTGCGCTGGCCGAACACATCTCCGAGCAGGTGCCGGGTGCGACGGTGACCACTGTGCCGAGCGGGGCGTCCACCGACAACATCCGGATGCTGCGGGCCGGCGAGGTGCAGCTTGGGTTGACGAGCCTGGATGCGTTGATCACGACCGACGGCAGCGCGCCCGGGGGGCTCTCGGCGATCTGCCGGCTCTACGACAGTCACCTGCATCTCGTGGTCATGGCCGATTCGGCGATTGGCGAGTTCCGGGAGATTGAGGGCAAGCGCATATCCCTCGGTTCGCACGACTCTGGCACGGAGTTTACGTCGCGGCGGGTTCTGAAGCTCGGCCCGGTGAACGCCGACGGCCGGTATCTCAGCCAGGCCGAATCGGCGGCGGCGCTGCGCGACGGCACGATCGACGCGATGTTCTCCCTGACCGGCGTCCCGACACCCGCGATCAGTGAGCTGGCGCAGCGGCACCCGATCCGGCTGATCCCGCTGGACGCACAGGCGGATGGGCTCTTCACGACCTACCCCGGTCCCTACGCTCCGGCAATGATCCACGCGACTGCCTACGCCGGCGTCCCGGCCACTCGCACCGTCGCCGTACCGAACGTGCTGCTCGCGCGCGACGACCTGCCCGCCGACCTGGTCTACGCCATCACTGACACAGTCTTCACGCACACCGGCGCGATCACCTCCGCTGGCCGCGACGACGCCGAAGCCCTCCCCGAGGCGTGGCAGATCAATGTGCGTACCGGTATATCTACCGCATCGGTCCCGCTCCATCCGGGCGCGGCGGCCTGGTTCCGCGATCGCAAACGCTGACCCACGACAGGGACCCGGGTCGTCAGACCGGCGCCGACGCGGGAGCGCTGGACGGCGACGCCACCTGCTGAACGGCCGGCAACGCGATCACCGCGGCGAACCCGTGCCCGGACCCGTCCGGACGCGGCAGGCCCTCCTCCAGCCGCAGTTCGCCTCCGGCCGACCCGATCAGGTCTGCGCAGATCGCCAGTCCCAGGCCGGTCCCGGACACGTTCTGGTGCCGCGGCGACCGCCAGAACCGTCGTAGCGCCTGGGCCCGCTCGGAAGCGTCGATTCCCTGCCCGTCGTCGCGGACGGTGACCGTAACCACGCCTTCGGCCACGGAGGCGTTGCGGCGTCGGGCGTCCACACCACCGGGGAGAGCTCGGGCGGTCACCTCCACGACCCGCGCGTCGGACAGCCGCAAAGCGTTGCTGATCAACTCGTCCAGGATGCTGCCCAGTCCGCCCGGCGGCTCCAGCAACCGCAGCCCCGGCGGCACGTCGACCGCCAGTGTCTGCCCGGCCGTGGCTGTCAGTGCCCGCCACCGGTCGACCCGGGTGGCCAGCACCTCGTCGAGATCCACCGTCGACGCCGTCCGCATGCTCTCCATCCGCGCACTGGCCTGTAGCGAGTTCAGCATCCGCTGCATCGCCTTCAGTTCGTCGACGGCGACGTCGTACATCTGCTGCCCGTCGCCCTCTGGCCGCAGGTGTGGTGCGAGGCTCTCCACCGCGAGCCGGAGGCTGGTCAACGGGTTGCGTAACTGGTGCGACGCGTCGGACACGAACGCGCGCTGCCGCTGCGCGGCGTTCTCGACGGCGTCCATCATGGTGTTGAACGACGTCGCCAGCCGCCGCAGCTCGATCGGGCCGGCCTCGGCGTCGGCACGGATCGTCAGGTCGCCCTCGGAGATCCGCGAGGTCGCCGCGTCCAGTTTCCGCACCGGCCGCAGCACCCACGCCGATACCGGCCAGGCGACGGCCGCCAGCGCTATCAACGGCAGCAGCCCGAGCCCGGCCAACCGGGCCCAGCGTACGAGGATGTGCTCGCGCGTCTTCGACAGGTCGGAGATCGTCACGACGGCGCCGACGACTTCACTGTCCCGACCCACCGGCTCCGCTACCACGAGTGCCGAGTCGTCCCACGGAGCCCAGTCCCAGGACGGCTCGGACCGCGCCCCGGCCAGTGCCGCGGTCACGATCCGGGGCAATGCCGGCTCGGCGCGCGCCGCCTCGTCGTACGCGTCGGCCGGTCCGAGCAGCACCGTGCCCGACGTGTCGATCAGCGCGACCGGGATGCCGTAGAGCTCGTGGTACCGCGTCAACTCCTGCTGCAGCGCCTCGGTGCGCCCGGTCGACAGCGCGGTCTCGGCCAGCGAGGCGAACCGGCCGACGTCGTCCAGCCGGTTGACGTAGGTCTCCTGCATCTCCCGTTCGGCCACCGTGACGCTGAGCGGCACCCCGAGCGCCGCGACGAGCAGCACCGCGAGGGGCACCAGGACGACGAGCATGCGGCGGTGCACGGCGCGTCAGCCGATCAGCTCCGGCTGGTCGGCCAGGAGCCGATAGCCGACGCCGTGGATCGTGCGGATGACCACGTTCGGCCCCAGCTTGTGCCGTAGCGCCGCGATGTGGGTGTCCAGGGTCCGACTCGACGACTCCCAGGTCGCGCCCCAGATCTGGTCGAGGATGACGTCGCGGCTGACCACGTTGGGCGCCCGCCGGGCCAGGAGCAGGAGCAACTCGAACTCCTTGCGGGTCAACGACACAGGTGTGCCGTCGACGGTGACCTCGCGGGTGCCGACGCCGATCCGCATCGGGCCGAGGACGAGCGACTCGTCTGCCTGGCCGAGGGCACGAGCTGCCCGGGTGCGGCGTAGGACGGCGTCGATCCGGGCGAGCAACTCCGGGATGCCGAACGGCTTGACGATGTAGTCGTCGGCGCCGGCGCGCAGGCCACGGACCCGCTCGTGCTCCTCGGATCGCGCGGTCACGGCGATGACGGCGGTCTGCGGGTGGTCACGCAGCTTGCGGATCACGTCGAGCCCGTCGCCGTCGGGGAGACCCAGGTCGACGAGGACCACGTCGGACGGCGCGGCGCGCACGGCCTCGGCGGCGGTGGCGACTCGGCGGACCTCGAAGCCCGCCTGGGTCAGTACGGTCACCAGACCCCGCGCCACGCGGTCGTCATCCTCGACGACGGTTATCCGCATACCAGCGGATTGTACGGCCCGGACCGGCGCTCGTGCCGGCCCGAGTTCTTGGGACTTTTCTGACACCATCCGCGCTCCGACCAGCCGAGACTGGGGCCAGTCACGCACCGAGGAATGTGCATGTGCTGATGGGGAGGCCGCCGTATGCGAACGACCAGCAGGTACCGGGCCACCGCGCGGATGATCGCCGCGATCGGTGTCGTCTCGCTCGCCGCCGCCTGTTCCGGTAACGGAGGCGCCACCGGCGGAGGCGACGCCGGAAGCTACCCGGACCAGAACATCACGATCGTCGTGCCGTTCAGCGCGGGCGGCCCGACGGACACGGTCACCCGCATGATCGCCGAGCCGATGGCCGCCAAGCTCGGCGGCAAGATCGTCGTCCAGAACGTCGAGGGTGCCGGCGGCACGGTCGGCGCTGGCGAGGTCGCGCGGGCCGAGCCGGACGGCTACACCGTGCTCATGCACCACATCGGCATGTCCACGGCGCCCGCCCTGTACAAGAGCCTGGGCTACAAACCGCTCGACGACTTCGAGACGGTCGGGCTCGTCACCGAGGTGCCGATGACGATCGTCGCCCGCAAGGACTTCGCGCCCGCGACACTCCAGGACCTCGTGACGTACGTGAAGGCGAACGCCAGCAAGGTCACGCTGGCCAACGCTGGTATCGGCGCCGCGTCCCACCTGTGCGGCCTACTGTTCCAGACCACCACCGGTGTGAAGCTTCAGGAGGTCCCGTACCAGGGCACCGGCCCCGCGCTGACCGACCTCGTCGGCGGCCAGGTCGACTTCATGTGCGACCAGACGACCAACACCAGCGGCCAGATCGCCGCGGGAAAGGTGAAGGCGTACGCGGTCACCACACCCGAGCGGGTGAAGAGCCTTCCCGACCTGCCCACCACGGCCGAGGCCGGGCTGCCCCAGCTCCAGGTCAGCGTGTGGCACGGTCTCTACGTCCCGGCCGACACGCCGCAGGAGATCGTCCAGAAGCTGTCCGAGGCGCTGAAGGTGGCACTGGCCGACCAGGGGGTCATCGACCAGATGGCCAAGCTCGGCACCGCGCCGGTCCCAGCGCAGGACGCGACCCCGGACGCGCACCGGGCGAAGCTCGACGAGCAGCTCGGCACCTGGGCGAAGATCATCGCTGACTCCGGGGTCAAGGTCTCCTGAGGTGGAGGGCCGTCGGTCGTTCCCGGACGTCCTCGCCGGGGGAATCTTCGTCCTGATCGGTGGCGCATTCGTGGTGGGGGCGCTCGGCTACGAGCTGGGCACCCCGACACGGATGGGCCCCGGCGCCTTCCCGCTGCTGGTCGGCGCGACCGTGGTCGCCCTGGGCCTGGCGATCGTCGGCAAGGGACTCATCGCCGGTGAGGTGATCCCGTTCGGACCGATCCCATGGCGAGCGGTCGCCGTCATCGTGCTCGCGGTCCTGTTCTTCGGATTCACCATCCGGCGCCTCGGATTCGTACCGACGACGGCGGTGACCGCACTGCTCACCACGCTGGCCAGCGCACGCGTACGACTACTCACGGCCGTGGCCGTGGCCGCCGGGCTGACCGTGGCCAGCACGCTCATCTTCGTCGTCGGACTTCAGCTGCGGATCCCGCTATGGGGCCCGTGGCTCGGGTTCTGACGCGGCATCCGGATTGAGGCATGGAACTCCTCGACAACCTCGCGCTGGGCTTCTCGACGGCCCTCCTGGTCCAGAACGTCCTCTACTGCTTCGTGGGAGTGCTGCTCGGGACCGCGGTCGGCGTGCTGCCCGGCATCGGGCCGACGGCGACGGTGGCGATGCTGCTGCCGATCACGTTCAGCTTCGAGCCGGTGACGGCGCTGATCATGCTGGCCGGTATCTATTACGGCGCACAGTACGGCGGTTCGACGACCGCCATCCTGATCAACCTGCCCGGTGAGTCGTCCGCGGCGGTCACCGCGCTGGACGGGCATGAAATGGCCCGCCAGGGCCGGGCCGGCCCGGCCCTGGCGGCCGCGGCGATCGGGTCCTTCTTCGCGGGTACGGTCGCCACTCTGGCGCTGGCTGCCGCGGCCCCGCCACTGGCCAGCGTCGCGTTGAAGTTCGGCCCGGCCGAATACTTCTCGCTCGTGCTGTTCGGCCTGATCGTGTCGATCGCGCTGGCGCGGGGCACGGCGCTCAAGGCACTGGCGATGATCGCGCTCGGCGTGCTGCTCGGCACGGTCGGCCAGGACATCTACACCGGAACGCCCCGCTTCGTGTTCGAGCAGCGCGAGCTGTACGGCGGCCTCGACTTCGTGTCGGTCGCCGTGGGCCTGTTCGGGGTGGCCGAGATCCTGCGCAACCTGGAGAACGAGCAGACCCGTACGGCGATCGTCAGCAAGGTGACGAACCTCTGGCCGACCCGCGAGGACCGGCGTCGCATGGTCGCCCCGATCCTGCGAGGCACCGGTCTCGGCGCCGCGCTCGGCGTCCTGCCCGGCGGCGGCCACGTGCTGGCCTCGTTCACCTCGTACGCCGTCGAGAAGCGGGTCTCGAAGCGGCCACAGGAGTTCGGGCGCGGCGCGATCGAGGGTGTCGCCGGCCCCGAGTCGGCGAACAACGCCGCCGCGCAGACGTCGTTCATCCCGCTGCTCACCCTGGGTCTGCCCGCCCATCCGGTCATGGCACTGATGATCGGCGCGTTCATCGTCCACGGCATCACCCCCGGCCCGAACGTCATCAACGAAGAACCGGCGCTGTTCTGGGGCCTGATCGCGTCGATGTGGATCGGCAACGTGCTGCTCCTGCTGCTGAACCTGCCGCTGATCGGCCTCTGGGTACGCATGCTGCGCATCCCGTACCAGGTGCTGTTCCCGATGATCATCCTGTTCGCGGCGATCGGCACCTACTCACTGAGCTTCAACGCCTACGACGTCTACGCGATCGCGTTCTTCGGGATCCTGGGCTACGTCCTGATCAAGTGTGGCTGCGAGCCGGCGCCCCTGCTGCTCGGCTTCGTCCTCGGCCCGCTGCTTGAGGAGAACCTGCGGCGCGCGCTCATCATCTCCCGCGGCGACCCGTCTGTTTTCCTGACCCGACCGATCTCTGCGGTGCTCCTGGTCCTGGCCCTCGCAGCGCTCGTCGTCGCCGTCCTCCCGACGATTCGTCAGCGCCGCGCGGTCGTGTTCGCCGAGGAGGAGTAGGGGATTCAGCCCCGTGCTCGTATCGGCCGGTCGCCATGTGCCCGAATCCGAACCACGTGACCATCAGGTCAACGAAGATTGTCCCCGTGACGAGCAACAACCCGCGCCCGGGATGGTCCGCGCGGACCACCTGGGGAGGCCGGTTCAACGCTCCGCTGCGCTCGTTCCTGCGCACCGAGACCGGCGGTGCGCGCGTGGTGCTGGTCGCCGCGGTGGCGGCTCTCGTGTGGGCCAACCTGCACGTGTCGTCGTACGAGTCGGTCTGGAACACCCCCCTCTCGATCCAGCTCGGCGACTGGCCCGTGTCACACGACCTGCGTACCTGGGTCAACAGCGGCCTGATGACGTTCTTCTTCCTGGTCGCGGGGCTGGAGCTGCGCCGCGAATTCGACATCGGCGAGCTGCGGGAACGGCGTCGGCTGGCGTTGCCGATGCTGGCCGGGCTCGGCGGCATGATCCTGCCGATCGGGATCTATCTCGCGATCAACGCCGGACGCACCACCGCCGCGGGCTGGGGCGTGGTGATGGCCACGGACACGGCGCTCGCGCTCGGCGCGCTGGCCGTCTTCGGGCCGCGTTTCTCGGATCGGCTGCGGGGTTTCCTGCTGACGGTCTCCGTCGTCGACGACCTGGTCGCGATCGCGGTGCTGGCGATCGCGTACCCGGAACATCCTGCGCCGACCGCGCTGCTCGTCGCGGCGGGGATCTTCGGCGTCGTCCTGCTCGTCCGGGCGCGGGGCGTGCGGTTCGGGCCGGTTTATGCGCTGCTGGGGGTGGCGGCCTGGGTCGCGGTTTCGGAGTCCGGTGTCGACCCGGTCGTGGTGGGCCTGGTGATGGGGTTGCTGACCTACGCCTACGCCCCCGGCCGCAGCGAACTGCAGCGGGCGAGCGACCAGTTCCGCCTCTTCCGGGAACAGCCCACCCCACAGCTCGCCCGTTCGGCCCATGCCGGGCTCACCTCGGCGCTGTCGCCGAACGAGCGGTTGCAGACCCTCTACCATCCGTTGGCGAGCTACGTGGTCGTGCCGCTCTTCGCGCTGGCGAACGTCGGGATCGTGATCAACGGCGAGCTCCTGGCCAGGGCCGTGACGTCGCCGGTCACGCTCGGCGTCGTGGCGGCGTACGTCGTCGGCAAGCCGGCCGCAATCCTGGCCGTCTCGTGGCTGGTCGCGCGGCTGAGCGGCAACCGGTTCCGGCCACCGGTCGGCTGGCTCGCCGTCGCCGGGGTGGGCGCGGTCTCCGGCATCGGGTTCACCGTCGCCCTGCTGATCGCCAACCATGCGCTGCACGGCCCGGCGCTGGAGGAGGCGAAGCTCGGCATCCTCGTCGCGACGGTTGGTGCCTCCGTCGTCACCTGGTTGGTGTTCCGCTCTGCCGCCCGGCTCTCGCCGGCGCGGCGTGCGCGCGCGCTCCTGGGCGTCGCCGAGGGGATCGTCGACCTGATGCTTCCGGTCGATTCGGAGCGCGACCACGTGCGCGGGTCGAGCGAAGCGCCGGTGACGGTGGTGGAATACGGCGACTTCGAATGCCCCTACTGCGGGCAGGCCGAGCCGGTGGTCCGGGAACTGCGGGCCGCCTTCGCCAACGTCCGGTACGTCTGGCGGCACCTGCCTCTGACGGACGTCCACCCGAACGCCCAACTCGCCGCTGAGGCAGCCGAGGCGGCGGGCGAGCAGGGCGCGTTCTGGGAAATGCACGACCTGCTTCTCGCGCACCAGGACGCACTCAACCCCGACGATGTGCTCGGATACGCCGAACAGCTCGGGTTGAACCTCGATCGGTTCCGGGAGCACATGGTCAAGCGAATGGGCGTCGACCGGATCGCCGAGGACGTCGACTCGGCCGATCTCAGCGGCGTCACCGGGACGCCGACCTTCTTCATCAACGGCCGGCGCCACCACGGCGCGTACGACATGGTCGCGCTCTCGGCGGCGGTGCAGGCGGCGTTCGCCAGCGCGGAGCTTCGCCCCGAGTACCACCGCCGGGAACCCGGGCACGACGAGGGCGGATCGGCGGCCGGCTGACCGCGGGAGCGGGTCGCCGCCCGACCAGGCTGCCGGTGTCGGCCACCGGGTTAGTTGACGGGGAGACCAGGACTCCCTGGTGCCGCACCGTGTTCGTGGAATCACGACGGACGCCGGCCCTTGACTCAGGTGAAACATGGGGCCACCATCTGACAACGTTGTCAGCGACCTTCATCTGACAACGTTGTCAGATCTGGAGGCAAGATGTCCGAGCTTTCGCCCGTATCGCGGCGTACCTTCCTCTCCGCCGGAGCCACTCTGCTGGCGTCGGTCGGGGTTGCCGCGGTCCTACCGGACGCCGTCGCAGCCGCCGCTCCGGCGACGCCGACCGCCACCCCGCCGGCCACCGACCTTGCCCGGTACCGCCCGGTGGCGGTCTCCTCGACCGACTACGCGCCGACGGCCGCCACCTTCGCCGTGGATGGTCTGCCGCAGGTCGGTGTTCGGGGGAGTGGCTGGCGAGCAGCCAACAACGATCCACAGTGGATCTCGGTGGACCTGCAGGCTCCGTGCCGCATCGAGGCCGTCACCCTGGTCTTCGAGGCCACGCTCACCGACGGGCCGTTCGACGGCAACTACACCGACACCGACGGCGACGAGATCCTCTCCAGCGCTGCCACGGCGTACCGGATCGAGGTCTCCACCGACGGCCGCGACTGGCGGTCGGTGTACGAGACCACCGAGGGGCAGGGCGGCGTGCAGGCCGTCAAGCTGCCGCAGCCGGTCACCGCGCGGTGGATCCGTATGACGGCCACGAAGCGCTCGAACAGCAACCCGGTGGGCCTCAACGGCTTCCAGGTCTACGGCGTCGCCCTGGCGGGCCGGCCGAAGGCCGAGGGCTGGACCAGCTGGGAGGGCAGCAACACCGGCCCGACACCCCAGCTCACGGTGGCCGCCGACGGTACGGTGCCGCTGGAGTCGGGCTGGTCGCTGACGATGGACGACTTCGCCGGCACCGCCGACGGCGCCGAACTCTCCCGGGCTGGCGTCGACGTCCGGTCCTGGCTGCCGGCGACGGTGCCCGGCACCGTGCTGGGCACCCTGGTCGACCAGGGCCACCTGCCCGACCCGGTGGCCGGCTTCAACAACATGCGCATCCCGGAGGCGCTGTCCCGGCACACGTGGTGGTACCGGCGTGCGCTGCGGCTGCCGCGCGAGCTGGACGGCTCCGCCGGTCGCCGGATCTGGCTCGAGTTCGACGGCATCAACCACGAGGCCACCGCCTGGGTCAACGGCGTGCAGGTCGGCAGCGTCAAGCACCCGTTCGCGCGGGCGGCCTTCGACATCACCGACGCCCTCGCCGGTCACCGGGGCGAGCACGTCCTCGCCGTCCGGGTCACCCCGATGCCGCACCCGGGCACCCCCGGCGACAAGGGCACCGACGGTCGTACCTTCCTCCAGTCGGCCCACCACTACCTCGACGCGCCGACCTACCTGGCGGTGTCCGGGTGGGACTGGATGCCCGCTGTCCGCGACCGGGTCACCGGCCTGTGGGACCACGTCCGCCTGCGCAGCACCGGCGCGGTGGTCGTCGGCGATCCGCACGTCCAGACCACGCTTCCCGACCTGCCCGGCACCGACACCGCCGAGGTCACCATCAGGGTGCCGGTACGCAACGCGGCGACCACCGCCAGCACGGTCACCGTGCGGGCGGAGTTCGACAAGGTGCGGGTCGAGTCCACGGTGACCGTCCCCGCGGGCGGGAGCACCACGGTCACCTTCGCGCCGGAGCGCTTCCGCGCGCTGCGCCTGCACAACCCCCGGCTGTGGTGGCCCAACGGCTACGGCGACCCCCACCTGTACGACCTCACGCTCACCGCCACCGTCAAGCGGTCGGTCAGCGACCGACGTCAGCTCCGCTTCGGTATCCGGGAGTTCGCCTACGACTGGCACCAGCCGATCGTGATCTCGCCGCCCGGCAAGCCTCCGCTGGAGTTCGTCGACGGCGCCGCGACCCAGACCGTCACGTTCGACCGGCAGCACACGCGGCACGTGCGCATCCAGGCCGGCCAGCGCGCCACCGGCTGGGGCATCTCGATGTTCGCGTTGTCGGTGGCCGACGGCACCGGCCCGGATCTGGCCCTGCGTCGGGACGCGACCGCGTCGTCGTCGGAGAACGACACCAACGGGCCCGGCAAGGCCGTCGACGGTGACCCCGCGACGCGCTGGGCCTCGCAGGCCGAGGACAACCAGTGGATCCAGGTCGACCTGGGCACGGCCGTCGACTTCGACCGGGTCACCATCGTGTGGGAGCAGGCGTACGCGCTCGACTACCGCATCCAGGTCTCCGCCGACGGGGACGCCTGGAGCGACGCGACGGCGGTCAGCAACGACACCCCGCTCGGCAGCCGTGCCACCCAGGTCGAGACGTTCGCGAGCCAGACCGCGCAGCACCTGCGGATCCAGACCGGCGCGCGGGTGACCTCGTGGGGCGTGTCCATGTGGGCGCTCTCCGTGCAGCGGCAGGCCGAGCCGGGCGTCGACCTGGCCCTGCACGCCACCGCCACCGCCTCGTCGTCCGACAGCGACTCGAACGGCCCGGACCGGGCCGTCGACGGTAACCCACGGACCCGGTGGTCCTCGAAGTTCGAGGACAACCAGTGGATCCAGGTCGACCTCGGCAAGCCGGTCAGCTTCGACCAGGTCACGATCGTCTGGGAGCAGGCGTACGCCCGTGACTTCGTCATCCAGGTCTCGGACGACGGGCAGCGGTGGACCGACGTCAGGTCGGTCAGCAACGCCGTCACCCAGCTCAAGATCAGCGTCAATGGCGTGCCGGTGTTCGCCCGGGGCGGCAACTGGGGCTGGGACGAGCTGCTGCGCCGGGTGCTGCCGGACCGGCTGGCCGACACGGTCGAGATGCACCGCGACATGAACTTCACCATGATCCGCAACTGGCTCGGCAGCAGCAACCGCGAGGAGCTGTACCAGGCCTGCGACGAGCAGGGCATCCTGGTGTGGAACGACTTCTGGCAGGCGGGCGCGTTCCTGCCCAACCCGCCCGGCTACGTGGACATCGCCGCCGACACGATCCGGCGGTTCCGCCACCACCCGAGCATCGTGGTGTGGTGCGGCGCGAACGAGGGTGACCCGCCGCCGATCGTGGACGCCGGGCTCAAGCAGGCCGCGGCCACCGAGCACCCGGAGATCCTCTACATCCCCAACTCGGCCGGCGGCATCGTCAGTGGCCACGGCCCGTACCACTGGGTGGAGCCGGAGACCTACAACAACAGGAACACGTACGACACCGGTGCGTTCGGCTTCCACACCGAGATCGGCATGCCGGTGGTGTCCGTGGTCGAGAGCATGCGCAACCTCGTCGGTGACGCGCCGGAGTGGCCGATCGGCGAGGTGTGGAACTACCACGACTGGTCGACCATCGGTAACCAACGGGTCGGCACGTACCAGGCGGCGATCGACGCGCGGCTCGGCGAGTCCGACTCGCTCGACGAGTTCGCCACCCGGGCGCAGTTCGTCAACTACGAGAGCCACCGCGCCATGTTCGAGGCGTGGAACGCCAACCTGTGGCAGGACGCCACCGGCCTGCTGCTGTGGATGTCGCACCCGGCGTGGCACAGCACGGTCTGGCAGACCTACGACTACGACCTCGACGTGAACGGCGCCTACTACGGCGCCCGCAAGGGGTGCGAGCCGCTGCACGTCCAGGCCGACCCGGGCACCTGGCAGGTCCGGGTGGTCAACCACAGCGCTGCGGCGCTGGCCGGCGTCACGGTCACCGCCCGACGCTACGACCTGAGCGGCCGGTTGTTGGGCACACCCCAGCGTCAGCGGGTGGACGTGGCCCGTTCGGCCACCACGCCGGTCTTTCCGCTCGCCGCGCCGGACGGTGGCGGCCTGCACCTGGTCCGGCTGGAGCTGCGGGACAGCCGCGACCGGTTGCTCACGGAGAACACCTACTGGCGGTACGACAAGGCCGAGCAGATGCGGGCGCTCAACGACGTTCCGAGCACCCGACTCTCGACGTCGTCGAGCACCGTGCGCGTCGTGGACGGCCGGAACACCGTCACCACGACGGTCCGCAACCAGGGCCGTACGGTCGCCGCCCTGGTTCGGCTGGCCGTGCGCGACCAGCGCGGTAACCGGGTCCTTCCGGTCCGCTACGACGACAACTACTTCTGGCTGCTGCCGGGGGAGACCCGTCAGGTGGTGATCTCCTGGCCGGCGCGTTCGGGCCTCGCCCGCCAGGTCACGGTGACGGCGCAGGCGTACAACTCCTAGGAGTACGCGGTGGGAGGCGGTTCGCCGAGAGCCGCTTCCCACCGCGACCCGCGCGCCACCTGATGCGGGCGTTTAGGTCCGTTTACCGCACCTCAGATCAGGACCGAGACCCAAGCTGTACGAGTGACACGGTCCAGTTCCACGTCCGGCGCGGTGCGGGTCGCGTTCGCCTTCTGGATCACGCTCGTGGGCACCACCGTGCCGACCCCGCTCTACCCGCTCTACGAGATGGAGTTCGGCTTCTCGTCGTTGACCGTGACCGTGGTCTACGCGTTGTACGCGCTGGGCGTGGTCGTCGGGCTGCTGGTCTTCGGTCGGCTCTCCGACCAGATCGGCCGGCGTCCGGTCATCCTCGCGGCGTTGCTCCTCTCCGTCGCCGCGGACGCTGTCTTCCTGGCTGCCGTGGACCTGGCGATGATCGTGGTGGGTCGGATCCTCGCCGGGTTCTCCGCCGCGCTGATCATCGGCGCGGCTACCGCGGCGCTGGCAGAGTTGATCAGCCCGCGGCATCCGAAACGAGCCGCCACCGTGTCGATCTTCGCGAACCTCGGTGGTCTCGCCACCGGCACTCTGCTGGCCGGGATCGTGTCGGACGTGGCGCCCGACCCGCTTCGCCTGCCCTGGGCCATCGTGCTGGTCCTGGCGGTGATCGCGATCATCGCGCTGCGCGGCGTACCGGAGACGGTGCGGGAGCGCTCGCCGGTGACCCTACGAGTGCAACGGTTGTACGTGCCGGCGGACATTCGCGGCGCCTTCGTCCGCTCCGCGATCACCGGCGGGGCGGGCTTCGCCGCTCTCGGGGTGCTCACGTCGGTGAGCGGGTTGTTCCTCGGCATGGTCCTGCACGAGACCTCTCACACACGGGCCGCGCTGGTGGTCTTCGTGGCCTTCGCCGGTGCCGCGTTCGGTCAGTTGCTGACCCGCGTCCTGGCCTCGCGCGCCGCGCTGGCCAGCGCCTGCGCCGGCCTGATCGTGGGGGCCGGCCTGCTCGCGTTCAGCATGTGGATGGCGCTGCTGGCGACGCTGATGATCAGCGCGGCGATCATCGGGGTGGCGTCCGGGGTCGCGGTCGGCGACGGCATCGCGACGATCACGATGAAGACCGCGCCGCAGCACCAGGCCGAGGCCGTGTCGACCTTCTTCGCCATCCTGTTCGCCATGCTCGGCGTGCCCGCGGTCGGGGTCGGCCTGCTGATTCAGACGATCGGGCTGCGTCCCGCTGGCGAGATCTTCAGCGCGGTGGTGGCGGTGCTCGCTCTGGTCGTCCTGCTCAGCCTCTTCCGGGGCAGTCGGGCGCGGCCCGCCGGCTGATCCTGGGCCGGGTTCGCCCATGGTGCAGGCCTGCGCGGGGTGCCTCGAGAGTCATTCGTGGAGGTCTTGCGGCGGTCATCGTATACAACATACGCTCCCCGAATCGCCCACTCGAGGAGCTCTCCATGACGAACCTCTCCGTCAGCGAAACGAGCCCGCTTCGCCGCCGTGTACTCCGGGCCGCCGTGGCGGCGGCCGCTGCTGTCTGCACGGTCGTTGCCTGCTCACCGGTGTCGAACGGCGGTAGCGGCGACCAACCCGGCGACAACCAGTCGGCCGGGCAAGATTCCTTCGGTACGCCGGCGGACCCCGCCGCCGTCAAGCAGGGCGGCAAACTGGTCATCGCCCTCTCCGCAGAGCCCGACGCGCTGGACCCGACGCTGTCGAGGAGCCTCTACTCCCGCTATGTCTTCCAGGCGATGTGCCAGAAGCTCTACGACGTCAACGAACAGGCGCAGGTCGTACCGCAGCTCGCGACCGCCCTGCCCACCACGAGCAGCGACGGCCGGACGGTGACCATTGCGCTGCGTCAGGGCGTGCGCTTCGCGGACGGGACGGCGTTCGACTCGGCCGCGGTGAAGGCCACCCTGCAGCGACACCTCACCAACGCCCGGTCCGCGCGCAAGAGCGAACTCGGTCCCATCGACGGCGTCGACACCCCTGACGCGCAGACCGTCGTCCTCCGCCTGAAGCAGCCGTTCGCGCCCCTGCTCGGTGCCCTCGCCGACCGGGCCGGCATGGTCATGAGCGCCAAGGCGTTGCAGAGCCTCGGCGACGACTTCGCCTCGGCGCCGGTCTGCGTCGGCCCGTTCAAGTTCGCCAAGCGGGTGCCGCAGAACTCGATCGACGTCGTGAAGGACCCGAACTACTACGAGGCGAACAAGGTCCACCTCGAGGCCATCTCGTGGCGAATCCTCAGCGACGCGAGCATCCGCGCCGCCAACCTGCGCTCCGGCGACGCGCAGGTCGCCGACAGCGTCTCCACCCAGGACGTCGGCTCCCTGCGGCAGGACGCCTCGCTCTCCGTCCTGCAGTCGCAGTCCCTCGGCTACCAGGGCCTCACCATCAACATCGGCAACGTGGACGGTGTCGGCACCGCACCCAAGCCGATCAACCGCCCTCTCGCGCAGAACGCCAAGGTGCGGCAGGCCTTCGAGCACGCCATCGACCGCAAGGCCCTGGTCGGCGCCGTCTTCAACGGCGTCCACACCGCTGCCTGCTCACCCATCTCGCCCGCGAGCCCGTTCTCGTCCCCCGAGGCGCAGAACTGCCCGGCGCACGACCCCGCCAAGGCCAAGCAGTTGCTGGCCGAGGCGGGCGTGCAGACGCCGTACGCGGTCACGATGCTCGCGTCGAACACGCCCGACACGCTGCGCCTCGCGCAGGCGCTGCAGTCCATGGTCAAGGACGGCGGATTCGAACTGAAGATCAACCCCGTGGAGTACTCGTCGCTCCTCGACGAGCAGGACCGCGGCAACTTCGAGCTGCTGCAGCTGGGCTGGAGCGGACGGATCGACCCGGACGCCAACATCACGAACTTCGTCGGCACCGGGGCCAGCCAGAACGTCTCGGGCTACAGCAACCCCCAGCTCGACACCCTGCTGACCCAGGCCCGCCAGGCCGGCGACGTCGAGGAGCGCAAGAAGCTGTACGGGCAGGCGGTCGCGCTGCTCCAGCAGGACGACGCGCTGATCTACCTCTACCGGCAGCGGAACCTGACCGCCGTCAGCAAGCAGATCCAGGGCTTGCAGGTGTTCCCGGACGGCGTGATCCGCGCGGCCTTCGCCGGTTTCACCAAGTAGGGCGCCGTGGCCCGGTATCTCCTCACCCGCGCCTGGCAGTCGGCGCTGACCCTGCTGTTGTCGACGATCGTGGTGTTCTTCGGTGTCCGGGCGCTCCCCGGTGATCCGGCCCTCGCGCTGGCGGGGGAGGACCGGTCACCGGAGGCGCTGGAGGCCATTCGTCACCACTACGGGCTGGACCAGCCGCTGCCACTGCAGTTCGCGCAGTACGTGGAGCGCATGGCGCAGGGCGACTTCGGAGTGTCGATCCGTACCGGAACACCGGTCTCGTCGATGCTCACGACGGCCCTGCCGGTCACCGTCGAACTCGCCGTCCTGGCCATCCTCATCGCCACGGCGCTCGGCGTCGGCGCCGGGGTGCTCGCGGCCGTGCGCCGCGGGCGCCCCGCGGAGTGGTTGGCCAACGGCCTGGCCCTGATCGGCCTGTCGGTGCCGCACTTCTGGCTCGGGCTGCTCGCGATCCTCTACCTGTCCGTGGCGACCGGGCTGTTCCCCGCCTCCGGCTTCGTGCCGATCCTGGAGGATCCGGTGGACAACCTGCACCACATCGTCCTGCCGGCGGTGATCCTCGGGACCGGCCTCGCCGCCATCATCATGCGGCAGACCCGGTCGGCCATGCTGGACTCGCTCTCCTCCGACTACGTGCGTACGGCGAAGGCGAAGGGTCTGCGACCGCGCGCTGTCATCACCCGGCACGCCCTGCGGAACAGCCTCATCGTGGTGGTGACCGTCGTGGGCCTCCAACTCGGCGGCCTGATCTCGGGCGCGGTCGTCACCGAGCAGATCTTCGGGCTGCCGGGCTTCGGCAAGATGACCATCGACGCGGTGTTCCAACGGGACTACCCGGTGATCCAGGCCGTCGTCCTGCTCACCGCGACGGCCTACATTGTGATCAACTTCTTCGTGGATCTGCTCTACTCGGTCATTGATCCACGGATCCGGGTGACGGGAGATCCGGCATGACCGTCCTCACCGTACCGATGGCGGAGACCGGCGTCAGCATCACCCGGCGAACACGCGTGCTGCGGCGGTTGCGCCGCAACCCGCTCGCCGTCGTGAGCTTCGTCGTGCTCGCGCTGGCGGCCGTCATCGCGCTGCTCTCGCCGTGGATCTCGCCCTACTCCGTCGACCAGACCGACTTCGCCCGTACGTTCGCACCTCCCGGCACCCCCGGGCACGTGCTCGGCACCGACGACCTCGGTCGGGACGTCCTCTCCCGCATCATGCTCGGTGCGCGGGCGTCGTTGCAGGTGGGGCTCCTGGCGGTGGCGACCTCCCTGGTCATCGGGGTGCCACTCGGGCTCGCGGCCGGTTACTTCCGGGCGTGGGACGCCGTGATCTCGCGCTTCACCGACCTGCTGCTGGCGTTCCCGTTCCTGATCATGGCGGTGGGGCTGGCGGCCATCCGGGGAGCCAGCCTCGGCAACGCCGCGGTGGCCATCGGCATCGCCCAGATCCCCGGGGTGATCCGGGTCGTCCGCTCGGACACGCTGCGCCTCAAGTCGCTGGACTTCGTCGCGGCAGCCGTCGTGGACGGGGCGAGTGACCTGTGGGTGCTGGCCCGGCACATCCTGCCGAACGCGACGTCGGTGATCCTGGTGCAGGCCACGGTCGCGATCCCGGCCGCGATCCTCGGCGAGGCGGTGCTGTCGTTCCTCGGCCTCGGCATCCAGCCACCGGCGCCCAGTCTGGGCACCATGTTGGCCACCGCCCAGCAGTTCGCTGCCCGGGCACCGTGGGCCGCGGTCCTCCCCGGCGTCGTGATCATGGGTCTGGCACTGGCGTTCAACGTCTTCGGTGATGCCCTCCGCGACGCCCTCGACCCGAAGGGAGACCGGCGATGACCACTGTCGAACGGGACGCCCCAGTCTTGGCGATACGCGATCTCTCGGTGTCCTTTCCGACCGAGACCGGCACCGTCTCGGCAGTCGACGGTGTCAGCCTGGATCTCGCACCCGGGGAGATCGTCGGGATGGTGGGCGAGTCCGGGTGCGGAAAGAGCGTCACCGCGATGAGCCTCGCCGGCCTGCTGCCTGGCAGCGCCCGGGTCTCCGGTTCGGTGCGCCTCAACGGCACCGAACTGGTCGGTGCCCGCGAGTCGGCGCTCCGCCGGATACGCGGCCAGGAGATCGCCTACATCTTCCAGGAGCCGATGACGTCCTTGAACCCGGTGCTCACCGTCGGGCGTCAGATCGGGGAGGTGCTTCAGGTCCACGAGCGGATGTCCCGACGGGCGGCGCGGGCTCGCGCCGTCGAGTTGCTGACGCTCGTCGGAATCCCGTCCGCGGCCCAACGGGTCGACACCTACCCGCACCAGCTCTCGGGCGGCATGCGCCAGCGCGTGATGATCGCGATGGCGGTGGCCTGCGGCCCGAAGGTGCTGGTGGCCGACGAGCCGACCACGGCACTGGACGTCACGGTCCAGGCCGGCATCCTCCAGGTGCTGCGGGACCTGCGTGACCGGCTCGGCACGAGCGTCCTCTTCATCACGCACGATCTCGGCGTGATCGCCGACATCGCGGACCGCGTCGTCGTCATGTACGCGGGGCGGGTGGTGGAGCGGGCACCGGTGGACGACCTGTTCGCGTACCCGCGACACCGTTACACGGCCGGGCTCCTGTCGGCGTCACCGCAGCCGGGCAGGCACGCCGGCACCGATCGGTTGACGGAGATCCCCGGGCTGGTGCCCGTCCTGTCGACCCAACCCGACGCGTGCACCTTCGCGGACCGCTGCCCGGCCGCCGACGCGCAGTGCCGCGACGCCGCCCCGCCCCTGGAAGGGGTCGGTGGCACGGACCACCTCGCGGCCTGTTGGCACCCCTGCTCCATGACATCCCAGGAGGCGAACCGATGACGCCGCAGCCGAACGCCCTGGAGATCGAGGACCTGGTGATGCACTTCGGCCCGGTACGCGCCGTGGACGGAGTGTCCCTGACGATCCCGAGAGGCCGGGTCACGGCCCTGGTGGGGGAGAGCGGTTCCGGGAAGTCGACCGTGGGCCGATGCGTGGTGCGGCTCGTCGAGCCGACCGCGGGGACGGTCCGGATCGCCGGCACGGACGTCACCCATCTGTCCCGACGGCGACTGCGCCCACACCGCAGCGCGGTGTCGATCGTCTTCCAGGACCCGGCCGCGTCACTGGACCCGCGCATGTTGGTGGGCGAGATCGTGGCCGAGCCTCTGCGGCTGGCCGGTAAGCGGATCTCACGGCGCGACCGGGACGCCCGCGTCGCTCCGCAACTCGAACGGGTGGGCCTGCGCGCCGAGGTGGCGCGTCGCTACCCCCACGAGCTGTCCGGTGGGCAACGCCAACGGGTCAGCATCGCCCGGGCGCTGATCTCCGAGCCCATGCTGCTCATCGCGGACGAACCCACCAGCGCACTCGACGTGTCCGTCCAGGCGTCGGTGCTCAACCTCCTCGCCGACCTGCAACGCGACATCGGGTTCGCCTGCCTCTTCATCACCCATGACCTGTCGGCGGTCGAGTACCTGGCCGACGACATCGCCGTGATGTACCTGGGCCAACTCGTCGAGAAGGGCTCCCGCGAGCGGATCTTCGCCCGGCCCGCCCACCCGTACACGCAGGCACTGCTCTCCGCCGCGCCGGTGGCGGACCCGGTGCGCCAACGGCAGCGTCAGCCGGTGCTGCTCGGCGACGACCTGCCGTCCGCACTCGACCCGCCGTCCGGCTGCCGGTTCCGTACCCGGTGCCCGCTCGCGTTCGACAGATGCGCGACGGAGGTGCCGGAGCAGACGGCGATCGGCGACGGCATGGCCGCGTGCCACCTGGTTCAGTCGGACGGCACCGGCCCCGACGTTCGCACCGCAGATCCGAGTGAGGTCCTGTCATGACGTTCACCACCCGACCCACGCTGCAGGGCACCTTCGGCATGGTGTCCTCGACGCACTGGCTCGCCAGCCAGGCGGCGATGGGCATCCTCGAACGCGGGGGCAACGCCTTCGACGCCGCCGTCACCGCCGGGTTCGTCCTGCACGTCGTCGAACCGCACCTGAACGGGCCGGGCGGCGAGGTGCCCGCCATCGTGGCCACCGCGCAGGACCCGAGGCCGAAGGTGCTGTGCGGGCAGGGGCCCGCGCCGGCCGGCGCCACCATCGCGCACTTCCGGTCCCTCGGGATGGACCTCATCCCGGGGGCCGGGCCGCTCGCGGCCGCCGTACCCGGTGCCGTGGACGCCTGGCTCCTGCTGCTGCGCGAGCACGGCACGCTCACCCTCGCCGAGGTGCTGGAGCCGGCGATCGGCTACGCCGGCGCCGGCCACCCGCTGGTCGGCCGGGTCGGTGACACCGTGGCCGCCGTGCGGTCGTTGTTCGAGGAACACTGGCCAACCTCCGCCGCGCTCTGGCTGCGCGGCGGCCGGCCACCGGCCGCCGGGGAGATGGTCACCAACCCGGCGTACGCGGGCACCCTGCGCCGGCTGGTCGAGGCGGGGCAGGCGGCCGGCGCCGACCGGGAGGCGCAGATCGAGGCCGCCCGTCGGGCCTGGAGCACGGGTTTCGTCGCCGACGCGATCGACCGGTTCAGCAGGAAACCGTTCCAGGACTCCAGCGGGCGTCCGAATGCCGGGCTCGTCACCGGCGACGACCTGGCCGCGTACTCGGCGACCTGGGAGGCGCCCGCCACCCTCGACTGGCACGGCTACTCGGTGGCGAAGACCGGGTTCTGGGGTCAGGGCCCGGTGCTGCTGGAGGCACTGGCCACCCTCGACGCGCTCGACGACCCCGGCGCGTACGACCCGGGGACCGCGACGGGCGTCCACGCCCAGGTCGAGGCACTCAAGCTCGCCTTCGCCGACCGGGAGGCCTGGTACGGCGACGACGCCGACGTGCCCGCCAAGGCGTTGCTCTCCCGGGATTACGCGCGGGAGCGGGCGGCCCTGATCGGCGATCACGCGTCGGCGGAACTGCGGCCGGGGCATCCCGACGGGGCGCAGCCACGCCTGCCGGCCCACGTCCGACCCGGTGCCGGGCGTCGCGCCGACCCGACGGATCCGACGACGGGGGAGCCGACGGTGCAGGCGGACGGGGTGACCCGTGGCGACACCTGCCACGTGGACGTGGTCGACCGCTGGGGCAACATGATCTCCGCGACCCCGAGTGGCGGCTGGTTGCAGAGCTCGCCCACGATTCCGGAGCTCGGCTTCCCGCTGGGCAGCCGGCTGCAGATGTTCTGGCTGGAGGAGGGGCTCGCCTCATCGCTGGCACCGGGCCGTCGGCCGCGTACGACGCTGAGCCCGACGATGGTGCACCGCGACGGGGTGCCGGTGCTGGCGTGCGGCACACCCGGCGGCGATCAGCAGGACCAGTGGCAGCTGCCGTTCCTGCTGCGGCATCTCGTCGGCGGTCAACCCCTGCAGGAGGCCATCGACGCGCCGGCGTGGCACACGGTCAGCCTGCCGGGGTCGTTCTATCCACGGGACATGGAACCCGGCGTCCTGGTGGTGGAGGACCGGCTCGACGAGGGTGTCCTGACCGCCCTGCGGGCGTACGGGCACGAGGTGCGGGTCGTCGACGGGTGGAGCCTCGGTCGGCTCTGCGCCGTGACCCGCGACCCGGCGACGGGCGTGCTCTCCGCCGGTGCGAACCCCCGGGGGATGCAGGGCTACGCGTGCGGCCGTTAGCGGGTGCCGTAGCCGCCCTCGGCGTTCTCGTAGGCGGCGGCGGATGCCGCGTCGAGGTGGTCGAGAGCGGCCCGCTCGGCGCGGTCACCGTCACCTGACTCGATGGCGTCGACGAGTTGGATGTGCTCGGCCCACGAGTGTGGTGCGCGTTCCGCCGCGCCGAGCCGGAAGACCCACTGGACATGGAGGTAGAGCGACTTGGCGATCGACGACAGCCAGGGGTTTCCACTGATCTGGAGGATGCGCAGGTGGAGTGCGCTGTTCAGCTCGGCGACCCGGGCCAGGTCCTGCCGCTGCGTCGCCTCGCGGCCCTGGTCGAGCAGGGCGCGCAGGGCCGCCACGTCCGCTGCGGTCGCCCGCTCGGCAGCCAGCCGGGCGGCCAGCGTCTCCAGGCGCTCGCGGACGGCGAACATGTCGGCGATCGTCCCGCTGCTCGGTGAGGCGACGACAGCTCCCCGGCGGGGGAGGATCACGACGAAGCCCTCCGCCTCCACGACGCGCAGAGCCTCCCGGACGGGGTTGCGGGAGACGCCAAAGTCCTCGGCCAGCCGGTCCTCGGTGAGCCGTTCTCCGGGAAGGTAGTCGCCGTCGATGATGGCGGTCCGCAGCGCGGCGAGGACCTGATCGCGTAACGGCAGGTGTTGCGCGCCGAGCTTGTCCCGTAGGTCTTCAGCCACCTGGTCGCCTCTCCGTGAACGTGTCCGGGACAAATGTATACGAAGAACAATCCCTGGAGGGTAGCCGACAGTGTCGAGCACAGTGCCCCACGTCATCCACCCCCACGTCGCAGCTCAGGAGGACCAGCACCTGCTGCGGCGACGACACGCGCTCGTCGTCGTACTCACCTTCCTGACCGGGAGTGCCGACGCCATCGGGTTCCTCTCCCTCGGCGGGGCCTTCGCCAGCGTCATGACCGGCAACATGGTCCTGCTCGGACTCTCGGCGGGCAGAGGTGACGGCGAGCTGGCCCTGACGTCGGGCTGCGCCATCATCAGCTTCATCGTCGGCGTCCTCGCGGGCGCTCGCGTCGTCGGCTCGGCGCAGCCGGACGATCCGGTCTGGCCACGGCGGGTCACCTGGGCGCTGGTCCTGGAGCTGCTGGTGTTCGTCGTGTTCCTCGTCGTCTGGGAGGTCACGTTTCGCGCCCCCGACGCACGTGTCCATCTCGCGCTGCTGATGCTGTCCGCGGCTGCGCTGGGCGTGCAGAGCAGTGCGATTCAACGGTTCGGCGTACCCGGCCTGTCCTCCACGTACCTGACCGGCACGCTCACGAGCCTGATCGCCGGCGTCGCCGCGCGCAGCCCATGGGCCGACCTGCGCCCCAAGGCTCAGGTGTTGCTGGGCCTCATGGTCGGCGCCGCGGTCGGCGCTCTGGTCGCCCTGCACCTGCCGGTCGTCGCCCCGGCGCTGTTGATCGTGCCTCTGGTGCTCGTCATCGCCGTGTCCGCGCGGATGAGGGCCTGACCGTCAGCCGCCGCGTTGGAACAGGGCGAGGCGTACCCGGTTGGGGCTGTCGGTCTTGGTCATCAGGCTGGTGATGTGGGTCTTGACCGTGGTGACCCCGATGTGGAGCCGGTCGGCGATCTCGGTGTTGGACAGGCCCTCGGCGACCAGGTGCAGCACGTCCTGCTCTCGGGCGGTCAGGCCCTGCACCGGTCGCGGTGTCTCGGAGCGGGCGTGCACCGCACGCTGCACGAGGCGTCGCAGCACCTCAGGGCTGAACGGGCTGTCACCGACGGCGGCCCGGCGGATGCCGTCCAGCAGCTCGGTCGGGGGCGCGTCCTTGAGCAGGAACCCGCAGGCGCCGGCCGTCAGCGCCGGGTAGAGGTGGTCGTCGTCGCCGAACGTGGTCAGCACCAGGATGCGGGTGGCGGGGCGTTCGGCGAGGATCCGGCTGGTCGCGGTGATCCCGTCGACACCGGGCATGCGCAGGTCCATGACGACGACATCGGGGAGGAGTCGCGCGGCGAGCGGGATCGCCTCGCGACCGTTGTCGGCCTCCCCGACGACCTCGATGTCGGGCTGGGCGTCACAGAGCATGCGCAGCCCGGCTCGGATGAGGTGCTGGTCGTCGACCAGCAGCACCCGGATCACGCCAGCTCCGGCGCGGGCGACCCGGCCGGGGCCTCGCGCTCACGGGGCACCGACAGGACCGGCGTCCCGACGGCGACGGCCGGGAGGACGGTACGTACCCGCCACCCGGTGCCGGTCGGGCCCGCCTCCAGCCGGCCGCCGAGCACCTCGACACGTTCGCGCATTCCGGTGATGCCGTGCCCGCCACCGGCCGGCATGCCCGCCGGCACCCCACCGCGCCCGTCGTCCGCGACCTCCCAGTGCACGGCCCCGTCGCGAACGGCGACCACGAGGCGCGCGAGCGCCGACGTCCCCGCGTGTCTGGCCACGTTGGTCAGCGCCTCCTGGGTCAGCCGCAGCACCGCCATGCCGCGCACCGCGTCGAGCGAACCGATCGCCGGGTCGAGGTCGGCCTCCACGGTGACGCCGGCCTGACGGGCCCGGTCGATCGCCGCGCCGATCGCCGCCGGCAGCGCCGAGGGCTCGATCGCGGTCAGCGCCGCGTCACCGCGTACCCCATTGGGGTTTCGCAGCACCGCGACCAGCTGGCGCAGCTCCGCCAGGGCCGCGGTGCCCGTGCCGTGCACGTCGTCGAACACCTCACCCACCCGGGGGTCCAGGTCGGTGAGCACGTGCCGGGCCACGCCGACCCGCAACACCATCGACGCCACGTGATGCGCGACGACGTCGTGCAGCTCGCGGGCGATGGCGCTGCGTTCGTCGGCGCGCGTCGCGCGGCTCTCCGACTCGCGCCGGCGCTGCTCGGCCACCGCCCGCTCCACGGCCTGCAGACTGAGCGCCCGGTTGGTGCGGATGACCAGCCCGAGCAGCACGGGAACGCCAACCTCCAGGGCCAACCCGACGACGCCGGAGGCGATCCTGCCAGGTGGGTCGCCGATCGAGTCGGTCAGGTCGACCATGGCCAGCAGCGCGGCGGACAGCCAGATGGTGGGTCCGGGACGTGCCCGCATGGTGACCTCGAGCAGAGCCCAACTCGCGCCCACCTGGTTGATCATGATGTCGTCGATCAGGCAGATCGCGACCGCCAGCAGTGCCGCCTGCGCCACCAGGTTGACCACCGGCCGGCGGTGCAACACCAGGGCGACCGCGAACGCGGCCACCGCGAGGATCCACTGTGTCACCGTCGGCTCGCGGCCGGCCTGGGTGCCGAAGAGCAGGTAGCCCACCCCGCTGAGGTCGAGCAGCAACGTCCGCACGAGCGTGTCCCGCGTGTCGAACAGTCGCCCTGCCCACCCCATCGGGTCAGCCTAGGTGCTGCGGCTCGACGGCACGAGCGCCGCGCCACCGGGGTCGCACGGCCAGGTAGGCCGCCAGGCCGAGCGGTCCGAGCAGGATGGTCAGCACCAGCACCGGAGCCATGACCAGCGCCGGCACCCCCCGTTCACGGCTGTCCAGCCACGCCCAGCGACCGACGAACAGATCGAACGCGATCATGTGCGCCCAACCGGCCGCCGCGCCGTCGGAGGTACCGAGCAGGTCGCGCACCCCGTCCAGGGTCGGCGACGTCACGGTCGGCAGCACCTCGCCGAACGCCGGGACCACCAGCAGGCCGTAGATCGCGACGACCGGCAGCACGATCAGCGGCGAGGAGATGATCCGGGCGGTCCACGACCAGCGCGGCAGCAGGATCATCAGCGCCCAGAACGGCGCGGCCACCGCGAACGTCAGGGTGAACAGCGTCGCGGTCATGCGGCCAGTGCCAGTTCCGGCCGGGTCCGGCGAGCCAGCACCGTCGCGGTGGCGGTCGTGGTCGCGACCACCAGGGCCGCGACGGCGGCCAGCGTGAGGGCGTCCGGGCGCAGCAGCGGCTGCCCGCGCAGGGCCTGCCAGGTCAACAACAGCGTGAGTACGCCGTACGCGCCACCCGCGACGACCAGCAGCCGGGCGCGGGTGTGCTCGTCCAGTCGGGTGCCGAGGAACCGGGTCAGCAGGATCGCCAGGATCGGCAGCGCCTGCAGGGCGTGCAGCCCCACGAAGTGCCCGATCCGGAGGTCCCCACCGGTGGTGCTCCAGCCGACCAGCGGCAGCCCGTCCCCGCCGTCGAGGACGCCGACACTGTGCGCCCCGCTGATCCCCTCGATCCCCGGCTCCTGCATGGGTAGCACCATAGGCACCGCCACGAGCATGCCCAGCAACGACAGACCGAGGCCCCACCCGACGGCGTACGCGGCGACCTTGTCCGGGATCCGCCGGATCAGCACCACGATCCCGACGACGAAGTGCGCGGCGAACAGCACCATGATCGCCGCACCCATCATCGAGAACAGGACGGCATTGAACGGCGTGGTGTCGTTGAAGTGGCTGGTCGTACCGCGGATGACCTGCCCGACGATCCACACCATCTCGATCGCCGCCATCGCGACGATGACCGTGGCCGCCCACTCCGCGACCCGGGCCCGGCGTGGCAGCAGGGAGAGCATCCAGGCAAGAGTGGTGCCGTACAGCACGAAGGACACCGCGAACTTGAACGGCTTGAGCCAGATCGGCGATCCGGTGAGGACGCGCGAGTCGACGACAATGCCGACCAGGGCGACGACGGCGAGCGCCGCCATCGCGAGCACGAGAACGATCAGTGGGCGGTGCCAGTGAGCCGCCCGGCGCAGAACGGTAGTCATGTCTGTAGATGTTGGTGCTCGTACCCGCCTCTCGCGTCCGACCGCGAGCCCCGGTTACGGCCGGCGGTCGGAGCGGGCCTCCTCCCTGGGTAGGAGGCGAAATGCCGCAGAAGGCGTCGCCGGTGCTGGCACAATGGCCGACCTGCCGACGGGACCGGGAGTGACCATGACGACCAATGAGGACCGTGTCCAGCCGAACGAGACCACCGTGCCGCTGTTGCCCTGCCCCGCACCGGCGGAGACCCTGGCGTTCTGGCGGGCGCTCGGGTTCGAGGTGACCTACGAGCAGCACAAGCCGTACGTGTACCTGGCCTTCCAGTGGAGCGGGTTCCAACTGCACTACGGCCCCGCGCCGAAAGACCTGGACCCCGCGAAGGAAGCGTCCGGTGGCTGCCTGGTGATGGTGGACGCGGTCGCGCCGTACCACGCGACGTTCACCGAGGCGATGCGCCGCGCTTACGGCAAGGTGCTGGTCAAGGGTCTGCCCCGGATGACCCGCTACCGTGCCGGGGCGTCGCGGTTCAGCATCGTCGACCCGTCGGGCAACACCATCACCTTCATCCAGCGCGACGAGCCGGAGGACCTGGAGTACGGCGGGTCGGCGGAGTTGCAGGGCCTGGCGCGGGTGCTCGACAACGCGCGCATCCTGCGTGAGTTCAAGTCCGACGACCGGGCGGCCTACCGGGCTCTCGACTCGGGGATGCGCCGCCGCGCCGACGACGCGCCGACGGTCGAACAGGCGATGGCGCTCGCCGGGCTGATCGAGCTGTCGGTCGCGCTGGAGAAGGCGGAGCGTGTGCCCGAGTGGGGCGCCCGTCTCCAGGCGCTGTCCCTGACCGAGCCGGAGCGTACGCAGGTGGAGCAGTACGTCGCCGACCCGGCCGTACTCGAACCGTGGCTGCCCGCACGGAGCTGATCATCCGACGGACCCTGCGACCGCATCGCTCAAGGGCGCAGACTGCCGTCATCGTCGAGGACAGCTTCTGCCAACCGCTCCGGGAACATTCGACGCACGCTCGGGGGGTATCCACTCCCGTCGCCGGGCTGCGTGACGCCGATGGCTGGACGCTGCGCAGCGTGACCGGCTGCCGGACGGCGCACAGCGAGCACACGATCGCCATCACCAACGACGGAGCCGACGTGCTCACCCTGCCGAAGCCCCGATCCCGACGTCAGGAACCGTCGGCCCGGCGGATCGCGGCAGCCATCTCCGCCGAGCTGTGGTTGGCGTCGACCCCCTCGACGAGGATCACGTCGCCGGCCAGGTGCCTCGTCCGCAACGGCTTGATCTCCTGGTACGCAGCTGACTGGTACCAGGAGCGGGCCCTGGTCGAGTCGGGAAACTCGATGACGACCAGATCGCCCGGCCAACTGCCTTCCAGCACCTCGACGGGCCCACCGTGGACGATGAACCGACCTTCGAAGGGCGCCAGGGTGGCATCGATGCGCTCCAGATATTCGAGCACCTCGGCATGGACAGGTGCCCTACGCAGATGAGCGAGCCCGTACGCGGTCATGATTCTCCGATCGTTGTGGATGCCTCCGTAAAGATGATCGCGAGCGCCGGTGCGCGTTGTCGATTACGTCGCAGGTAATGGGGCGTACCCCGGTGCGGTCGCTAGGGTCGGGGGGTGACGACCAGGACCAGGCCGGGCCGACCGGTGGGGGAACTGCTGCGCGACTGGCGTCGAACTCGCGGGATGAGCCAGCTCGACCTTTCGATCGAGGCGGGCGTGTCGGCCCGGCACCTGAGTTTCGTGGAGACCGGGCGATCCCGGCCGAGCCCGGACCTGATCCTGCGGCTGGCGGAGCGGCTCGACCTGCCCCTGGCCGAGCGCAACACGATGCTGCTCGCCGGCGGTTACGCCCCCGCCTACCCCCGCCACGAGCTGACCGACCCGGAACTCGCCCCGTTCCGGACCGCCGTACGGCAGATTATCGACGGGCACAGCCCGTACCCCGCAGTGCTCGTCGACCAGCACTGGCAGCTCGTCGAGGGCAACCCCGCAGTCGCCCTGTTCACCGCCGACGCGAAACCTCACCTGCTCACCCCACCGGTCAACGTGCTGCGGCTCAGCCTTCACCCCGACGGCATGGCCCCGCGAATTCTCAACCTCCCCGAGTGGCGGACCCACCTGCTCGCTCGATTGCGCCAGCAGGCCGCGACGACCAACGACCCGGTCCTGTCCGACCTGCTCGACGAGCTTCGCGGCTATCCCAGTGGCGACGACGTCGTGGCGCCGACCAGCGACGACCTGTCGCGTGTCGTCATCCCACTGCGCTACCGCCACGGCGACCGGGAGCTGACCTTCATCAGCACGACCACCCTCTTCGGCACCCCGCTGGACGTCACCGTCTCCGGGCTGGCCGTCGAGGCATTCTTTCCGGCCGACCCGGTGACCGCCGCCGCGCTCCACGCCCTCGGCGCGCCCGCGGCCGGCTGACCCCGTCGCGTCCGTGGTGCCGGTCAACTGCGACGAGCTGCGTTCACGGTGGACGATTAACCGACCACCGAAGGGGCACCTCCCTCCGTGACACCCTGCTGGGTGGCGTTCAGAATGAACCGATCGGTCATGTTTTCCGTGATGACGGTCAGGGTCACACACCAGAGTCACGGAGGCACGATGTCAACGGTTCGAACTGGTCCACTCGTCGGACTGATCGTGCAGATCGTCGTGCTGGCGGTGCTCGCGGAGACAGTCGGTCTGGGCGCGGCGGGATGGTTGGCGGGGCTGGCCTACGGAGCGGGCCTGTGCGTCCTGCTCAGCCGGGGGTTATCCCGGTCGGCCGCACCTGGTCTGAGCCCGGCCGACCGGGTGACCCTGAGCCGGGCGATCCTCGTCGGCGGCGTGACGGCCCTGGCAGCGGATTCGTTCACCCGGCCGGCGCCGGTTGCGTTGATGGTCACCCTCACCACCGTGGCGCTGGTCCTCGACGCGGTGGACGGCTACACGGCCCGACGCACCGGGACGACCAGCGAGCTCGGCGCGCGCTTCGACATGGAGATCGACTCGTTCCTGGTGCTGGTGCTGTGCCTCCATGTGGCCCCCTCGGTGGGCGGCTGGGTGCTCGCGATCGGCGCAATGCGGTACGTCTTCGTCGCCGCGAGCTGGGTGCTGGGATGGATGCGCGGGTCGCTGCCGCCGCGCTACTGGCGCAAGGTCGTCGCGGCGATCCAGGGCGTGGTGCTGACGGTGGCGATGGGTGACGCGCTGCCCGGGCCGCTGACGACCGCCATGCTGGTGGTGTCACTGGCGCTGCTCATCGAGTCGTTCGGGCGCGACGTCACCTGGCTGTGGACGACCCGGCACCTCCGTTTCGTCTACCCGAGCGGTCAGGCGAGCCACAGCGCCGGCTCCCCGCTGGGCGGGCTGAGCGCAGGGAAGACGGATGTGCTGCCCTGGCAGCCACGCCCGAAGGTCGCCGCGGCCCGGAGCGGGAGCGCCCGAGTCTGAGCCGGCCCGCATTCCGCACCCGTCAGCGATCATGGAAGGATGCCCGGGTTGTCGCTCTGGACACGAGTACGTCAGCTGCCGAGCCAGGGACGGAAGGCGATGAGGGGCGAACTCCCCGGCGTTACCGCCGACGACGGCACCGACGCCGAGGGTCGGCCGAAGCCCTCCATCGGGGCCCGGCTGACGACCGTCCTGGCCGTCGTGTTCGCGCTGCTCGTGCTCACCGCGCCGTACGACTTCGGCCGCCTCACCCCGGGGGCGTTCGTGCGGATCCCCCTGGAGGCACTGCTGGTCGTCGCACTGCTGGTGGCTCTGCCGTCGCGCGGGAGCCGGCTGGTCGCGACGCTCGTCGGCGTGGCCCTCGGCCTGCTCGGCCTGCTGAAGCTGCTCGATCTGGGGTTCTCCGCGTCGCTCAGCCGGGCGTTCGACCCGGTGCTCGACTGGGCGTTGCTCGACGACGCGTTCGCCTTCCTCAGCGAGTCGTACGGCCGGCCCGGCGCTATCGGCACCGCAATCGTCCTGGCGGTGGTGGCTGTCGGCCTGCCCGTCCTGGTCACGCTGTCGGTGCGGCGATCGAGGCGGTTGGTGATCCGGCACCGCACCGGCACCACCCGGATCGTGGCGGCGCTGGTGGTCCTCTGGGTGGTGTGCGCCGCGTTCAACGTGCGGGTGAGCCCGGGTGTGCCGGTTGCCGACACGTCCGCGACGACCCTGGTGAACGGTCACGGATTCCAGGTGCGCCTGCGTCTCAACGACCGCAAGACGTTCTCGACCCTGGTCGGGGCCGACAGGTTCCGCGACGTTCCCGACGACCAACTACTGACCGCGTTGCGGGGCAAGAACGTCGTCATCTCGTTCGTGGAGAGCTACGGCCGGGACGCCGTCGAGGACCCGGAGTTCGCCCCCCAGGTCGGTGCGGTCCTCGACGGCGGCACCAGCCGGCTGAACGCGGCGGGCTTCGCCGCGCAGAGCGGCTTCCTCACCTCGCCGACGTTCGGCGGCGGCAGTTGGCTCGCCCACGCCACGCTGCTCTCGGGTCTCTGGATCGACAACGACCAGCGTCACCGCACCCTGCTGGCGAGCGACCGGATGACCCTCAACGGTGCCTTCCGGCGGGCGAACTGGGAGACCGTGGGTGTGATGCCCGCCGTCACCAGGGCCTGGCCGGAGGGTTCCTTCTTTGGCTACGACCGGTTCTACGACGCCAGGACGCTCGCCTACCGGGGCCCCAAGTTCAGCTTCGGCACCATGCCCGACCAGTACACCCTGGCCAGTTGGCAGCGCCTGGAGCAGGCGAAGCGCGACGGCAAGCCCGTGATGACGGAACTCGCGTTGGTGTCCAGCCATGCGCCCTGGACGCCCGTTCCACGGCTGATCGACTGGACCACCATCGGCGACGGGGCGATCTTCCGTGGCACCGCCGGCGAGGAGGATGAGCGACGGCGCACCACCGCCCAGATTCGGGCCGACTACCGACAGTCCATCCAGTACACGCTGAGCACGCTCATCTCCTACGTGGAAACCTACGGCGACGACGATCTCGTGCTCATCGTGCTCGGAGATCACCAGCCCGCGGCGGTCGTCACCGGCGAGAACGCCAGTCACGACGTCCCGATCACGATCATCACCCGGGACCGGGCGGTACTGGACCGCATCTCCGGGTGGGGCTGGCAGGACGGGCTCAAGCCCGGCCCCCAGGCCCCGGTCTTCCGGATGGACACCTTCCGGGACCGGTTCCTGACCGCCTTCGGGCCATAACCACGGCCCACCCCGCGCCCCTCTCACGGACGGGAAAACAGACAGATGACGGTTTCCATCGGCACCAGGATCGCGGCGCTCAGGACCGATCCGGCCATGTCCCTCCTGCACCGGTCGTTGGATGTCTACTACGGCGACGCCGAGCGCGACGCGAGGATGGACGCCTTCTATTCCCGGTTCGTCACGAGTGGGGATCTCGTCTTCGACATCGGCTCCCACGTGGGTGACCACATCGGCAGCTTCCGCCGCCTCGGGGCCCGGGTCATTGCCGTGGAACCGCAGCCGCTGTGCCTCCGCGCCCTGCGGGCGATCTACGCCGACGACGACCAGGTGACCCTGGTCGGAGCGGCATGCGGCGCGGCCGCCGGGAGCACACGGTTGCACGTCAACTCCGCCAACCCCACCGTGTCGACCGCCTCGTCCGACTTCGTGCTGGCGGCGCACGGCGCGGGCGGTTGGGAGGGCGAGGTGTGGGACGCGGACATCGAGGTTCCGGTGGTCACGTTCGACGCACTGATCCACGAGTACGGCGTACCGAGCTTCGCCAAGATCGACGTGGAGGGTTTCGAGGACGAGGTGCTCGCCGGCCTGAGCCGCCCGCTGCCGGTCCTCTCATTCGAGTTCACCACGATCGCGCGCGCGGTTGCCTACCGGTGTCTCGACCGCCTGACCGCGCTCGGCTTCGACGGCTTCGACGTCGCGCTGGGCGACATCAAGTCGATGACGTTCCAGCGCTGGGTTCCCGCCAACGACATGGCAGCGCACCTCCTCGAACTGCCACACCAGACAAACTCCGGCGACGTGTACTGCGTGTCCCGCAATGGGGTGGCCACCACCTGATCGGCTGCTGGCGGCATGGTCGCTCGGCGGGGATGATCGAGGTTCGTCTCGACGGGGAGCCGAACGACGCGATCAGTCGGGGGAGAGGGGACGCCGATGACCCCGACGCAGCTTCGCGCGTACGTCGCCGTGGTTCGGCTGGGGTCCGTCAAGCAGGCCGCTGCGGAGCTTCAGGTCTCCGAGTCGGCGGTGTCGCTCCACATCGCCCAGTTGCGCAGGGAGTTCGGCGACAAGCTCTTCTCCCGGACGGCGGGTGGCCTCGCCTTCACCCCGGGTGGGCTGCGGCTGGCCAGTCGCGCCGCGGAGCTGCTGGGGCTCCAGGACCGCACGATCCGGGAGGTGAGCGCCGCGACGCGCGGCCGGCGGCTGCTGCGGGTCGCCGCGTCGAGCCTGTTCGCCGAGTTCGCCGCGCCGGGCCTGATCGAACTCTTCGCCAAGCGGGCCGCCGACCTCGACGTCGAGCTGAGCGTACGCAGCCCGGGCGCCTTCGGGTCGCTACTGCTGGCCCGGGCCGTGGACATCGCGATCGGCCCGCAACCGCCGGTGGTGGACAGCGCCACGGCCAGCCGGCCGGTGATGAACTACCGCCTCGTCCTCGTCGTCGGCCCGGACCACCCGCTGGCCGGTGTGCCGGCGTCCCCCGGGCAGCTGCGGGAGCAGACCTGGCTGCTCGGGCCGTCCGCCACCACGGATCTGGGCGGGGTGCCGGCGATGCTGCGTCGTCTGGCCGTGCCGGACGAGCGGCAGCAGATCTTCCAGAGCCACGCGGCGGCACTGGGGGAGGCCAAGCGAGGCAAGGGCGTCTCGCCGGCCCTCGCGTTCACCGTCGCGCCGGACGTCCGCCAGGGGCATTTCGTACAGGTGGCGGGGCCGCACGCGACGATGGAGGCGGTGTGGCATTCGCAGGTGCTCGCCACCCCCGACGCGATGTCGGCCGCCGACGAGCTGTCGCGCTTCTCGTCGACGCCGAGGGCGATTCAGGCGATGATGCGCGGCGCGGGCGTCAGCGTCGGCCATTTCCGGCCGTCGGTGCACGTGACGCTCTGGAGCTGACGGGCGACGACCAGCAGGTCCTGGAAGGTGCCGGCCGGCAACATCCGGTCGCAGTAGGGGAGAGCGGCGGCCATGCCGCCGACCCGGGGGGTGAAGCCGGGTGCGCCGGCGCGCGGATTCAACCAGACGATCCGGTACGCGCGCCGGCTCAGCCGGGCCATCACCGCGGCCAGTTCGTCCGGCGGGTCGCTGTCCCAGCCGTCCGAGCCGATCACCACCACCGCCCCGCGCACGGCGTCCGCGTGGTGGGAGGTGAGCAGGGCGCGCAGGTTCGTGGCGATGCGGGTGCCCCCGTACCGGTCGGTCACGGCGGCGCTGGCCTGCGCGACCGCCTCGGCCGCCGACGTGTGCCGTAGCACCACGGTGAGCCGGGTCAGCGTCGTCGCGAACGCGAACACCTCCGCGTCGGCGACCACCGCGAACGCTCGCATCAGATGCAGGTAAGCGGTCGCCTGCGCCCGCATCGACTCGCTGACGTCGCAGAGCAGGACGACCCGGCGTGGTCGCCGTACCGGCCGCTCGCGAACGACGTCGACAGGTTCCCAGCCGGTGCGGCGGGCCCGGGCGATCGTGGGTCGCAGCGCGATCCGGGCACCGGCCGAGCCGACGGCATGCCGCCGGGTGCGTCGGGTCGGCCAGGCGGTGACGGCGGCGCGTAGGGCGTCGCCGAGCTGCGTGACCTGTGCGGCGTCGAGTTCGTCGAAGGGGCGGTCGGCGAGCCCGGCGAGGGCGCTGGGGCGTCGCTCGGGCAGCCGCAGTGCGGTGTCGTGTTCCGGTGTCTCCGCGACGGCTGGCGGCAGGGTCGCCCACGGCAGGCCGCCGCCTGACCCCGCGTCGTCGGTGTCGGCGGGCACCCGGGCGTACACGTCGTCGTGACCGGCCGCCGGAGGGGCGGACCGCGACGGCCGGGGCAGCGGCGGGGGATCCGCGAAGATCGCTGCGAAGACACGGTCGAACGCGGCAAGGTCGCTGTGCCGCCGGACCAGGCTGATCCGAGCCGTCCAGTAGAGCGTGGACATCGAGTCGGGCGGACTCGCGGCGAGCGCCCGGACGAAGTCGTCGACGTCGGTGAGCCCGGCCGGCACACCGGCTCGTCGCAACCGGCCGGCGAGCGTCACCGCGAACGCGGCCCGGTCGATCCCGCGCAGCACGACCGGGCTCACCGGCGTGCGACCAGCCAGGCGATCACCGCACCGACCGCGACAAGACCGACAACCACGGGTACGAGGCGCTTGGTGATCGAACCGCCGGCAATACTGAGCAGGTCGAGTGCCTCTGGCTCGGCAGCCGGCGTGACACGCGTGACGTCAGCCGACGGCTCGACCGGTGACGGCGAGACCGGCGCGGGTTCGGCGGGTGACGGCGAGACTGGCGACGGCTCGACGGGTGACGGTGCGACGGCAGCGGTGCTGGGCGTGGTCGCGACAGCGGTGGCGGAGGCGGCCAGGGCGGGCTCGGTGGGCGTGGCGGACGGGGCCGGGACGGGCTCGGCTTCGGGTCGCGGGGCCGGTGCCGCCGACGGCGTTTCCTCGGCGGCCAGCTTGGCCTCCAGGTTGGCGACGAACTGGGCCAGCAACTTGCCCGACACTTCCTTGATCATGCCGCTGCCGAACTGGGCCAGCTTGCCGGAGATCTTCAGATCGGTGTCCATGGTGACCAACGTCCGGTCGCCGTCCGGCCGCAGGTGGGCGGTGACCAGCGCGGACGCGTTACCCGTCGACCGGGCGTCGCGGCCCTTCGCGTCGATCACCCCGCGGTATTCGGTGTCGTCCTTCTCGACGAACCGGGCGGTGCCCGCGAACTCCGAGATCACCGGCCCGACCTTGACCTTCACCCGGCCCCGGTAGACGTCGCCGTCGACGCCGGTCAACTGGGCGCCCGGCAGGCACGGCGCGATCCCCTCCAGATCGGTGAGCACCGCCCACGCCCGCTCGATCGGGACCGTGACCGCGAACTCATTGGTGATCTTCATGGTTGACTCTCCTGGTAGGCGCCGAGCGCGGCGGCAACCACGGCACGGTCGTCGGGGGTCTTGGCGATGGTGCCGATGGTTCGCACGACGTCGTCGGCGGCCAGGTCGGCGGCGCCCAGCACGGACAGCGCCGCCACCCAGTCGATGGTCTCCGCCATCCCGGGTGCCTTCTCCAACTCCCGGCCGCGTACGCCGCCGATGAACTGGACGGCCGTGTGGATCAGAGGCTCGGTGGCGCCCGGTACGGCCCGGCGCACGATCTCCACGGCGCGGGCCGGTTCGGGGAAGTCGATCCAGTGGTACAGGCAGCGGCGGCGCAGCGCGTCGTGCAGCTCCCGGCTGCGGTTGGAGGTGAGCACCACGATGGGCGGCGTGCGTGCCGTGAACGTGCCGAGTTCGGGGATCGTGATGCCGGCCTCGCCGAGGAACTCGAACAGGAGCGCCTCGAACTCGTCGTCGGCCCGGTCGATCTCGTCGATCAGCAGCACCGGCGGGACCGGTCCTCGGTGGCGTACGGCCCGCAGGATCGGCCGTTCCTGGAGGAAATCGGCGCTGAACAGGTCCGCGTCGGTGAGCCGCGCCTGTTGTGCCTCGGCGAGCCGGATCGCCAGCAGCTGTCGTTGGTAGTTCCACTCGTAGAGCGCCTCGCCTGCGGTCAGCCCCTCGTAGCACTGCAACCGGATCAGCGGCGTTTCCAGCGCGCGGGCCAACGCCTTCGCGGCGGCGGTCTTGCCGACACCCGGCTCGCCCTCCAACAGCAGGGGCCGACCGAGGCGCAACGCCAGGAACAGGGCCATCGCCATGCCGTCGTCGACCAGGTAGTCGACGGCGTCGAGGCGGTGCCGCACGGTCAGGGCGTCCTTCATGCCTCGCCCGCCAGCAGGCGCTCGTAGTCCGCCCGGGTGTCCACGTCGATCGGCACGGGCCCGTCGACGGGCACCTCGGTCAGCGGGTGGCGCCCGGAGTGCAGCAGCTTCCAGACGGCCTTGTCGCCGTGCAGGTCGTACAGCTCGGGAAGGACCGCACGGCCGAAGCGGAAGGGATGGCCGAGCCCGTTCGCGTACCGACAGACGGCCAGCGGGGTGGCCGCCGCCGCGACCCGGCGGACGTTTGCGGCACGGACGCCGGGCTGGTCGCCGAGGAGCAGCACGAGCGCGTCGGCGCGGGGGTCCACCGCCCGCGCTGCCGTGCTGACCGACGACCCGCAGCCGGTGCTGAACCCCGGGTTCTCCACGACCTGGCAGCCGGTCAGGTCCACCCGCTCGCGGATGTCGCTCGCCGCGCCGCCCAGGGTGACGAGCAGTTGGTCGAAGCCGCACGAGCGGGCCAGGTCGAGGGTGGCGTCGAGCAGCGTCCGCCCCCGGTACGGGAGCAGCTGCTTCGCCTCGCCGAGCCGCACCGATGCGCCCGCGGCGAGCACCACGCCGGTCAGGAACACGGGCTACGCCGCCGTGTAACTCGCGAGGCAGCCGGCGCAGCAGAACCAGACGTCCTGCCCGTCGACTCGCGCGTGCGGGGTCTCCGATGAGACCAGCACGGTCATCCCGCAGACCGGATCGACGGCCTGCTGCGGTCGGGCGGCCGGTGCGCCCGAGGCCGGGACCAACCCGTCCACCCGGATCGCCCGGACCACCTCACTCATGATCGACAGGGCGATCTCCTGCGGCGTACGCGCGCCGATCTCCAACCCGGCCGGTGAGTGGACGCGGGACCGTTCCGCGTCGGTCAACCCCAGCTCGTCGAGCAGGGTTGCGCCGCGCTTGCCGCTGGCGACGAGCGCGATGAATCCCACGCCAGCGTCCAGTGCGGCCCGGATCGCCTCCTGCTCGCCCTTGCCGAGCCCGGCCACGACGACCGCGGTGCAGCCGGTGGAGTCGTCAGCGGTGACGACGTCGAAGTCGAGGAACGCGGCGAGAGTCGCCACTGCCGCGCTGATCGGCGTGCTGCCGACCACGCGCAGTGCCGGCGCCGGCAGCATCGGTCGGAGGAAGACCTCGATCGCGCCACCGGAGTGGCACGGGTTGACCACCACCCGGGCCCCGGGCGTCTCCGGAAACGGGGCTGCACCGTCCGGCAGCACCCGCAGCAGCAGGGCGGTGCCGTCGCGCAGCGTGTCGAGTGCCGCCGCCCGCACCGAACTTTCGGCGCACACCCCGCCCACGAAGCCCTCGATCGAGCCGTCCGCCCGGATCACCGCGTCGTCGCCCGGCCGGGCCGACGTCGGGTCCTGCGCGCGGACCACGGTGGCGTGCACGAACGGCTCCCGGGAGACGGTCAACTCCCGGGCGCGTTCCGCGATGGTGGTCATCCTCGGCTCCCTCAGATCGGCGGCCGGGCCTGGCCGCGCATCGCGTCCCAGACCCGCGACGGCGTCAGCGGCATGTCGGCGTGTCGTACGCCGAAGGGCTTGAGGGCGTCCACGACCGCGTTGACGATCGCGGGCGGCGATCCCACCGTCGCGGACTCGCCCACCCCTTTCGCGCCGATCGGGTGGTGCGGCGACGGCGTCACGGTGAAACCGGTCTCCCAGTCGGGCACCTCGAGCGACGTCGGGATCAGGTAGTCCATCAGGGACGCGCCGAGGCAGTTGCCGTCCTCGTCGAACGCGATCATCTCCATCAGGGCCATGCCGACCCCGTCGGTCAGCCCGCCGTGCACCTGCCCCTCGATGATCATCGGGTTGATCCGGGTGCCACAGTCGTCGACCGCGATGAAGCGTCGTACCGTCACCTGCGCCGTGCCGGGATCGATGTCCACCACACAGATGTACGCGCCATGCGGGTACGTCAGGTTCGACGGGTTGTAGCAGATCTGCGCCTCCAGCCCGCCCTCGATGCCCTCGGGCAGGTCACCCGCTCCGTGCGCGCGCAGGGCGATGTCCTGGATCGTGACGGACCGGCCCGGGTCGCCCGCGACGTGGAACGCGCCCTTCTCCCACTCCAGGTCGGCCACCGACACCTCGAGCATCCCCGAGGCGATGATCCGGGCCTTGTCGCGGACCTTACGAGCCACCAGAGCCGCCGCCGCGCCCGAGACAGGCGTCGAACGGCTGCCGTATGTGCCGAGGCCGAACGGGGTGTTGTCGGTGTCGCCGTGCAGCACCTCGATGTCCGCCGGCGGGATCCCGATCTCCTCGGCGACGATCTGCGCGAACGTGGTCTCGTGCCCCTGGCCCTGGGACTGCACGCTGAGGCGTACCACGGCCTTTCCGGTCGGGTGGACGCGCAGCTCGCAGCCGTCCGCCATGCCCAGCCCGAGAATGTCCATGTCCTTGCGCGGCCCGGCGCCGACCGCCTCGGTGAAGAACGCGATGCCGATGCCCATCAGCTCGCCCCGGGCCCGTTTCTCCGCCTGCTCGCGGCGCAACTCGTCGTAGCCGGCCATCTCCATCGCCAGCCGCATCGTCGGCTCGTAGTTGCCCGAGTCGTACACCCAGCCGGTCTTCGTCGTGTACGGGAACTGCTCCGGCTGGATGAAGTTCTTCAACCGCAGCTCGGCCGGGTCCATGCCGAGCTCGTCGGCGAGGCAGTCGACGATCCGCTCGACCAGGTAGACCGCCTCGGTGATGCGGAACGAGCAGGCGTACGCGACACCACCGGGCGCCTTGTTGGTGTAGACCGCCGTCATGCTGCAGTACGCGGCCTCGATGTCGTAGCTGCCGGTGAAGACCCCGAAGAAGCCGGCCGGGTACTTCACCGGGGCGGCGGTGCCGTTGAACGCGCCGTGGTCGGCCAGCACGTTGGTGCGGATGCCGAGGATCCGACCGTCGCGGGTCGCGGCGATCTCCCCGCGCATGATGTAGTCGCGGGCGAAGCCGGTGCTGATCAGGTTCTCCGAGCGGTCCTCCATCCACTTCACCGGTTTGCCGGTGACGATCGAGGCGACGATCGCGCAGACGTACCCGGGGTAGATCGGCACCTTGTTGCCGAACCCACCGCCGATGTCCGGCGCGATCACCTGGATCTTGTGCTCGGGCAGGCCCGCCACGATGGCGTAGAGCGTGCGGTGCGCGTGCGGCGCCTGGGTCGTCGACCAGAGCCGCAGCTTGCCGTCGACGGCGTCGTAGTCGGCGACCGCCCCGCACGTCTCCATCGGCGCCGGGTGCACCCGCGGATAGACGAGATCCTGGCTGACCACGACGTCGGCGCGGGCGAAGACCGCCTCGGTGGCCGCCTCGTCGCCGGTCTCCCAGTCGAAGCAGTGGTTGTTCGTCTTGCCGTCCAGGTCGTCGCGGATCAGCGGGGCGTCCGGCTCCAGCGCGCGGCGCGCGTCGATCACCGGGTCGAGGACGTCGTACTCGACGTCGATCAGCTCCAGCGCGTCACGGGCCGCGTACCGGTCCTCGGCGACGACGAACGCGACCTCCTGGCCCTGGAAACGCACCTTGTCGGTGGCGAGCACGGCCTGCACGTCGTTGGAGAGCGTCGGCATCCAGGCCAGGTTCTGCTGTGCCAGCATCGCCCCGGTCACCACGGCCTTGACGCCGGGCGACGCCTCGGCGGCGCTCGTGTCGATGCTGACGATCCGGGCGTGCGCCACCGGCGAGCGAAGGATCGCGAGGTGGAGCATTCCGGGCAGTTGGACGTCGTCGACGTACCGGCCGCGGCCACGCAGGAACCGTGGGTCCTCCTTGCGCAGCATCCGGCCGTACCCGACGGGCTTCTGGTCGTTGTCGTGGAACGTGTCCACGCGCTCGTGCACCGTGGTCATGCGACGGCCTCCGCGGGCTGGCCGGCGTTGTCGATCTCGCCGGCCTCGGTGGATTCGGTGGTCTCGGTGACCTGAGCCGCGGCCTGCGCCTCGGCCACGGCGGCCCAGCGGACCGAGCGGACGATGGTGGCGTAACCCGTGCACCGGCAGATCTGACCCGAGATCGCCTCCCGGATCTCCGTCTCGCTCGGGTCGGGGTTGCGGTCGAGCAGCGCCCGCGCGGTCATCATCATCCCCGGTGTGCAGAAGCCGCACTGCAGACCGTGGCACTGCATGAACCCCTGCTGGATCGGGTCCAGCTCAGCGCCCTTGGCGAGACCCTCGACGGTACGCACCTGGTGGCCGCCGGCCATCGCCGCGAGCACGGTGCACGACTTCACCGGCTCGCCGTCCAGCCAGACCACGCACGTGCCGCAGTTGCTGGTGTCGCAGCCCCAGTGCGTGCCGGTGAGACCCAGCACGTCCCGCAGGAAGTGCACCAGCAGCAGCCGGGCCTCGATCTCCCGGGTGACCTCGACGTCGTTGACGGTCATGGTGACCTGCATGCTCAGCTCCTCGCCCGTTCGACGGACCGGCGCAGGGTCCGCCTGGTCAGCTCGGCGGCCAGATGCCGCTTGTAGTCCGCACTGCCGCGCTGGTCGGTCACCGGGTCGCAGCTGCGCGCCGCGATCGCCCCGGCCTGCTCGTAGAGGTCCTCCGAGGGCTCCTGCCCGCGCAAGGCCGCCGAGATCTCCGGGATGCCCGTCGTGTTGGGGCCGACCGCCGCCAGCCCGACCCGGGCGTCGACGATCGCGCCGCCGTCGAGCCACACCGCCGCGCCGGCCGACACCACGGCCCAGTCGCCGGCCCGGCGCTCGACCTTGGCGTACGCGCTGCCGCAGCCGGGTCGCACCGGCAGCCGGATCTCGACCAGGATCTCGTCGTCCCCGACGGCCGTCTCGTACGGCCCGACGTGGAAGTCCTCCATCGACACGACCCGCTCCGCGCCGCCCGGACCACGGATCACGCACCGCGCGTCCAGCGTCGTGCAGACCGCCGAGAGATCCTCCGACGGGTCGGCCTGGCAGAGCGAGCCGCCCAGCGTGCCCCGGTTACGCACCACCGGATCGGCGATCACCCGTTCGGCGTCGGCGAAGATGGGGAACGCCGCCGCCAGCGCGGCGGACTCAAGCAGCTCACGATGTCGGGTGAGCGCACCGATGCGTACCTCGTCCGGGCCGTTCTCGATGTAGCCCAGCTCGGCGTGCAGATCGTTGATGTCGATCAGGTAGTCGAAGTTGGCCAGCCGAAGCTTCATCATCGGCAGCAGGCTGTGCCCGCCGGCGATCAGGCGGGCCGTGCCGCCCAGTCGCTCCAGAAGGCTTATCGCATGGTCCACACTGGTGGCTCGCTCGTACTCGAACGGTGCCGGCACCTGCATGTCGCACCTCCGCAGTCCGGCAAAATCTCTGCCCGGCGGTGGCCAAAGTCAACAACGACCTAAGCAACTGCTTAGGTCGCCGTTGACGGTGCCGCCGAGGCTCGCGGATCGTGCGGCCATGCGGGACATCGTCGACGGGCTGACGGGCTGGCGCAGCGCCGGCATCGCGTTCGCCGTCGCGACCGTCGTGCGGACCTGGCAGTCCGCGCCCCGGCAGCCCGGCGCGGCGATGGCCGTCTCCGCCCACGGCGAGGTCCTGGGCAGCATTTCGGGAGGCTGCGTCGAGGGTGCCGTCTACGAGCTCTGCCTCAGCGCGCTGGAGACCGGAACGGCCCACACCCAGACCTTCGGTGTCAGCGACGACGACGCGTTCGACATCGGCCTGACCTGCGGTGGCACCATCCAGATCCTGGTCCAACCGAGTGTCGCGATGACCGAGCCCGACGAGGTGCTCGCCGCGATCCGGGACGGCCACCCGGTCGCCACCGCATCGGTCGAGAACGCCCAACTGGTGATCTGGCCCGACCGGGTCGCGGGCAGCCTCGGTGCACCCGACCTGGACGACTCGGCGGCCCGGCAGGCGGCCGGGATGCTCGCCCTCGGCGCCACCGGCACGATCCACCTGGGCTGGCAGGGGGAGCGGCGCGGCGATGACGTGGCCGTGTTCGTCCAGTCGTACGTGCCGCCGCCCCGAATGATCATCTTCGGCGCGATCGACTTCGCCGCCGCGACGGCCCGGATCGGCAAGTTCCTCGGCTACCACGTCACGGTCTGCGACGCCCGCCCGGTGTTCGCCACCCGCGCGCGGTTCCCCGACGCCGATGACCTCGTCGTCCAGTGGCCGCACACGTACCTGGAGTCGACGACCGTCGACGACCGCACGGTGCTCTGCGTCCTGACCCACGACCCCAAGTTCGACGTGCCGCTGCTCCAGGTCGCCCTCCACACACCCGCCCGCTACATCGGCGCGATGGGCAGCCGCCGCGCCCACGACGACCGGATGCGCCGGCTGCGCGAGGCGGGTGTGAGCGAGGCCGCGCTGGCCCGACTCTGCTCGCCGATCGGGCTGGACCTGGGCGCCCGGACACCGGAGGAGACGGCCGTGGCGATCGCAGCCGAGATCACCGCTCAGGCGTGGGGTGGCTCGGGTCGGCCGCTCAGCGACGTGGAGACCCCGATCCACCACACCTGACTCGGAGTGCCGACGGGGGCGACCTCTGCACTGCCTCCTTTGCTCTGCTTCACTCCAGGCAACACCCCGCGTCCGATATTCGGACACCGGGTGTTGCCTCCGTTGAAGCAGAGCAAAGGACGTGCGAGCACCCCGACTACCAGGGCCAGCGAGAGCCTGTCGAAGGGGAGGCGCTAGATCATGGACAGGACCAGCGCGGCGGAGACTGCCAGTTCCCGATCGAGCACCTGGTCCGGGGGAACGAACACCATGGCCTGCCCTTCACCGAGGACCACGTCCTCCTGTCGAGCCCTGGTGGTGCCACGGAACACGTGGACGGTCACGGTGTGGGGAAAGCCGGCTTCGTAAGGACGCGGACCGCTCCACAGCGGGTGGAGTTCACCCGCTGTGAGACCCGTTTCCTCCAGCAGCTCGCGGCGGGCCGCCTCCTCCGGCGACTCGCCGGGCTCCACATGACCGCCCGGCAAGCTCCACTGGCCCGGCGAGGCGGCGGCGTCCTCATCGCGGTGCTGCAGCAGCACCGCGCCCGAGGGGTCGACAAGCAGCACGAGGGCGACGTCATAGGTGGCCATGACGAGACCGTGCCATGCCACCGAGGGCTTGTCGACGGCGGTCCCTCGCGGCTCGCCGGCCGCGCCGTTGTGAAGGGGTCACCTATGCTCGGCGGGTGATCCCCCCAGCACTCGAGATCCGCGGTCTGGTGAAGGCCTTCGCGGCGCATCGCGCGGTGAACGACATCGATCTGACCGTCCGCTCCGGCACGTTCCACGGCATCGTCGGACCCAACGGCGCCGGCAAGTCCACCACCATCGGGATGGCGGTCGGACTGGTCACTCCGGACGCCGGGGAGATCCGGATCCTCGGCCACGACGCGCTTCGTGACCGTGGCCTGACCCGTGCGCTCACCGGCGTGCTGCCGGACGGCCTCGACTTCCCGGAGCGCCTCACCGGCGCCGAGCTGCTGCGCTACAGCGCCGGCCTGCGTGGGCTGCACCGGGTAGCGGCCGCCGACCGGGCCGCCGAGCTGATCGAGGTGCTCGGCCTGGCCAAGGGCGCCGGCACCCCACTCGCCGACTGCTCCACCGGCACCCGCAAGAAGCTCGGCCTCGCCCAGGCGCTGCTGCACGCGCCCCGGCTGCTCGTGCTCGACGAGCCGTTCGAAGCGGTCGACCCGGTCTCCGCCGCCACCATCCGCCGGGTGCTGCGCCGGTTCGTGGACGGCGGCGGCACCTGCGTGCTGTCCACCCACTCGATGCTGCTGGTCGAGCAGATGTGCGACGAGGTAACCGTGATCCATCAGGGCCGGGTGGTCGCCGCCGGGCCGGTCGCCGAGGTCGCCGCCGGCAGCAGCCTTGAGGACCGGTTCGTCGAGTTGGTTGGCGCCGAAGCCTCCGGCAGCGCCGGCCTGGACTGGCTGACCGAGGCACGATGAGCGCGCAACCCGCCACCCCTGGCCGGCTGGCCGGCACCCTCGGCGCGATCGCGGTGCCGGCTCGGATGCGCGCGACAATGCTGCGTCGCTCGCTGCGCGAGCACCCCGGACCCACGGTGGCCGGGCTGGTCGGTCTGCTCGCCGCCGGCTGGCTGATCCGGTACGCGCTCCGCGGCGACCAGCACACCCTCGGCCTGCTCGCCGGGGCCTGGGTTCTCGGCTGGATCGTCCTGCCGCTGCTGCTCGGCGGCGGACGCGGCCGGGTCCGTCCGGCCCACCTGCGGTTGGAGCCGATCGGCGGAGTTCCGGCCGCGATCGGTCTGCTGGCCGCGTCGGCGATCGGTATCGGCCCGGCCGTCTCGTTGGTGGCACTCGCCGCGCTGCCGGTGCACGCCGCCCGGCACGGCACCGTCGCGGTCCTCGTCACCGCCTGCGGCGCGGTGCTGCTCTGGCTGCTCGGGCTGATCGGCTCGGCCATCGCGCTGGAGGTCGTCGGTCACGCCGGCGGCCCGGCCGGGGCGCTGCTCACCGGCATCTTCACCGGTACGGCGATGGGTGTCGCGGGGTCGCTCTGGGCGGTCTTCCCCTGGGTGTCGGTCCTGCTCGTGGCAGCGCCGGATGAGGTGGTCCGGGCCATGGCGTACGTGCCGAGCGCCTGGCCAATCTCCGCCGGGTCCGGACCAATCGAGCAAAGGGTGCGCCTGATGGCGACCCTGGTGGGCATCGTGGCGCTTTGCGCCGCCGCGTACCTCATGCTGGTGCGAAGGGTGATCGCCGCTGGCGTGCCGTTCCGGCCGCGCCGGACCACCGTGCCCCCGCTCGTCCGGCGCGGCGGCGACGAGCCGGCCGCGCGGCCCGGGACCACGGCGGCGTCACCGGCCGGAGTTGGTCGTGCCCAGCGCGGCTGGCGGGCGTGGGTGCCGGCCGCGACGCGGGCGGTCGCGGGCCGCGAGCTGCGGGCCTGGACGCGGCATCCGCTGCGGTTGCAGTATCTGGCGTTCGCCGTGGTGTACGGCGCGCTGCTCGCCGGGCTGCCGCTGCTGTCCGACGTGGACCTGCTGGTGCCGTGGGCTGGGCCGCTCGCCGTGCTCGGCGCGGCGGCGATGTCGGCCGGGCTGGTCGGACTGGACGGCACCGCGTTGTGGCTGCCGCTCACCACGCCGGCCGGCGAACGGGCCGAGGTCCGGGGCCGGGCCCTGGCCTGGCTGGTGCTGGTCACCCCGATGGGGGTGCTGCTCGCCGTCGCCGGTGTCCTCCTCGCGCCGGACGTCAACCCGCTGGCCGCGCTCTCCACCCTGCCGGCCCTGCTCGGCGCGGGCGCCTCCGTGCCGGTGTGGGTGTCGCTGCTGCGGGTGCGCCCCGCAGTCGACCCGCGGCATCCCACCTCGGCCGACAACCCCACCGACATCGTCAGCGTGCTGGTCGCCACCGGGGGAGGCTTGCTCGCCGCTGCGCCGGTGTTCGCGCTGGTGATCTGGGGTCCGCCGTGGGTGGCGCCGCTGATGCCGCTGGTCGGATTGCTGTGCGGTGCAGCGGCCTGGTGGGGTGGCCTCTGGCTCGCAGACGACCGCCTCGCCCGGCGCGGGACCGAGGTACTCGCCGCCGCCGGCCAGCGGAGCCGGCCCCCGGAGACGGTGATCCCGCTGAAGTGGGATGCGGAGTGGTATCGGGACAACAAGGCGACGGCGTGGGCGCTCGCGTTGCTGACGGTGGGGTGGATCCCGGTGATCCCGCAGGGGGTGATGCCGCTGGCGTTCGGGATCGACGGTGGGTGGATCCTGGCGGGTCACCTGGAGGGGGCCGCGCACACCACGGTGGGGTTGGGAATGGTCGCTCTGGGCGGTGCGATGCTGCTCGTCGGCCTGGTGTTGTGGGATCGTCGACCGCAGCCAAGCGGTTCTCCCCGCGCCCGACCTGCCTCCGAGACGGCGGATTAGGCGCGGGTGATACCTACTTGACGACGTGAAAGGCGGGGTGGGCAATCCACTCGTGGAACTGTAAAACAACTTGGAGCCCTACCACAGGCCGAGCTGGCCCTCGACCTCGTCCGTGTGCGGCTCCCGCAACTGCCACAGCCGGACTACGCCACCACGGACGTCGTGCGTCAACCACCGTCCATGCCCACCTGCCGACCGGATGGAATTTTGCGGCATGTCGATGCCGTATTCCATGACGGTCTGGGGACGCAGCGTGCGGGTGGAGAGCAGGAGGTGTTGCTCGCCGTCGTCCTGGCCGGTCGTGATGCCGACCATGACCCAGTCGTCGGATATGACCGCTGCGGCCTCGTACATCGCGTAGTCCTCGGAGTCACCGAATCCGGGGATGTCGTCGTAGTGGCGCTCTGCGCGCACGGTGTCGTCGACGACATCGCGTACCGCGATCCGGCCGCTGCCGTGCGGCATCGAGAGATAGAAGTTTCCAGCGGCGTTCATGTCGGCCAGGCAGCCGTCCATGGTCTGCTCGGCGACCAGCCGTCGATCGGGGGCTGCCAACCAATGGCTGAGGCAGGTCTCCGGGCCCACCGCGATGTGCATGCCGACGCGTCCTTGATCGGCGTGCACGATGAAGGTGGCACCGCCCTCTATGGTCTCAAGCGGGCGCCGGCCAACCTCGGTTCCGCCTGCACTGGAGTCCAACACGACGAGTTGGTCACCGGAACCGTCGGGCAGGAACAGCCAGAGAAGGTCATCGCCGGCCAGGTGACAACTTGGCTGTGGCCACCCGGTCGACAGCGCTCTGCCGTGTTCGGCCGTCCACCGGACGCGGCCGGCGGCGCTGCGGACCTGCACCTGTCGTGGTCCCACCAGCGCGAACTGCGACCGGTCCGGTGCAACGCTGACAGCCAGGATCGGATCCGCGTCGGGGGGTACCGCCTCCCACGCAAGCGCGACGGTCAGATCCGGGCTCAACACCCGCAGCGAGCGATCGTCCCAGGCCAGTAGCCCCGCACCAGACACCCACTCAACAGAGGTCGAGGGCGGCACCACTGTCTCGGCGATCAGCAACGGGCGCACAGAGGTGGAGCCTACCCACCGCGAGAAGTTGAGTAGTGCGCCGTCGTACGGGCCTGTCCTGACCGTACTGACCTTGCGATGTCTGAAGCCGGGTGCGCTGGCTTCGGTGCCCTGGTCGCGTACCGGACTGAGCTAATCGCGACGAACACTCCAACGCCCGGCAATGTTCCGGTCACGCCTTTGATTCGGAGCACCTGCATGGCGCGATCAATCACCGGCTCGGTCATGCCATCGTGCTCGATCAACTCTCTTCGGCTGGGCAGCTGGAGCCGGGCGGGAATTCTCCCAGCGAGATGCGATAGTCATATATTCAGCAGACCGCCGTTACGTAGGGCGTCGTCCTTGATCGCGATGAGATTCGCTGAGACATAGGGGATGTTGTGCGTCTGGTGCCATTCGCTCGGGAAGTAGGTGACCAACCGCGACGCCTGGAATCGGCAATTGATTTCAGGTACGAACCGAGAGTAGTTGGCGTCTGTGAAATACCAGAACGAGTTTTCGTTGTAGAACGCCACATGCGTCGGATCTTGGTAGGCACCCCGACCGTCGGTGCTGGGTGTCAGCGACAGCAGCATCCCGTTCGGCGCGAGCAGTCGGTACAACTCGTTGAACAGTGCGATTTTGTCCGGAATGTGTTCCAGGAAGTCCACAGCCCGAATGACCCCGACGCTGTTGTCCGGTAGATCGACCCCCTTCGTCACGTCGCAGACCATGTCGACGCCCGACCCGTCGTGGTAGTCCAGACCGAGATATCCTTCCGGCTTGTTGTGGGCCGCACCCAGGTCGAGCGCCAGGAGTCCCTGCCGCCGTGACCAGGTCAGCACATTCTGTTGAATGTTCCGGTCGTAGATCTCCACCGTGCGCTGCTGGATACGGGCGTTGACATCCGGAATGCGCTGCGTGTTCTTGGCATGTATGCGCTGCAGGTACAGGCATTTCTGAATGTGATGGAACTCGCTCACCTGGTAGATCCGAGCCATGAGATCGGCGTCGTCCGCGACGTCGAGCGACTCGTCGTATCCGCCGACCTTCTCGTAGATGTCCCGGCGGAACGCCCGCACATGGTTCGGTGCGTACCAGATGTAGCTCACATTGTGCGGCGTCGGCGGCAACGCCCGGCAGGCCAGCACCTCGCGGCCGTCCACCTTCTCGTCGTAGTGCCGCCAACCAAATGAACTCGCGAAACGGTCCTCGCAGCGGCCACCGTCCTCCTGGATCTGCGCGGTGTCGCTGTAGACGAACCCCACCTCCGGGTTGGAGTCGAAGGCGTCGACGATTTCTTGCAGACAGTCGCTGCTGAGCAGATCGTCGTCGTCAAGCTCGACCAGGATGTCCCCGGCAGCCTCGGCGCAGGCGTACCCTTTCACGGCGCCAACGCCGTTCAGGTTGTCCTGGACAATGAGCCGGATCCGATCGTCGTGCCTCTCGGGCCGCCAACGAGACCCCTGGTTGAGAACGACCACCCACTCCCAGTCGGTAAAAGTCTGCTCGACCAGTGATCGGAAACATTCATCGATGAAACGGGTGCGGTTGCTCCCTGTGAAGACCGTTACGCGCGGTGTACGCATTGAGCCAATCACCTACCCGCCGGAGCCGAGGACGGAGCCTTCGGGACCGCACGGTACTTCGCCGGCACGGCTGAGGTGAGCCCCTTGTCCAGCCGCATCGCCGCCTTGAAGGCGTCCCGCGCCGCCGCGTCGTCACCGGATTGGGACAGCAGCATGCCCAGCCGGAGGTAGGCCGTTGACGACTTGTTGTCGATCGACACGACCTTGCGGTAGATGTCCATCGACGTCGTTGGGGCCTTACTTTCCAGTGCAATGGCCTTGTTGTAAAGGGCCGGCTTGTAGTTGGCGTCGGCCGCCAATGCCTTGTCGTAGTTGCTGATCGCCTCGTCGGCCTGGTTGCGCGACTGGGCTATGAAGCCCAGGTTGAACCAGGCGAACTTGTTGTTGTCCTCGGCGGCCAGCACTTTCTCGAAGGTGGCTTTCGCCGCGTCGAAGTTGCCGGCTTGGCCCTGCTCGACACCGAGCTTCAGCAGATCCGCCGGCGCGGTTCCGGTGCTGGTGTCGCCGTTCGCCTTGTCGCTGTTGCCGGCGTTGCTCGTCTGCGGCTTGTCAGCAGGCTTCTCGCTGCATGCCGGGACTCCGGCCAGCAGGACCGCACCACAGGCGAGTGACCCGAATATCTGACGCGTGCTCATTTCTTCTCCTTGACAGTAACGAGGCGGCGACTTGCTCTTCCGCCGGCTGGCATTGCTGCTGCTGGCGCCGTTCGGGCCGACTGTTGGCGGCAGGTGCCTACGCCACGGGATTGGTGGGTGAGATACAGGACACCCAGATGTCGGCGCCTCCGCCGGTAAAGGTGAACTGGTAGCCACTGATCGAGAGCGGCTGGATCAGCACCGGGTTGACGCCCGCACCCGAGAGCTGATATCCGGTTCCGACAGCAATGTCTCCGGGCACGCACCCGAAATTGACGGGGGTGTCCGCAATCACGGTCAGCGGGCCCTGGATGTATGCTGAGTCGATCCCGTTGCCCGCCAGACCCTGCGCGCCCTGGGATCCTTGTACGCCCTGCAACCCCTGCGCGCCTTGAGCCCCCTGGGCGCCCGTGTCGCCCTGGAAACCTTGGGTGCCTTGTGTGCCGGTGTCGCCTTGGGCGCCTTGAGCACCTTGGAAACCTTGGGTGCCTTGTGCGCCGGTGTCGCCTTGGGCGCCTTGAGCACCTTGGAAGCCTTGAACGCCTTGAGCGCCCGTGCTGCCTTGGGCACCTTGTGCGCCGGTGTTGCCTTGAGCACCTTGGGCACCTTGGGCACCCTGGAAACCTTGGGAGCCGGTGTCGCCTTGGTTGCCTTGTGCGCCGGTGTTGCCTTGGGTGCCTTGTGCGCCGGTGTCGCCTTGGGCGCCTTGAGCACCTTGGAAACCTTGGGTGCCTTGTGCGCCGGTGTCGCCTTGGGCGCCTTGAGCACCTTGGAAACCTTGGGTGCCTTGTGCGCCGGTGTCGCCTTGGGCGCCTTGAGCACCTTGGAAACCTTGGGTGCCTTGTGCGCCGGTGTCGCCTTGGGCGCCTTGAGCACCTTGGAAACCTTGGGTGCCTTGTGCGCCGGTGTCGCCTTGGGCGCCTTGAGCACCTTGGAAACCTTGGGTGCCTTGTGCGCCGGTGTCGCCTTGGGCGCCTTGAGCACCTTGGAAACCTTGGGTGCCTTGTGCGCCGGTGTCGCCTTGGGCGCCCTGAGCGCCCTGGGAGCCTTGGGCGCCGGTGTTGCCCTGGGCGCCTTGGGCGCCTTGGGCGCCTTGAGCGCCTTGAGCGCCTTGAGCGCCCGTGTTGCCCTGGGCACCTTGTGCGCCGGTGTTGCCTGGTGCACCGGTGTTGCCTTGGGCACCTTGGGCACCCTGGAAACCTTGGGAGCCGGTGTCGCCCTGAGCGCCCTGAGCACCCTGGAAACCTTGGGAGCCGGTGTTGCCTTGGGAGCCTTGGGAGCCTTGGGAGCCTTGGGAGCCTTGAGCGCCCGTGCTGCCTTGGGAGCCTTGTGCGCCGGTGTTGCCTTGAGCACCTTGGAAGCCTTGGGAGCCTTGAGCGCCCGTGTTGCCTTGAGCACCTTGGAAGCCTTGGGAGCCTTGAGCGCCCGTGTTGCCTTGGGAGCCTTGTGCGCCGGTGTTGCCTTGAGCACCCTGGAAGCCTTGAGCGCCTTGAGCGCCCGTGTTGCCTTGGGCGCCTTGAGCACCTTGGAAACCTTGGGAGCCGGTGTCGCCTTGGTTGCCTTGTGCCCCGGTGTTGCCTTGGGCGCCTAGAGCACCCTGGAAGCCTTGGTTGCCTTGGGCGCCGGTGTTGCCCTGGGAGCCCGTGTCGCCTTGGGCACCTTCAGCACCTTGAACGCCTTGAGCGCCGGTGTCGCCCTGTGCGCCTTGAACGCCCTGAGGGCCTTTGCCCTTACTGCCCTTGGAGCCATGCGGGTAGGCCGGCTTCGGCCGCTTGCCCCCGTCGTGCCACGGGCCCTGCCAGCCCTGCGGGCCGTGGTCCGGTGGTCCGCCAGGGTAGTGGCCCGGCGAATCGTCAGGTCCGCCGCCGTCTTGGCGGACAGTCGACCAAGAGGACGGCCACCCGCCGTACTGGCCGAGCGGACCGGGCGTACCCATGTGCACGGCCTGGGCAGGCGATTTCGCTTCCACGGGTTGCGCTGCGGCTGCGGGCCCACCCGTCATCCCGACCACCATCAGGGCAGAACTCAGCCCGGAAGCGGCGCGGCCACGCTTCAGCCCCCGCCGCAGCCGTCGGTTGTTGCTCATGACCCCTCCAGAGAGCCGCCTCGGATACACCCGGAGCTGCTTGCGAGTTACGCACCGTTAGCTCGTGGGCGATTCATAGCGTATTAGAGCGATTCGTCGAATAAGGAGGGTTCTAGCTGTATCTAGGCAGATTTCAGACAAAGTGGATTTTATTTACGATCAACGGCAAAAGCCCCGTCCACCGCTTGCCGGCCAACCCATGCGGGGCCGCTCATCCCAAGGACTTCACGTTCGGCGATGGATCGCCGCCACGACCTGGAAGGTCTGGCCGGGGTACCCGACCGGCGCCGCGGTGGCCGTACCCGTCTGGGCGGCCCAAGCCGGGGCCAGCGCAAGCAAGTTTGTACGCCGGGTGCGTGGAACACCGCCGGGTACGGCAGGCCCGGGGCCGCCCGAAGATGAGCCTTGCGCACCAGGTACCGGTGCGCATCAACGAGACCCTCAGCCGCTGCGGGCCGCAGAGGCCGCCGGGCAGATGCTTCTAGCAGTGGCTAGCCTTCGTAACCTGGATCCGCCAGACTGCGCGGTATGGGTGATCGTTCGCGCCGGTCGGCGTGGGTCGGAGTGCTCGTCATCGGGCTGATCCTCTATGTAGCGGTGCTGCGGACCCTGGTCAGCACGCAAAATCCGAACTTCGTGCCGGCACTGATCCTGCTCGGGGCGACGCTGGTTCCGCTGACGTTCCTGACGTTCGCGCAGGCACGTACCGGGCGGTGGCAGGTGCCGGCGTCGGTGCTGGTGACGTCCGCGTTCTTCGGTGGTGTGATCGGCACGGTGGTCGCCGGCACGCTGGAGTACGACACCCTGCGTGGGCTCGGCACGCTGCCCATGCTGTTCGTGGCACTGATCGAGGAGTCGGCGAAGCTGATCGTCCCGGTGGTGCTGCTGTTCACGGTCGTGGCTCAGCATCGTCGTCGGGTGCCCTCCGACGGGCTGATCATCGGCGTCGCCGCCGGCATGGGGTTCGCCGCGCTGGAGACGATGGGTTACGCCTTCACGGCTCTGCTGAGCTCGCAGGGCAACATCGGCGCGGTGGAGCAGACCCTGTTCATCCGCGGTCTGACCGCGCCCGCCGGCCACACCGCCTGGACCGGGCTCACCGCCGGCGCGCTGTGGGCGCTGTTGGCCAGCCCGAGCGTCCGCCGGCTGTTCGGGTTCATCGGCACGTTCCTGGGTGTCGTCGTCCTGCACACCCTCTGGGACACGTTCTCCGGCTCACTGGTCTTCATCGTGTTGGCGATCGTCAGCATCGGCTGGCTGTTCTGGGAGCTGCACCGCTACCGGACTTTCAGCGACCATCGCATCGGCCAGCTCCAGCCGAACTGACCACCGCCATACACCATGCCCTCCCTGGCCTGCTCGAAAAGGCCAGGGGAGGCGCGACTCTTTGTGATCCCGCTGCGACCGGGTCGGCATCTCATCTAACGTCAGAGTGTTCATATTTGATGAGATTGGTCGGGAAGGTGCGCCGATGGGGGTGCGGAGCTGGATCGAGGGCTGGCCGGTCTACCGCCAGCTCACCGGCACCGACCCGCTCGGCCGGGGCGCCGCGGCGAAGTCCGACGGATCCCGGGCGCTCACCGCCCGCACGGAAACCGCCGACTCAGTGGCCCGGTCCGTCTGCCCGTACTGCGCGGTGGGTTGTGGCCAGCGGGTGTTCGTCAAGGACGGGCAGGTCAGTCAGATCGAGGGCGACCCGGACAGCCCGATCTCGCGGGGTCGGCTCTGTCCGAAGGGCTCGGCCAGTAAGAGTCTGGTGACCAGCCCGCTGCGGCAGACGAAGATCCGTTACCGCCGGCCGTACGGCACCGAGTGGGAGGACCTCGACCTCGACACGGCGCTCAACATGATCGCCGACCGGGTCCTGGCCGCCCGGGACGAAACCTGGGAGGACGTCGACGACGAGGGTCGGCCGCTCAACCGGACGCTGGGCATCTCCAGCCTGGGTGGGGCGACGCTGGACAACGAGGAGAACTACCTCATCAAGAAGTTGTTCACCGCGATGGGGGCGCTCCAGATCGAGAACCAGGCCCGTATTTGACACTCCTCCACCGTCCCCGGTCTGGGGACCAGCTTCGGCCGTGGGGGCGCCACCCAGTACCAGCAGGACCTGTCGAACTCCGACATGATCGTCATTCAGGGTTCGAACATGGCCGAGGCGCACCCGGTGGGCTTCCAGTGGGTGATGGAGGCCAAGCGCCGCGGCGCGAAGGTCTTCCACGTCGACCCGAGGTTCACCCGCACCAGCGCGGTGGCGGACGCGTACCTGCCGATCCGGGCAGGCACCGACATCGCCCTGCTCGGTGGCGTGATCCGCTACATCCTGGACAACGAGCTCGACTTCCGGGAGTACGTGGTCTCGTACACCAACGCGGCGACCATCGTGACCGAGGAGTACGCCGACACCGAGGACCTGCACGGGCTCTTCTCCGGCTTCAAGATCGAGAACGCCAGCTATGACCAGGCCAGTTGGCGGTACGCGGGCAACGGGCAGAACGTGACGACCCGCGACACCGAGACCCAGCGGGAGACCGCGGCCGGGCTGGAGCACGAGTCGCACGGCGCGCCGGTCGACGGCGACACCGAACGCGACGAGACGTTGCAGCACCCGCGCTGCGTCTACCAGATCCTCAAGCGGCACTACGCCCGCTACACACCGGAGATGGTCGAGCGGGTCTGTGGCATCGCGCAGGACAAGTTCCTGGAGCTGGCCCAGGCGTGGACGCGGAACTCCGGCCGGGAACGGACCAGCATGCTCGTCTACTCGGTCGGGTGGACGCAGCACAGTGTGGGTGTGCAGTACATCCGCACCGGCGCGATCATCCAGCTGTTGCTCGGCAACATGGGTCGCCCGGGTGGCGGGGTCATGGCACTGCGCGGGCACGCCAGCATCCAGGGCTCCACCGACATCCCGACGTTGTTCAACCTGCTGCCCGGCTACCTGCCGATGCCGCACCACGCCGACCACCCGACCTTCGACGAGTGGGTGGACAGCATCCGGCACCCGGGCCAGAAGGGCTTCTGGGGTAACGCCCGCGCCTACGGCGTCAACCTGCTCAAGGCGTACTGGGGTGATGCCGCCACCGCCGACAACGACTACTGCTACGGCTACATGCCGCGGATGACCGGTGATCACGGCACCTACCAGCAGGTGCTCGACATGATCGACGGCAAGATCAAGGGCTACTTCCTGCTCGGCCAGAACCCGGCCGTCGGCTCGGCGCACGGTCGTGCGCAGCGGCTCGGGATGGCCAACCTGGACTGGTTGGTGGTCCGGGACCTGTTCATGATTGAGAGCGCGACGTTCTGGCAGACCGCGCCCGAGATCGAGACCGGTGAGATCGTGCCGGAGGAGTGCCGAACGGAGGTGTTCTTCCTGCCCGCCGCCTCGCACGTGGAGAAGGAGGGGACCTTCACCCAGACCCAACGTCTGTTGCAGTGGCGGGAGAAGGCCGTCGAGCCGCCAGGCGACGCCCGCTCCGAACTGTGGTTCTTCTACCACCTCGGGCGCGTCATCCGGGAACGGTTGGCGACGTCGACCGTGTCCCGCGACCGCGCGTTGCTCGACCTGGCCTGGGACTACCCCACGCACGGTCCGCACGCGGAGCCGAGCGCCGAGTCGGTGCTGCGCGAGATCAACGGGTACGAGGTGGCGACCGGTCGGCCACTGTCGTCCTTCACCGAGCTGAAGGACGACGGCTCCACCGTCTGCGGATGCTGGATCTACAGCGGGGTGTACGCGGACGGCGTCAACCAGGCCGCTCGCCGCAAACCCGCCAGCGAGCAGTCCATGGTCGCCCTGGAGTGGGGCTGGGCCTGGCCGGCAAACCGGCGCATCCTCTACAACCGTGCCTCCGCCGACCCCGACGGCAACCCGTGGAGCGAGCGGAAGAAGTACGTCTGGTGGGACCCGGACAAGGGCGAGTGGACCGGCTACGACGTGCCGGACTTCGAGAAGAACAAGCCGCCGTCCTACCGACCGGGCCCGGACGCCTCGGGCGTGGCGGGCATTGCCGGCGACGACCCGTTCATCCTTCAGGGCGACGGCAAGGGCTGGTTGTACGCGCCCACCGGCGTGCTCGACGGGCCGATGCCCACCCACTACGAGCCCGTCGAGTCACCGGTGCGCAACCCGCTCTACCGGCAGCAGTCCAATCCGACCCGCAAGGTCTACACACACCCGATCAACACGCTCAACCCGAGCCCACCGGAGCCGCACAGCCAGGTGTTCCCGTACATCTTCACGGTCAGCCGGCTCACCGAGCACCACACCGCCGGCGCGATGAGCCGCAACGTGTCGCCCCTGGCCGAGCTGCAACCAGAGATGTTCGTCGAGGTGTCGCCGGAGCTGGCGGCGGAACGTGGCCTCAACCACCTGGGCTGGACGCACCTGATCACCACCCGCGCGGCCATCGAGGCGCGTGTGCTGGTGACCGACCGGCTGACCCCGCTGCGGGTCGACAACCGCATCATCCACCAGCTCTGGCTGCCGTACCACTTCGGCCCGGAGGGCCTGGTGACCGGTGACTCGGCCAACGACCTGTTCGGTATCAGCCTCGACCCGAACGTCCTGATCCAGGAGAGCAAGGTCGGCACCTGCGACGTGCGGCCCGGTCGGCGCCCGAGAGGACTGGCACTACTGGAACTCCTCGTCGACTACCGGCGGCGGTCCGGGGACCTCAGCCCGCACTATCCGCCGCAGGTCACGACCGACGACCCCGACAGCGGCCACGACCAGGAGGTCTGACCGATGCCACATGCCAACGCCCTGTACGGCCCGCTGGACCCGGCGCCCGACGCCGGTTACGTGGACGCGCCGCCGCGGATGGGGTTCTTCACCGACACCAGCGTCTGCATCGGCTGTAAGGCTTGTGAGGTGGCGTGCAAGGAGTGGAACGGCGTCCCGCAGAGCGGCCTCGACCTGCTCGGCATGTCGTACGACAACACCGGCGCGTTGACCGCGAACTCGTGGCGGCACGTGGCGTTCATAGAGCAGCCCCGTCCTTCCGGCTGGTCCACCCCCGCGTTCGCGGAGAACCCGGACGGGCCTGCGGTCAGCCCGGCGACCGCGGCGGTCGGCGCGCGTACCAGCACCGACACCGGGACGACCCCGGGCCTGCCGAGCGGCTCGCCAGCGGCGGCAGCACGAATGTCGGGTGGGCCGGAATTCCTCGGGATGCCGGGTGCGCAGCCGCCGGGTCGGGGCACCGGCGCGGAGGGGCGTAGTGATTTCCGTTGGTTGATGATGTCCGACGTGTGCAAGCACTGCACGCATGCGGCGTGCCTGGATGTCTGCCCGACGGGTTCGTTGTTCCGGACGGAGTTCGGGACGGTGGTGGTGCAGGAGGACATCTGCAATGGGTGTGGTTACTGCATCTCGGCCTGTCCTTATGGTGTGATTGATCAGCGTAAGGATGATGGGCGGGCGTGGAAGTGCACGCTGTGCTACGACCGGCTTGGCGCGGGGATGACTCCGGCGTGTGCGCAGGCGTGTCCGACCGAGTCGATTCAGTACGGGGCTTTGGACGAGTTGCGGGAGCGGGCTGCCGCGCGGGTCGAGACGCTGCACGAGCGGGGGGTCCCCGAGGCGCGGTTGTACGGGCATGACCCGAATGATGGGGTGGGCGGTGACGGTGCGTTCTTCCTGCTCCTCGACGAGCCCGAGGTGTACGGCCTGCCACCGGATCCGATTGTGACCACGCGGGACCTGCCGGCCATGTGGAAGCGCGCGGGCCTGGCGGCGATGACGATGGCCGTCGCCACGGCGGTCGCGTTCCTGGGTAGGCGGCAATGACTGACGCGACGCCATCGAACGAGCCGGTCGGCGCCCGGTTCCGCGAGTTTCAGGCCAGCGTCGACCAGCCTGACGGGAAGCGCCACCGACGGCGTGGCAGGCGGGGCGGCGACGGCGGCGAGCAGCTCACCGTGCCGCCGGCCGACTTCGCCTCCTACTACGGCCGGCCGGTCCTCAAACCGCCCGTGTGGAAGCACGACATCGCCGGCTACCTGTTCACCGGGGGCCTCGCCGCCGGAAGCGCGCTGATCGGCGCGGGCGCCCAACTGACCGGACGACCCGGGCTGCGCAAGGTGAGCCGCTGGGCCGCCCTCGGCGGCGTCGCCGCCAGCACGTACCTGCTGGTCCACGACCTCGGGCGGCCGACCCGGTTCCACCACATGCTCCGGGTAGCCAAGCTGACCTCGCCGATGTCGGTCGGCACCTGGATCCTCGCCGCGTTCGGGCCGCTGGCCGGCGTGGCGGCGATCGCCGAACTAGCGCCACTGCTTCCGCAGCACGGTGCGCTCGGCCTCGCCCGCCGGATCGCACCGCCCATCGGCAGCGTCGCCGGCCTGGCCGCGGCGGCCACCGCGCCGGCGCTGGCCACGTACACCGGGGTGCTGCTCGCCGACACGGCCGTACCGTCCTGGCACGACGCGTACCCGTCGCTGCCGTTCGTCTTTGCCGGCAGCGCGCTCGCCGCCGCGTCCGGGGTCGGACTGATCGCGGCACCGGCCGCGGAGACCGCCCCACTGCGACGACTCGTCCTGGCCGCCGCGGCCATCGAGTTGGGCGGAGGGCACCAGCTGGAGCGGCAGGGACTGACGGCCGAGCCCTACAGGCACGGACGCAGCGGCCGGTTGGTCAAGGCGGGGCGCGCCCTGCTCGCCGTGGGCACCGCCGCGGCGCTGGTCAGCCGAGGAAGCCGAGTCCTGTCGACGATCTCCGGCGTGGCCCTCGTGGCATCGTCCGTCGCCACCCGGTTCGGCGTCTTCGAGGCCGGAAGGGTGTCGGCACGCGATCCGAAGTACACGGTCGTGCCACAACGGGAGCGGCTCGACGACGCTCGCGTCAGCCGGTGAACAGCTTCGCGGCGGTGATGGCGGTCTGGACGATGCCGTACCCGAGGAGCACCGCGACGAGCAGCCACGACAACCAGAGCCGCCCAGTCTGGCTACCGACGTGCTGCGGCACCGGAGGGTTGCTCTGCGGGCCGAGGGCGACCGGCTCGGTGACACTGGCCTTCGCCACGGGCGACGTCGGCCCCCGGTCCGGCTCGTGGAATCGGTCGGGCACGGGACGGACCAGTAGGTTCGCGATGAAGCCGATGGCCAGGATGCCGACCATGGTGAACAGCGCGGGCCGGTACGCCGACGCGGTGAGAGTGCCGGGCTTGCCCTGCGAGTCGAGGATCCCGTTGACGATCAGCGGGCCGGCGACACCCGCGGCCGACCAGGCGGTCAGGATCCGGCCGTGGATCGCGCCGACCTGGAAGGTGCCGAACAGGTCACGCAGGTAGGCGGGCATGGTGGCGAAGCCACCGCCGTAGAAGGAGATGATCGCCGCAGCGATCAGCACGAAGACCGCGGTCGCGGAGTGGCCGGCCACGGCGAGCAGCACGTACAGCACCATGCCGACACCGAGGTAGACCATGTAGATGGGCTTGCGGCCGATGAGGTCGGACGTCGTCGACCAGACGAACCGCCCGGCCATGTTGAACAGCGACAGCACACCCACGAAACCAGCCGCGGCCGACACGGAGACGGCGGTGGATCCGTTGTCCCGGAAGAAGTCCTGGATCATCGGGCTGGCCTGCTCCAGGATGCCGATGCCCGCGGTGACGTTGCAGAACAGCACGATCCACAGCAGCCAGAACGACCGGGTACGCACGGCGTTCGTGGCGGACACGCTCGCCTTCGTCACCAGAGGTCGACTGGCAACGGTCGCGGGGTCGAATCCGGCGGGCCGCCAGTCCGGTGCCGGAACCCGGACGTTGAACGGGCCGAACATCATGATCACGAAGTAGCCGATGCCGAACGTGACGAAGAGCCCCACGAGGGCACGTCCCGACGCCACGGCGGCAGGGTTGGCGGGGTTGTAGCCGGAGTCGTAGAGGGAGAGCAGCTGGCGTGCGAGCGGGCCGGCGACCAGCGCGCCGCCGCCGAACCCCATGATGGCCAACCCGGTGGCGAGACCCGGCCGGTCCGGGAACCACTTGATCAGGGTGGAGACGGGCGAGATGTAGCCGATGCCGAGCCCGATGCCGCCGATGACGCCGTATCCGAGGTAGAGGAGCCAGAGTTGTTGGGTCGCGATGCCGAGCGCGCCGACCAGGAACCCGACGGCCCAGAAGCAGGCGGAGACGAACATCGCCCGACGTGGTCCGTTCCGCTCCACCCACCGGCCACCCACGGCCGCGGACGAGCCCAGCATGACGATGGCGATACTGAAGATGGCCCCGATCGCCGTCTGGCTGGTGTCGAAGTGCGCGATGAGGGAGTTCTTGTAGACGCTCGTCGCGTAGACCTGGCCGATGCACACGTGCACGGCCAGTGCCGCGGTCGGGATGAGCCAGCGGCTGTATCCCGGTGGAGCGACAGTGTGCCGAGGATCGAATACCGAGAGCATGGGCATCGTCCGCTCCTCCTGCGGCTGAGTACGCCGGCGGCGGTGCGGAGCTGTCCGTCCCGACAGTTGGCCGAGCGGCGCCGCCACGGTGGCGGCCCGGCCCGCGTCTGGCTGTAGGCCGTTGACCGGCTGCTTCTCACGTTACGTGGCAACGGGTTCGCGCCTTGTAGTTACCGGAAAACGCGGGGACGAAGACGTCGGCTCGTCCCCCGGCGGAGGGGTCAGGGGTTCGCTCGCGCCCTTTGCTCTGCTTCAACCGAGGCAACACTCGCGGCCCGAAACCGTTGCCTGGGTTGAAGCAGAGCAAAGGCGGCGACAGAGGGTGCCCTCGCCGGTCCGCCAGTCCGCCGGTCCGCCGGTCCGCCGGTCCGCCGGTGGACGCAGAACGGGGGCGGGCCAACCGGCCCGCCCCCGACTGCTGTCGTACAGCTCAGTGGATCGCGGCCTTCTCGGCCGCCTCCTCCTGGGCGCGTCGTTCGTCCCCGCTGAGGGTGTGCAGCGGCTTCTCCTTGATGAACAGCACGACGATCAGCGCGAGCAGCGCGATCGGCGCGCCGACCAGGAAAAGGTCGGCGGTGGCGGTGCCGTACACGTCCTGCACGATGCGGAGCACCGGCTCCGGCAGGGTGGACAGGTCGGGCACCTCAGCGGAGCCGCCGCCGGCCGTCGCCGCCGGGCCCAGTCGCTCGGCCGTCATCGAGGTCACCCGGCTCGCCAGGACCGCGCCGAGGGCACTGACCCCGATCGCGCCGCCCATGCTGCGGAAGAACGTCAGCACGGAGGTGGTGGCGCCGAGCTCGTGGGCCGGCACGTCGTTCTGCGCGGCGAGCACGAGATTCTGCATGAGCATGCCGACGCCGACGCCCAGCACGGCCATGTAGATCGACAGGACGACGACGCTGGTGTTGGCGTCGATGGTGCCCAGGAGCAGCATTCCGACGGTCATCACCGCGGCGCCGGCCACCAGGTAGGCCTTCCACCGGCCGTACTTCGTGATGAGCTGGCCGGCCACCGTCGACGAGACGAGCAGACCGAAGATCATCGGAAGGCTCATGAGGCCCGCGACGGTGGGCGACTTGCCCAGCGAGATCTGGAAGTACTGGGACAGGAAGACGGTGCCGCCGAACATCGCGACACCGACCAGCACGCTGGCGACCGTGGCCAGCGAGACGGTGCGGTTGCGGAAGATGTCCAGCGGAACGATCGGCTCGGCCGCCCGCGACTCGACGACCACGGCCAGCGCCAGCAGGACCAGACCGCCGATGACCATGAGGGCCGTCCAGCCGGAGGCCCAGTCGAACTTGTTGCCGGCCAGGGACGACCAGATCAGCAGCGTGGAGACGCCCGAGGTGATGAGCAGCGCTCCAAGCCAGTCGATCCTGGCCTTGCGGCGGACGACCGGCAGGTGCAGGGTGCGCTGCAGCAGGGCGATGGAGATGATGCTGAACGGGACCCCGATCAGGAAGCACCACCGCCAGCCCAGCCACGACGTGTCGACGAGCAGGCCACCGATCAGCGGACCGGCGATGGTGCCGACACCGAAGACCGCGCCGAAGATACCGGCGTAGCGGCCCAGCTCACGCGGCGGGATCATCGCCGCCATGACGATCGTGGCCAGTGCCGTCATGCCGCCGGCGCCGATGCCCTGGACCACGCGGCTGAGCAGCAGCACCTCGACGTTCGGGGTGAAGCCCGCGATGAGTGAACCCACCACGAACAGCCCCAGCGACAGTTGGATCAGCAGCTTCTTGCTGTACAGGTCGGCCATCTTGCCCCACAGCGGCACCGTCGCCGTCATGGCGAGCAGTTCGCTGGTGACGATCCAGGTGTAGACGGTCTGGCTGCCGTTCAGATCGGCGATGATCCGCGGCAGCGCGTTCGCGACCACCGTGGAGGCGAGGATGGACACGAACATGCCGACCATCAGGCCGGAGAGGGCCTGGAGAACCTCCCGACGCGACATGCGCGTGCCGACGTCGGCGGTGTCGGCGGGCGGGACGGTTGTGGTCATTGACGCTCCCTTGTCGGGGTTTCAGCGGAGTGGTTGGCCCCGGAGCTGATGCAACGGGGCGGGGACTGGCGAATCAGGAGGGGTGTGGCGGATCCGGCAGGCCGGCGGCGACCGCGGCGAACGCCTCGTCCACGAAGTCGCGCAGAGGCCGGGTGTCGTCGCCGGCCGCCCAGCGCAGCATCGCGGTGCGGAAGGCGGCACTGGAAACAGCGGTGATCAGCGGCGGGTGGCAGTGGTCGGGGCCCACGCCCAGGCGGGTGGCGATGACCGTGACCATGGCCCGCTCGGTCGCGATGTTGCCGGCTATCAGTCGGGGCAGCAGCGTCGGGTTCTGGGCGATGACCGCCAGCCGCAGCCGCCACAACTCCCGGTCGGCCTGAATCGCGTCGATCGCCTCGTCGAGGGCGAGCCGGACGGCCTGCAACGCCGGCACCTGTGGAGGGGCGGCCGCCAGACGCGCCACGACCGGGTTGCCGTCGAGCGCCGGGTCGTCGGTGAGCGCCTCGTCCTTGCAGGCGAAGTAGTTGAAGAAGGTACGCGAGGAGACGTCCGCCGCTTCGCTGATCTCCTCCACCGTCACGTGCTCCAGGCCGCGTTCGGCGACCAGCCGCAGCGCGGCGGCGGTCAGCGCGGCCCGCGTCAGCCGCTTCTTGCGGTCCCGACGCCCGGTGGCAGCTTGGTCGGTGTCGATCACGCGGGCGAGGCTAGGGTCAAACTTGCGGAGGCTGCAAGTTTTTAGTCTGTGAAGTGATTTTCCTGACCGCGCTGCTAGGCGGCCACCGACGGGTCCGGTCGTTCGGTGCGGGGCACGGCGCCGGTGGTCTCCAGGATGAGCCCGGCCACCAGGTCCGGGTCGTCGCTCATCGGCACGTGCCCGCAACGGGGCAGCGTCACGACCCGGGCTGCCGGCAGGCCGGCCCGGACGCGCTCGGCCTGGTGGACGCCGAAGATGCGGTCGCGGTCGCCCCAGCCGACGGTCACCGGCACCGTCGCGTCGGACAACCGGAGGCAGTCGAAGCGGTAGTGGCGGGCGGCTCGGGCCACGGCGTTGAAACCGAGCCCGCGCCGCAGGGCGAGCGCGTCACCCAGCGCGCGGTCGACGTCCAACAGCGTCGGGCGGGCCATCAGCGGCGCGAAGCACAACGCCCGCAGGTACGCCGAGCGCAGCGCGACCCGCATGATCGGAGTGGGCAGGTACGAGTTGGCCCGCAACATCCTGAGGATGGCCAGTGCCCGCCGGCGCTCCGCCGGGGTGAAGAACCCGGCGGGGGAGAAGGCGGTGGCCGAAGCGACCGCCCCGGTGGCGGCAAGCTCCAGGCCGATCGCCCCACCGAGGCTGTATCCGGCGACGTGCGGACGCTCCAGCCCCCACTCGGCCAGGACCGGCAGGACCGAGGCAACGGTGGCGGCCATGTCAGCGGGCATGCCGGTGCCGGGCACCGGGGAATTCCCGAAGCCGGGCAGGTCTAGCGCGATCACGTCGTGGTGGGCGGTGAGCCGGTCGAACACCGGCTCCCATGCCTCGTGACGGTGACCGATGCCGTGGATGAGCACGAGCGGCTCGCCGCTGCCCGCGCGACGGAAGTGAACGGTCATGACTGATCTCCCACCGACGTCCTGCCGAAGGAACGCCCGAGCTGGCGTACCTCGTCCTCCATCTGACCGACCATGGTCTGGCCGCCGAACCGCGTGATCAACGAGTCCGAGAAACCGCTCAGCACCACCGGGCGCAGCGCCTGCACCATGGCCAGCGACCGTGGCACGTACACCTTGCGCTTGCGCCGCTCGATGCCGCGGAGCAGGGCCTCGACGCACTGCTCGACAGGCACGACGGTGGAGAGCGGCCACGGCAGCCGGCGCAGCGCGGTGCGGAACGACGGCAGGTCGTCACGGATGTCGCGGACCAGGTCGGTGTCGATCCAGATCGGGTGCGCGGTGCCGACGGTGACGCCGGCCGGGCGGGTCTCCAGGCGCAGTACGTTGGCGAACTGCTCCACGCCCGCCTTCGACGCACAGTAGGCAGCCATGCCGGGCATCGCCGTGAAGGCGGCCGCCGACGAGACGATCATTACGTGGCCACGAGCGGCGATGACGTGGGGCAGCGCCGCGCTGACCGTGCGGATCGCGCCGCAGAGGTTCACCTCGACGGTACGGACCAACGCGTCGACCGGTCCGACGGCGACGGTACCGAGGTTGGCGATACCGGCGTTCGCGACGACCACGTCGATACCGCCGAAACGGTCCACCGTGGAGGCCACCGCGGCCTCCAGCGCCGCCTGGTCCGTGACGTCGCACTCGTGCCAGTGCGCGTCGAGGTCGGCACCGAGCTGTTTGAGCAACTCGGCTTCCAGGCCCACGAGGGCAACCTGGGCCCCGCGGGCGACGGCCTCGCGGGCCAGTTGCGCCCCGATGCCGCGCGCCGCGCCGGTGATGAGCACCGTCTTGCCCGCCAGGTCATACCGCATCGGCGTGCTCCCGTTCTGTCTCGTTAGGGGTGTTACCGGTCGTCGCCACCCGGTAGTCGGCCGGGCGGAACCGGCGCAGCCGCAGCCGGAAGCTCGTGGCGAAACCCGGCCAGATGGTGGTGTTACGGCCGGTGGCGTCGAGGTACCAGCTCTGACAGCCGGTCGCCCACACGGTGCCGGTCATCTTCTGATCGATCTGTTCGGTCCAGCGCCGCTGGGCATCACCGGTGGGCTCGATGGCCTGGATGTCCTTGGCCCGCATGTGTCGCAGCGCCGCGACCACCAGGCGCAACTGCGCCTCGATCATCAGCACCACGGAGGTGTGCCCCAGCCCGGTGTTCGGGCCGAGGAGAAAGAACAGGTTGGGGAAGCCGGCGATGGTGGTGCCCCGGTACGCGTGCATGCTCGGGGTCCACGCCTCGCCCAGGCTGCGCCCGCCCCGGCCGTGGATGCGCCGCACGACGGGGGAGTCGGTGACGTGGAAGCCGGTGCCGAAGATGATGGTGTCCGCCGGGTGGTGTACGCCGTCGGCAGTCAGCAGGCCATCCGGCACGATCCGGGCGATGCCGGCGGTGACCACGTCGACGTTCGGCTGGGCGAGCGACGGCCAGTAGTCGTTGGAGATCAGGACCCGCTTGCAGCCCATCGCGTACCGCGGGGTGAGCTTGTCCCGCAGGTGCGGGTCGGTGACCTGACGCCGCAGCGTACGCAGGGACAGGCGCGAGGCGAGGCGGTTGACCGCCGGGTGCAGGAAGCCCAGGCCCATGCTCTCGCGTACCAGATAGAGCCCTGCCCGGACGGCCCGCTGCGCCCCGGGAACCGTGCGGAACGCGGCCTTCTCGACCCGACTGATCCGGCGCGACAGCCGCGGCATGATCCAGGCGGGGGTGCGCTGGAAGAGCGCCAGCTTCTCGACCGTCGGCTGGATCTGTGGCACGAGTTGGACCGCCGAGGCGCCGGTGCCGATCACCGCGACGCGGCGTCCGGTCAGGTCGTGGTCGTGCCGCCAACGGGCGGAGTGGAAGACCGTGCCGGCGAACTCGTCGATCCCGGGCAGGTCGGGGATGGCGGGGTCGCTGAGCGGGCCGGCGGCGCAGATCAGGACCCGGGCGGTGTGGTCGCCGCCGGAGGTGCGCAGCAGCCAGCGTTGGCGCTGGTCGTCCCAGCGTGCCTCCAGCACCTCGTGGCGCATCCGCAACTTCGGGCGTATGCCGAAGCGGTCGACACAGCCGCGCAGGTAGTCCCAGATTTCCGCCTGACCGGAGAAGGTGTTCGACCAGCGGGGGTTGGGAGCGAAGGAGAACGAGTAGAGGTGCGACGGGACGTCGCAGGCGCAGCCGGGGTAGCTGTTGTCACGCCAGGTACCGCCGACGTCCTCACCCCGGTCGAAGACGAGGAAGTCGGTGAAACCGGCCCGCTGTAGGCGGATGGCGGCGCCCAGGCCTCCGAAGCCGGCGCCGATGATGGCAACGTCTGTCTCCATTCACTCCTCCGTGAGCTCGGGTGCGGCAGTCGGATCGGCCACGGGCGGCCAGGGTGGATCGCCCACGCCGGTGATTCGTACGCCGCCCCACGGATCGACCTCGGCCAGCCGGGCGGGTCGGACGCGGTCGGCGATGCGCAACTCGACGTCGCGCCGACCGGAGCGCAGTAGGCGGGCCACCCGTGGCTCGGGCTCGATCCGCCCACCCCAGTGGTAGCGGCCGTCGACCGGCTCCCACCGCCCGCTGAGGTGCACCCGGACCGAGGTGCCCTCGACGCCCGCCGGGCCGTGGTAGCTCACGGCACGATCCGCTCGTGGGCGCGGGTCAGCTCGCGCGGCAGGTCGGCGCTGGCCCGCACCCCCTCGATTCCACTCCACAGCAGAGCGGTCAGGTAGTCGGTGAGGGCGGCCCGGCCGATCGGCTGGCCGTGCGTGGTCCACCAGTCGCCGACCGCCTGCACGAAGCCCACCAGGCCGTACGCCCATGGCTCCGCGGGGCCGGCGTCCAGGCCCAGTGAACGCAGCCGGTCGCCGATCACCCGGGCGAGCCCGGCGGCCACCTGCCGGCTGGTCCCGGCGACGACCTGGTGGATGCCGGGTTGACCGGACTGGCGCATCAGGAACCGGTAGAGCGTGGGCTGTGATTCGATCACGCGGAGGTACGCGTCGATCGTCGCCTCGACGAGGGCGCGTTCCTCGCGGACCTGCTCGATCGCGGGCGCGATGGCGTCGACGACCCGGGCGGCCACCACCTCGCTCACCGCGACCCAGAGTTCCGACTTGTCGGCGAAGTAGCGGTAGAGAACCGGCTTGCTGACGCCAGCGGTGGCGGCCACCTGGTCCATGTCGACCTCCGGCCCGTGCCGCAGCAACGCCTGCACGGCGGCGCCGATCAGTGCCTGCCTGCGCTGCTCACGATGGCCGGCCCAGCGGTCCCGGCGGCCGTTGCCCGTCGCCTTCCGACCGCCGTCGGGGGACGCGGCCGGCGGGTCGGATCCATTGACATCCTTGCGCGGCGATTGCATGCTACTACTCGTAACAGTTACCAGACGTCACGTCAATATGGAGGAACCATGGAGACGGCGGACCCCGAGGGCGCTGCGGTCGCCGAGCGACTGCTCGCGTCGTCACTGCGCACCAGCTACGACCCCACCGTCGAGATCGACTGGGACGCCCCGCACACTCCGGGCGCCTACTGGCTCCCGCCGCACCGCAGCAGCCTCTACGGCACGTCGCTGTGGGAGCAGCTCAGTGAGGAGCAGCGCGTCGAGCTCACCAAGCACGAGGTGGCCAGCGCGGCCAGCGCCGGGCTGTGGTTCGAGACGATCCTCATGCAGATGCTCATCCGGGAGTACTACGGCGCCGACCCGACGAGTCGGCAGGCCCAGTACGCGCTGACCGAGGTCGCCGACGAGTGCCGGCACTCCATCATGTTCGGCCGGCTGATCGAGGCGATGGGCTGCCCGGTCTACCGGGCGAGCACGGTGGACCACCACCTCGGGCGTTTCCTCAAGGCCACCGCGAGCGGCCCCCGCATGTACGCCGCGATCCTCATCGCCGAGGAGATCCTCGACGCGTTCCAGCGCGAGATCATGGCAGACGAGTCGCTCCAACCCCTCATCCGGATGGTCTCCCGCATCCATGTGGTGGAAGAGGCGCGACACGTCCGATTCGCCCGCGAGGAACTGGCCACCGCGGTCGCGGACACCGGCCCGGTGGGTATGGAGTACGCCCGACTGTTGGTCGGTCGTGCCGCCTACACGATCGCGAACCGCCTGGTCCATCCCGACGCGTACGCGGCAGTGGGTATCCCACCGGCGGTCGGCCGGGCCGCTGCCCGCGCCAACCCGCACTGGCGCGCCACCCTGCGCTGGTCGGCGGCGCGGGTGTACGCCAACCTGGCGGACGTTGGCCTGGTGGCCGGGCCGGGGCGTCTGCTGTGGGCGCGGGCCGGGCTGATCTGACCCGGCCGTCAGGCTCGTTCGACCCGCGCCTGCTGGTGATCGGTCAGCCGCAGCCCCACACCTCGAACGACATCGATGGTGGCGCCGGTGCCGAGGTCGTTGAGCTTGCGGCGTAGCCGCTTCACCAGCGACTGCACGTCCGCCTTGCGTTCCCGCCCCTCGTCACCCCACACCGACCGGTGTAACTCCGCGTAGCTCCAGACCCGGGCGGGCTCGGTGATCAGGCAGGTCAGCAGGTCGTGTTCCAGTCGGGTGAGGTCGACTTCGCGGCCCCCGCAGCGTGCGCTGGACCGGGCCGAATCGATCACCAGGGCGGCAGCGGGCGCCGGCTCGGCCGGGGCGGCGGCCACCTGCTGCGGAGCAGCGATCAGTCGGCGTAGCTCGTCGAGGTCGGCCACCAGCAGCAGCGGTGCGATGCCGTCGAGGAGCTCCGCGAGCCTGATGCGTTCGGCCGGCGACGGGGTCACCGCGATCAGCAGTGGGAACGGCTCGTCGGCCGGATCACCCCTGTTCAACGTCGCCTCGTCGTCCTCGGCCACAGCACCGCCCGGGATCGATGGGCATCCCTGCCCAGCTCTCGTCATGGTCCTGACAATGATTGGCAAGCGCGCCGCCAGCAGGGCAACCCTTAGCGACAAGTTGCTCACGGCAAGTTCTTGATCGTCCGTTCTTATCGATCATAGTGTCCACTCGGGCAACCGGCGTGACCCGCGCGGTGCATGGGGAGGCATGGAGGGGGTTCGTTCGCTCGGTTCCATCGAGGCGAACCTTCCGCACCTCCACCGTGGCCCATTACACCCTGGGTCGTTCTGAGGGAGGCAGCACCAATGTTCAGACGTCCACAATGGCGGCGCACAGCCAGATCACTGGTGAGCGCCGGAGCGGCGACGATCCTCGCCGCGACATGCTTGGCCACCATCAGCTCAGGCGCGCAGGCGGCGCCGGGCGGCGGAATGGGGGCGGGCGCCCCCACGGGGGACAAGATCCGACCAGAGCTCGCGAAGCAGCTCCAGGCCAAGAGTGAAGGGGACTTCTGGATCCGGTTCAAGGACCGGGCGGACCTCAGCAAGGCCAGTGCCATCAAGGACTGGTCGAAGCGTGGCACGGCGGTTGCGGACGCTCTGCGTACGACCGCCGCCGCGAGCCAGGGCAAGATTCGGGCCGACCTCGACAGCTCGGGCGCGAAGTACCAGACCTTCTGGGCCACCAACGCGATCAAGGTGAGCAGTGGCTCGCTGGCGATGGCGCAGAAGTTCGCCGGCCACTCGGAGGTCGAGGGCCTCTACGCCCCGGTTGCCTACAAGGTGCCCGAGACCACCAAGGGCACCGACGAGAAGACCGTGAACGCCCTCGAGTGGGGCGTCGCCAACATCAACGCCGACGACGTCTGGTCCCAGTACGGCGTCAAGGGCGAGGGCATCACCATCGCGAACATCGACACCGGGGTCCAGTTCAACCACCCGGCGCTGGTGAACTCCTACCGGGGCAACAACGGCGACGGGACCTTCGACCACAACTACAACTGGTTCAACGCCGCCGACAGCTGCGCGGCCGCACCCTGTGACAACGATGGCCACGGTACGCACACGATGGGCACCATGGCCGGCTCCGACGGCGCGAACCAGATCGGTGTCGCACCCGGGGTGAAGTGGATCGCGGCGAACGGTTGCTGCCCCAGCGACGCCGCCCTGGTCGAGTCCGGTCAGTGGATGCTCGAGCCGTTGGACCTCAACGGCCAGAACGCGGACGCGAGCAAGCGACCGAACGTCATCAACAACTCGTGGGGCACCCGGGACCCGTCCAACGAGCCCTTCATGGAGGACGTGACGCTGGCCTGGGCCGCGTCCGGAATCTTCGGCGTCTGGTCCAACGGCAACAGCGGGCCGGCATGCCAGACCAGTGGTTCGCCGGGCAGCCTCGCCAGCAACTACTCCACCGGCGCGTACGACGTCAACAACAACGTCGCCGGCTTCTCCGCCCGGGGTGCCGGGCAGAACGGCGAGATCAAGCCCAACATCTCGGCGCCCGGCGTGAACGTCCGGTCGAGCATTCCGGGCAACGCCTACGGCAGCATCAGCGGCACCTCGATGGCCGCACCGCACCTCGCGGGTGCGATCGCGTTGCTGTACTCGGCGGCTCCGTCGCTCGTCGGTGACATCGACGCGACCCGCGCGCTGCTCAACGGCGCCGCGGTCGACAAGGCCGACGACCAGTGTGGTGGCACCGCGGCCGACAACAATGTCTACGGCGAAGGTCGGCTGGACGCGCTCGCACTGCTCAACGCCGCCCCGACCGGCGACATCGGCACCCTGGCCGGCACGGTCACCGACGCGGCCACCGGCGCCCCCATCGCTGGCGCGACCCTGACGCTCACCGGCCCGACGGCGCGTGAGCTGACCACCGGTGCCGACGGCAAGTACTCCACCCAGCTCCCCACCGGCGACTACCAGGTCGCCGTGGCGGCGTTCGGGTACGCCAACACCTCGAAGTCGGCGACGGTCGCCAAGGCGGCGACCACGACGCTCAACGTCGCGCTGACGCCGGTGCCGAGTGTCAACGTCACCGGAGCGGTCACCGACGGCTCCGGCCACGGCTGGCCGTTGTACGCGAAGGTGACCGTGTCCGGTGTGTCCGGCGTCTACGACTACACCACGCCGTCGAACGGCCGCTACAGCCTCAAGCTGCCGGCCGGGCAGACGTACACCCTGACGTACGAGTCGCAGTACCCGGGCTACCAGACCGTCACCAAGCAGGTCGTGGTCGGCTCGGGCAACGTCACCGCCAACGTCGCCGTGCCGGTGGACACCACCTCCTGCACCACCGCGCCCGGATACGCGTTCGGCTCCGACGGTGAGTACGAGACGTTCGACGGCACGACCACGCCGGCCGGTTGGACTGTCGTGGACAACGCGGGCAGCGGTCAGGTCTGGAAGTTCACCGACGACGGCGACCGGGGCAACCTGACCGGCGGCAGCGGCAACTTCGCGATGATCGACAGCGACGCCTACGGAGCGGGCACCAGCCAGGACACCTCCCTGGTCAGCCCGGTGGTCAACCTGACGGCCGTTACGGCCCCGGTCATCCGGTTCAACCAGGACTTCAACCAGCTGAACGACGACACCGCCGATGTCGATCTGAGCATCGACGGTGGCGCCACCTGGACCAACGTGCTCCGCCAGGAGACCGACGTCCGGGGCCCGAAGCTGACCGAGATCCCGATCCCGCAGGCGGCCGGTAAGGCGCAGGTGCAGGTGCGGTTCCACTACTACGACGCCTCGTACGAGTGGTGGTGGGAGGTCGACAGCGTTCTGATCGGCAGCCAGCTCACCTGCGTGCCGGTCGACGGCGGTCTGGTCGTCGGTAACGTCCGCGACAAGAACGACGACAGCTACGTCAACGGTGCGACCGTCACCAGCAAGGACCGGCCCGCCGAGAAGGCCGTCACGGTGGCGACGCCGGACGACCCGGGGCTTGCCGACGGCTTCTACTGGATCTACTCGACGCTGACCGGGGAGCACCCGTTCACCGCGACCGCCGGCAACTACGTCAGCGAGACCAAGCAGGTCGACATCGAGGCCGACTGGGCGACCGTCGCGAACTTCCAGCTCGCGGCCGGTCGACTGAAGGTGACACCGACGCAGCTGAGCGCGACACTCCAGATCCCCAACGGCAAGGCCAACAAGACGTTCACGGTGACCAACACCGGCGGCGCGCCGGTCGAGGTCAAGTTCAGTGAGCGTGACAACGGGTTCGAACTCCTCCGGGCGGACGGGTCCAAGGTCACCAGGCAGCAGGTGCTCGGGGCCAGCGGCGCGCCGGAGCAGCGGCTCACCGTCCCGACGTCGTTCGCCGCCAAGGCGTCCGGCAAGGAGGCCAAGGCCGCCGCCGCTGGGGTCGTCCCGCAGGCGGCACCGTGGACCGGCATCGCCAACTACCCGGCCGCGATCATGGACAACCGGGTGGTGAGCCTGGACGGCAAGGTGTATTCGCTCGGTGGTGGCGACGGTACCGCCTCCACCACCAAGAACTACGCCTACGACCCGGCCGCGCAGACCTGGACGGCGATCGCCGACCTTCCCGGCGCCCGCAACGCCCTGACGGTGGGCGTCGTGGACGGGAAGATCATCGCTAGCGGTGGCTGGGCCGACGCGGGCCCGGACTCCGCCACCTGGTCGTACGACCCGGGTGCCAACACCTGGACCGAACTGGCCGACAACCCGACACCGCGGGCTGCCGCCGGTCAGGCCGTCGTCGACGGCAAGCTGTACGCGATCGGTGGCTGCACCACCGCGAGCTGCCTGCCGATGTCGAACAGCGTCGTCCGGTACGACCCGGGCAGTGACACCTGGGAGACGTTGGCCAACTACCCGAAGTCGGTGGCCTTCGCCTCCTGCGGCGGGATCGACGGCATCGTCTACTGCACCGGCGGCAACGACGGTGCCGCCGCGCAGAAGTCCAGCTACGCCTACGACCCGGGTGCCAACACCTGGACCGCCATCGCCGACGCGCCGTCCGACAACTGGGCCAGCTCGTACGCTGTCGCCAGCGGCAAGCTGCTCGTCGTCGGTGGTTCGCAGGGTGGGGCCATCAGCAACGCCGGCTTCGCCTTCGACCCGGCCGCCGGTTCGTGGTCCAACCTGCCGAACTCCAACACCGCGCGTTACCGTGGCGGCGCGGCGTGCGGCTTCTACAAGGTCGGCGGCTCGTCCGGCAGCTTCAACGCGGCTGCGGACAGCGAGGTCCTGCCGGGCTTCGAGGGATGTGCCGAGGCGGGCGCCGACGTCAGCTGGATGACCATCGACAAGTCGGCGGTCACCCTCGCGCCGGGTGCGAAGGTCACGGTCACCGTCGGACTGGCGGCGAACGTGGACCAGCCGGGCACCTACTCCGGCGCGGTCGCGATCTCGGAGAACACGCCGTACTCGGTGGCGCCGGTCGCGGTGACCATGACCGCGAACCCCCCGAAGACCTGGGGCAAGCTCATGGGTACGGTCACCGGCACCAGCTGCCAGGGTGCGACCTCGCCGCTCACCGGCGCGGTCGTCCAGGTCGACTCGTGGGCGTCGTCGTTGACCTTCGCCACCGACGCGGAGGGCAAGTACGCCTACTGGGTGGACCGCCGCAACAACCCGCTCACGATGATCGTCGCCAAGGACGGCTGGAAGCCTCAGACCCGTCAGACGAGGATCGACACCACCACTCCCACGGTGGAGAACTTCGGGTTGGCGCCCATCCGGTGCTGACGCCTGAGCGGTAGCGAAAAAGTCCGGCGGATCAGACGGGGGCTAGCCGGAAGCCGACTCCGCGTACCGAGTGGATCGTCGCCGCCGCGTTCAGCCTGGCGAGCTTGCCGCGCACCCGGCGGACCACCGAGTGCATGTCGGAGCCGCGACCGAGGTGGCGGTTGCCCCAGACTTCGAGGTGCAGGCGCTCGTAGGTCCAGATCTGCCCGGGCGCGTGCACCAGGCAGAGCAGGACGTCGTGTTCCAACCGGGTCAGGTCGATCTCCTGGTCGCGCCACCGCAGCACCCGGCGGTCGGAGTCGACGGCCAGGTCGGGTGGCGGCGGCTGCGGGCTCGGCGCAACCTCGGCGAGCATGGCTCGGGTCGGTGGAGCCGCGACGGGAGGCGTCTCGACCACCCCGAGGAACTCTCGTGCCTGGTCGACGTTAGAGACGATCAGGAAGGCATCACTTGCGCCGAGCAGCCGGGCCAGATGTCGGCGTTCGGCCGGCGAGGACGCGATGCCGATGACCAGGCTGGCGACTGGAGTTCCCTGCATTCCCCAACCCCTTCCGGTTCCCAACTCACTCCGGATGGATTTTTCGCAACGTCGACCGAAACATCGATCGGCGCCCTGACCCTAGTGGTGACTGATCTCGGCTGGGTAAAACATAGTTGCATGTAAGCATGTGAATCCCACCGCGCCGTCGAGGCTCGTCGGGCCCTCCCGCCGACGATCCGCTTCCCGGAGGCAACGCGGGCAGTTGTGACAGAACCAAGACAATCCGTGTACGGCGTACGGACCTGCCGGGGCGAGCATGGTCGCCATGTCCATCGGATCGCTGTATCCCGTCGGGCGGTCACCCGGCCCGCAGCCGGCGCGACCGCTGCCACACGCCCGCGCGGCGGTGCCGCTGGGTCTTCGTCTGCTCGCGGCGGCGCTGTGCTGTCTGCTCGCCCTGGCTCTCACCGCCATCGTCTTCGTGCGGACGTACCCCGGTCAGTGGCTGGACGGGATGCTCCTGCCCCGCGCCGAGCGGGGCGGGGGGTACGAGCAGGAGACGGCCCTGGTGGGTCCGGCCAAGACCGTGCTGGCAACCTTCGGCAGCCCCACTCTCATCGCCGCCCTGCTTGGCGGGGTGCTGCTGGTGGGTGTGCTCCGCCGACGGCTGGTGGCGGGGGTCGTCGGCGTGGGCATGGTTCTCTGCGCGGTGGTGGTGGCCGGCGCGGTGAAGTCGGCGCTGCCCCGCCCGGATCTCCAGATCGAGAGTTCGACCACCCACAACAGTTTCCCCAGCGGTCACGTCGCGGCGGCGACGGCCCTGCTGTTGGCGTTCATGCTGGTCCTGCCCGGGTGGGCCCGGCGTTGGCTGGCGGTGCCGGGCGCGGCAGGCGTCACGGTCATCGCCTCGGCCACGATGATCGCGGGCTGGCACCGGTTCAGTGACGCGCTCGGCGGCGTACTGCTGGGGGCGGCGATGTTCTACCTGGCCGCGGCCGCGTTGGCGGCCTGGAGTGGTGATCGGGACGCGGACGGCGGGTCGGACGGCGCGAGCCTGTGGCGCGGACTGGCCGAGGCGGCGCTCGGGCTGGTCGTGCTGGTCTGGGCGCTTGTGGTGGTCGTACCCGATCTGGCCGGTTCGGTGCAGCGCGGTGCGCTCGTTGCCATCGTGGCGGCCGGCGCTTCGACGATGTTCCTGGTGGGTTCGGTGGTGTTCCTGGTGCGTTCGACGGATTTCGCGGTCCCGCTCTGCGGGCGGCGTCACCCGCAGGTGCAGTCATCGACCGAACCCCGAGATATCTGATGATGGGATACTTGACGACATGTCCCAGGTCCTGCTGATCGAAGACCACCAGACGGTGCGTGAGGGACTGCAGTTGGCGCTCACCCGACAGGGTCACACGGTGCATGCCGTGGAGACTGGTGAGCAGGGGTTGGCGCGGCTGCGCACCACCGCGTCCGATGTCGTGGTTCTCGATCTCATGCTGCCCGGGATGGACGGGTTCGAGGTCTGTCGCCGGATCCGGCAGCTCGGCGACCTGCCGATCATCATGCTCACCGCCCGCAACGACGACATGGACGTGGTGGCGGGTCTGGAGGCCGGTGCCGACGACTACGTGGTCAAGCCCGTGCAGGCCCGGGTGCTCGAGGCGCGCATCCGCGCGGTGCTGCGACGGACCGGTGGCGAGTCCCGGCGTACCGGCGGCGAGCGGTCCGGCCTGGAACAGCACGGCGTACTGACCATCGACCGCGCCGCACTGGTGGTCAGCAAGGACGGGACGCCGGTCAGCCTCGCGCCGACGGAGCTGCGTCTGCTGCTCGAGCTCTCGCACACGCCAGGCCAGGTGCTCAGCCGCCAGCAACTGCTGGAGGCCGTGTGGGAGCACGGGTATCTCGGCGACTCGCGGCTCGTGGACGCGTGTGTCCAGCGGGTGCGCGCCAAAATTGAGGCCGACTCGTCGGCGCCGGTCTTCATCCAGACCGTGCGCGGTTTCGGATATCGGTTCGGGCCGCTGTGACATTCTGGCGCTGGGCCGCCGCCAGGGTCTCCGGTCTGCGGGTCCGGCTGCTCCTGGCGTTCGTGTTGTTGGGCGTGACCACCACGGCGGTCGTAGCCAGCGGCAGCTACTTCCAGGCCCGAACCGTCATCCTCCAGCAGGCGCAGGACGCCGCGGTGATGTCGCTGACCGATCAACTCACCAAGGTCTACCCGATAGCCCAGCTCCCGCCGACCCAGGACGAACTCAACCTGCTGGCCCAGCGCCTCTCCGACCGCGAGAGCTCCGCGGTGGTCGTCTACCGGGACATGCGGTCGCAGGGCAGTACGGGGCCCGACCCCGACCCCCTCACCCCCGAGCTGCGGCAGGAGGTCGGCGACGGTCGCATCGCCTGGCAACGTGTCTCCTTCGACGGACAACCCATGCTGCTCATCGGCACCCAACTGGAGCTCGACCAGCCCGACGGCACGTCCCGATCGTCCGGGCTGGAGGTCTACTCGGTGCGCGACCTCCTGCCGGAGCAGCAGAGCATCGACCAGCTCGCCACCCGGGCATGGCTGACCGGCGGGCTGTCCCTGGTCCTCGCCGTCCTGCTGGCCCTGCTGGCCGCCCGCGGTGTGCTGCGACCCGTCCGCGACCTGGGCCGCGCGGCGCGCCGCCTCGGCGAGGGCGACCTGACCACCCGGCTGACGGTCCGGGGCGCCGACGAGCTGGCCGATGTGGCGCGGACCTTCAACGACACCGCGGGCACGCTGGAGCAGCAGGTTGGTGAGCTGCGGCGGATGGAGTCCGACGCTCGCCGCTTCGTGGCCGACGTCTCGCACGAACTCCGCACGCCGTTGGCCGCGATGACGGCGGTCACCGACGTTCTGGACGAGGAGGCGGACCACCTGCCCGGCGACGCGGGCCGGGCCGCCCGGCTGGTCAGCCAGGAGACACAGAACCTCACCCAGCTGGTCAACGACCTCATCGAGGTCAGCCGGTTCGACTCCGGCACAGCCCGGCTCGCCCTCGATGAGGTGGACGTGGCCGCGGCGCTGACCGCGACCCTGCGGATCCGGGGCTGGGTGGACCGGGTACGGACGGAGCTGCCGCCCGGAGTCGTGGCCCGGCTCGATCCCCGCAGGCTGGACGTCATCGTCGCCAACCTGGTCGGCAACGCCTTCCGGCACGGTGCCGAGCCGGTGTCCGTGCGCCTGGGCGCCGACCCGGACTGGGTCACCATCGAGGTCAGCGACCAGGGGCCCGGACTGGAACCGGACGTGCTGCCCCACGTCTTCGACCGGCTCTACAAGGCCGACACCGCGCGAACCCGCTCCGAGGGCAGCGGCCTCGGCCTTGCCATCGCCTGGGAGAACGCGCGCCTGCACCGCCATGGCGAGCGACAAGGGAGTCTCGTCGCGGGCAACGGCCCCGGTGGCGGCGCGGTGTTCACGCTCCGACTGCCCCGCGACACGGCGGACGCCGGAGGTGCCCGGTGACCGGCCGGAGGGCGGGCCGCGCGCTGCTCGCCGGTGGACTGCTTGTCACGCTGCTCGCAGCGGGTTGTGGAGTACGGCCCAGCGGCGTCATCCACGGCCGCCCCGCGGTCAGCGGCCCATCGACGGGCGTTGGGCTCTACCTGCTCGCACGGGGCGAACTCGTGCTCGTCCTGCGCCCGACAAAGCTAGCCCCCTCGCCCGCCGAGGCGCTCGCCGTGCTCGCGGCCGGTCCGGACGAGAACGAGCGCAGCGCCGGTTTCACCAGCGAGGTGCCGGCCGGGCTCGTCCCGGTGACGGTGAAGGCGGGAGCCGATCGATCTGCCGGCATCACGGTGCGGACGACCGGTGCGGCGCAGCCGTTGTCGACGAACGCGGCCGACCAGATCATCTGCACGGTGGCCGCCGCGGCGGCACAGGCTGGCGTGGCGGCCAATCTGGTCCAGGTCACCATCGTCGGGCCCGACGGCGCCCGACCGCCTCGGCCCTGTCCGATCGAGTGACCAGGCACTGCCTCACACCAGGTCGACCGCTCGTGCCTGCCGGGGCAACCCGCTGTAGCCGATCCGGTCCTGGTCGGCCAGCGCGCCGGAGATCAGGATGTCGATCAGGGTGGCGAACCCGAGCCCGGCCTCCTGCCAGATCTGGGGGAACTGCGAGGCGGCGGTGAAACCGGGGAAGGTGTTGACCTCGTTCACGATGGGCTCGGGCGAACCCTCTGCGGGCAGGAAGAAGTCGACCCGGAGCAGCCCGCGGCAGTCGAGGGCGCGGAAGGCGCGGATCGCGCGGTCCTGAAGCACCTCGGTGGTTGCCGCGTCGAGCGGCGCGGGGATCTGGAAGACCGCGCCGCCGTCGTACTTCGCGTCGTAGTCGAAGAACCCGGCACCGGTCACCCGGATCTCCAGCGGCGGGCCGGCCTGCACCCGCCCGTCCGGGTGTTGGAGGACGGCCACGTCGATCTCACGCCCCCGCGCCCCCTGTTCGACCAGCACCTTCGGGTCGACCTGGCGGGCCTGCTCCAGCGCGGCGGGAAGTCCCGCCCAGTCGCTCACCTTGACGACGCCCAGGCTGGACCCGGCCCGAGCCGGCTTGACGAAGACCGGCAGGTCCAGCCGTCGCCGGTCGTCGGGCGACAGGTCCTCGCCGGGACGCAGGGTCACCCCGGGGCTGACCCGCAGGCCCTCCACGGCGAGGAGCCGCTTGGTGACACCCTTGTCCATGCCGGCGGCGCTGGCGAAGACGCCGTTGCCGACGTACGGCACGCCGAGCCATTCCAGCAGCGACGCCACGGTGCCGTCCTCGCCGTACGGGCCGTGCAGGGCCGGGAACACCACGTCCTGGGCGCGTAGGACGCGCAGCGCCTGGGGGAGTGGTGTCGGACGGCCGCCGACATGCCACCCGCCGTCGCGGTCGATGAGCACCTCGGTGACCTGGTACCGCTCACGGTCCAGGTTGGCGAGGATGCTCGCCGCCGAGCGGCAGGACACGTCGTGCTCGCCGCTCTGCCCGCCGTACAGCACTGCCAGTCGGGTCGTCATGAAATCCGTGCCCTTTCGTGGAGGTGGTCGCGGGCCACCCGGGCCCCGATTCCGGTCAAGATCTCGTGCGGGTTGGTGCCGGCCCACCGGGCCCACTCGACGACCGTCGGTGGGATCTGGTCACCCTCGGCGGGGCCGAACACCACGACCGGGTCGCCGATCGTCACCGGAAGGTCCCCGGCGTCGACCACGCACTGGTCCATGGCGATGCGCCCGACGATCGGGCACCGTCGGCCGCCGAGCCACACGGCGGCGCGGCCCCCGACGGCGCGGGGCAGCCCGTCGGCGTAGCCCAGCGGCAGCAGCGCCAGCGTGGTCGGCGCGCCGGTGACATGCTCGGGCCCGTAGGAGACGCCCGTGCCGGCCGGCACCCGCTTGACGTTGACCACGTTCGTACGCAGGGTCATCGCGGCGTGCAGCCCGAACTCGCCCGGACCGGTCGCGCCGAACGGATCCACGCCGTACAGCGCGATCCCGGTCCGGCAGAGGTCGAAGCGGGTTCGCGGTGCGGACAGCGCGGCCGCCGAGTTCGCCAGGTGGACCAGATCGGGGTCGAGGCCGGCCGATCGGGCGACCCGCAGCGCCTCCTCGAAGGTCGCCACCTGCCGGTCCAGTTCGGGGGCGCCTGGCAGGTCCGCGTCGATGAGGTGGGACCACACCCCGCGCACCCGGATCCCGCCCTCCCGTTCGTACTTGCGGGCCCAGGCGACCAGTTCGGGCCAGTCGTCCCCCGAGGCCCCGTTGCGGGACAACCCGGTGTCCGCCTTGAGCTGCACCATCGCTGGTACGCCGAGCAATCGGGCCGCGTCGGCGACGGAGTGCAGGTGCGTCGTCGTCGACACGCCGACGTCGACGCCAGCGATGATCAACCTACCGAAGTCGTCGTTCGGGGCGTGCAGCCAGCTCAGGGTGGGCGCGGTCACACCCGCGTCGCGGAGGGCCAGGGCCTCTGCCGCCGAGGTCACCCCCAACCAGCTGGCGCCCGCGCGCAGCGCGGCCCGGGCCACCTGTACCGCGCCGTGGCCGAAACCGTCCGCTTTCACCACGGCCATCAGGTCGGTGCCGGTGACCGACGCGATCGCCCGCACGTTGCTGACGATTGCCCCGAGGTCGACAACCGCCTCGGCCAGGGTGCTCATCGGGCCGCCTCCACCCGACGGGAGCCGGGGAGCGCGAACAGCCAGCGCGCGTGCGCCGCCAGCAGCCCGCGGTGGATGGCCAGACTCAGGCCGATCACCAGCCCGGTCAGCAGAATCGGATAACCGAGCACGATCAGGCCCTGAACGGGCCGGTCCAATCCGGAAACCGGTATGAGCAACAGCCGATGCAGCAGGGCCAGAACCGGCATGTGGATAACGTAGATCGGCAGTGTGATGCGGCCGAGCCTAGCCAGCGGGTTACTGAGAGCCGGCCACCGGGCCAGCCGGGCGGCAGCGGTGATGCCGAAGGCGACCGCCACCACGGAGACCGTCGTCCATACGCCGAACCACTGGTGGGCGCCGGCCACTGCCATCGCGGTCAGGGCGAGAACGTAGGCGCCCGAGGTCAGCACGAGGCGGCGTCGGCTGGCGGTGGTCGCCCACTGTTGGATCTGCGGGCGCAGGTACAGGCCGGCGAGGAAGAAGACCAGGTTCTGGTAGAGGCCGGCGCGGTTGCCAGGTGTGTCGAGCAGCCCGGCGGCGGCGACGGCGGACAGCGCTGCGGCGGGTACGAGGACCAGCGCCCGGGGCAACCGGCGGGTCGCCTTGGCGATCGTGAAGTACAGCGCCAGGGCGTACAGGTACCAGAGGTTGGACGGCGTGATGGTGAGCTGCTCCAGCAGGCCGAGGGCCGAGGTGGCGCGGTCGGTCGGCAGCTCCGGAGCGGCGGCGAGGATCGCGGTGTGGATCAGCAGCCAGACGACGTAGAGGTAGTAGAACCCGGCGATCCGGCTGCGGGCGACGACCCGCCAGGGCCGCTGGGCGGCGTTCGCCGCGAAGACGCCCGAGATGGTGAAGAACAGCGGCATCCGCAGCGGAAGGAACTGCTCACCCAGCGTTCCCCACAGGCCCGGCACCGGTACGCCGACGTGCCAGGCGATCTGCAGGTAGTCCTTGACGACGACGTGCCACAGGACGACGAGGATGATGCAGCCGCCCTTCGCGGCATCGGCCCACTCCGCCCGGTGTGACCGGCCCCCGGCGGGGCTGGTCCCGGTCCGGTACCTGTGCCGGAACCGGACCCGCTCATCGGGCTCGTTGTCGATGGGCCGGAACTCGGTGGATGACAGCTCTTGGATCACTCGTCCGAAGCTGCCAGCCGGATATCCTCGCGTGATGCACGAATTGTCATGAACCGGTAATGGACTGAGCCGGGCCTCTCTCGCCGGCGGCGTCGATCGCCACGCCGCCGGCGAGAGGCAGCACTAGGCTCGTCGCGGAGGTGCCGAACACATGAAGCTCGGGCTGCACTACTGGAATTACTCGACCCCGGCCGACCCGGCCGCGATCGCACCGACCCTGGCGGAGGCGGCGACCACCGCCGAGCAGGCCGGCGTCGCTTCCTTCACGGTGATGGACCACTTCTTCCAGATGGAGGCGATGGCCCCGGCCGAGGAGCCGATGCTGGAGGCGTACACCACGCTGGGCTACGTCGCGGCGAAGACTCAGCGGATGACGCTGGGTGTGCTGGTCACCGGCGTGATGTATCGCTACCCGGGGTTGCTCGCCAAGACCGTGACGACCCTCGACGTGCTCTCCGGCGGCCGGGCTCGCCTCGGCATCGGCGCGTCCTGGTACGAGCGGGAGCAGCGCGGCCTCGGCGTGCCGGTGGTGCCGGTCGCCGAGCGGTTCGAGCGACTGGAGGAGACGCTACGCATCTGCCTGCAGATGTGGGGTGACGACAACGGGCCGTTCGACGGGCGGCACTACCAGCTCACCGAAACGATCAATTCGCCGCAGCCGTTGAGCCGTCCGCGCCCGCCCATCATGATCGGTGGCAGCGGCGAGAAGAAGACCCTGCTGCTGGTCGCCCGGTACGCCGACGCCTGCAACCTCTTCGGCACCAGCGCTGGCGCCGAGGAGGTCGCTCGCAAGCTGGACGTGCTGCGCGGGCACTGCGACGCCGAGGGCCGCGACTACGACACCATCGAGAAGACGGTGGTGGCCTCCAGGTCACCACTGGACGACGTCGACGCGTTCCTCGCCGAGGTGTCCGACTACGCGGCGCTCGGTGTGACCGAGGTGCAGGTCACGCCGGATCGGCACCCGGTCGAGTTCGCCCAGCGGCTCGGCGACGAGGTGCTGCCCCGGCTGGCCGACATCGGCTGATCGACCGGCTGCTGCTCGTCCACGAGAACGAGGGCTGCCCTCCCGGCGAAGCGGAGGACAGCCCTCGTCAGTGAGCGGCGGTGTCAGGTGACCCTGCGTCAGGCGACCGAGGCCGGAAAGCGTTCCCACACTCGGTGTGCGGCCATCAACTGCTGCACCGCCGTCAGAGCCTCGGCGCCGGAGCCCGCCGTCACGATGCCGGGAGTGCCGACCACCCCGGCCTGCTCCAACACCGTGACGCCGGCACCCCAGGCGCCGACGACCTTGGCGTGCCGCCAGCACTCCTCGACGAGGAGCAGCACGCGGGGATCCACGGCGGCCGGGCGCGGCGTACCCGCCTTGTCGTCGCGGGCGGGAATGGCATCCGGTGCGGGTGCTGGCGCTCCGGCCAGCAGGACCGCGTCGAACTCGACCGACCGTCCGGTGGCGAAGGTGCGCTGCACCGGGAGGTCCGCCACCATGCCGCCGTGCGGGGCGATCAGCAGCGGCACCATGCCGGCCTCGAACACGGCTCGGCGGACGTCGTCGACGCCATCGAGGTCACCGTCGGGGTCGACCACGATCCCGATTGTGCGCCCGTCACTCGGCCACTCCCGGCCGAGCTGCGACAGCGCCGGGCTGGGCGTGACGTCGGCGAGCGGCATGGTCGGTTGCGGAGCGGGCAGACCCAGGCCGGTGGCGACCTCCGCGCACAGCACCGGGTCGATGTTGGCGAGGCTCTGCAGTTGGCGTTCCTTGATCGCCTGGTGGTAGCACTTGCCAAGCTCGAAGGTGTACGCCCGGATGATGTGCTCCTTCTCGACCGGCGACATGCTCAGCCAGAACAGGCGTGCCTGGCTGTAGTGGTCGTCGAACGAGGCCGGGTTCGCCCGTACCTTCGGCGCCTGCGCGACCGTGACCGGCACGTCGAGGAACGCGTGCTCGTCGTCGCCGGCGGGGAAGGGGTTGCCGCCGTCGAGCGAGTTCGGTCGGTACGGCGCGACGCCCGCGTGCACGGCGTGCTGGTGGAAGCCGTCCCGCAGCATGTCGTTCACCGCGGCATGCGGGCGGTTGATCGGGATCTGCGAGAAGTTGGGCCCGCCCAGGCGGGTGAGCTGCGTGTCGACGTACGAGAAGAGCCGGCCCTGCAACAGCGGGTCGTTCGTGACGTCGATGCCCGGCGGGAGGTGACCGAGGTGGAACGCGACCTGCTCGGTCTCCGCGAAGAAGTTCGTCGGCGTCCGGTTGAGCACCAGCTTCCCGATGGGCTGCACCTCGGCCAACTCTTCCGGCACGATCTTCGTCGGGTCCAGCAGGTCGATCCCGTCGAAGGTCTCCTCGGGGCTGTCGGGCAGGACCTGGACGCCGAGTTCCCACTCGGGGTACGCGCCGGCCTCGATGGCGTCGTAGAGGTCCCGGCGGTGGAAGTCCGGGTCCATACCGCTGAGCATCTGGGCCTCCTCCCACGTCAGGGAGTGCACACCCAGCTTCGGCTTCCAGTGGAACTTGGCCAGCACCGTCTCTCCGGCCTCGTTGACGAGGCGGAAGGTGTGCACACCGAAGCCCTCCATGGTCCGGTACGAACGCGGGATGCCCCGGTCGGACATGTTCCAGAGCGTGTGGTGCTGTGCCTCCGTGTGGAGCGACACGAAGTCCCAGAAGGTGTCGTGGGCGCTCTGCGCCTGCGGGATCTCCCGGTCGGGGTGCGGCTTGGCGGCGTGGATGATGTCGGGGAACTTGATCGCGTCCTGGATGAAGAAGACCGGCATGTTGTTGCCGACCAGGTCGAAGGTGCCCTCGTCGGTGTAGAACTTCGTGGCGAAGCCGCGGGTGTCGCGGACCGTGTCGGCCGAACCGCGCGAACCGAGCACGGTGGAGAACCGCACGAAGACCTCGGTCTCCCGCCCCTTCTTGAGGAAGCCGGCCCTCGTGACCGCCTCGGCGGTGCCGTACGCGGTGAACACACCGTGCGCCCCGGCGCCACGGGCGTGCACCACGCGCTCCGGAATGCGCTCGTGATCGAAATGCGTGATCTTCTCGCGTAGGTGGTGGTCCTGGAGCAGCACCGGGCCGCGCGGGCCGGCCTTCAGTGAGTGGTCGGTGTCGCGTAGCCGCGCCCCCTGCGCGGTCGTGAGGTAGGCGCCCTGCTGCCCGTTCGTGGTCGTCGGTGCGCCAGTTTCCGCGCCGGTCGGCGTACGCGTCTGCGGCGCTCCCTGTTCCGGTTTCGGCGGCAGCGGGTCGTGGGGCGTCGTCGGCTCCTCGACGGTGGGCGGTGCGCTACCCGGTGCGCCGGGGATCTCCGGGTTCAGGGCGTCGGCGATCTTTCCCGAGGCTGTCTTCACGGCGTTCTTGACCGCCTTGGCGGGCTTGCTTGAATCCACTGGACGAACCTCTCCATGGAGCGTGTGCGAGCAGACGCCTGCCCTGCTACCCCTGGTCAGAGGGTCGAAACACAACTGATCTAGGCGTCCTCAGCCGGGACTGGTGATTTCACCGATGCGTGGATCGGCGGAGAGGCTAAAACTGACACACGTCGATATCCCTCGACTCTAGGGAGTGCCCGACGTGTCGTCACCAACCACTACCCGTCCCCGTTCCATCGCAGCCCGAGCCGCCCGGTTCGCGCTGGCCGCCACCCTGGTCGCTGGCGGCGTCCTGACCGGCTCGACCGGCGCCGCGCAGGCCGCGGGTCCGTACGAGCGGGGCCCCGCCCCGACCACCGCGATCCTGGAGGCCAGTCGCGGTCCGTTCGCCACCTCCTCACAGAGCGTGTCGTCGTTGAGCGTCACCGGCTTCGGCGGCGGCGTCATCTACTACCCGACCAGCACCAGCGAGGGCACCTTCGGCGCCATCGCCATCTCGCCGGGCTTCACCGCGGCGTGGTCCAGCATCAGCTGGCTCGGGCCGAGGCTCGCCTCGCACGGGTTCGTGGTGATCGGTATCGAGACCAACAGCACGTTGGACCAGCCGGCCAGCCGCGGCCGGCAGCTCCTCGCCGCGCTCGACTACCTCACCCAGCGCAGTTCGGTGCGCACTCGGATCGACAGCAGCCGGCTCGCGGTCGCCGGCCACTCCATGGGTGGCGGTGGCAGCCTGGAGGCGGCCTCGTCGCGACCGTCGTTGCAGGCCGCGGTGCCGCTCGCACCATGGAACACGGACAAGAGTTGGTCCGAGTTGCGGGTGCCGACACTGATCATCGGCGGTGAGAGCGACACCGTCGCGCCGGTCTCGTCGCACTCGGTGCCGTTCTACAACAGCATCCCGGCCTCCGCCGAGAAGGCGTACCTGGAGCTGAACGGGGCGAGCCACTTCTTCCCGCAGACGACGAACACGCCGACCGCGCGGCAGATGGTGGCCTGGCTGAAGCGGTTCGTCGACGACGACACCCGCTACGAGCAGTTCCTCTGCCCGGGCCCGAACGGCTCGCAGATCCAGGAGTACCGCAACACCTGCCCCAGCGCCTGACCGTGGTCCCGGGGCGGTCGCCGATGGCGGCCGCCCCGTCCGCATGCGGGAAGCGGGGTATTGAAGGTCTTGACGCGATACCCGAGAAACGTACACTGCGAGTGTAAATAACACCCGCCACGACAGAGGGATGGGTGATGGAGCGCGGCCTTGAATTGCACCACATCGGCGTCCGGTTCGGCGGCCTCACCGCCCTCGACGATGTCTCCCTGCGGGTGCCCCCGAACCGGGTGGTGGGCGTGATCGGGCCCAACGGTGCCGGCAAGACCACGCTGTTCAACGTGATCTGCGGCTTCGTCGCGCCGGAGACGGGTTCGCTCACCCTCGACGGCCGGCCGCTACGGCCACGGCCGCACCGGCTGACCCGGCTCGGCATCGCCCGGACGTTGCAGGGCACCGGGCTCTTCGCCGGGCTGAGCGTGCTGGAGAACGTGATGACCGGCGCCGCACACACCGCCCGTGCCGGCTTCGTCTCGGCGCTGCTCGGGTTGCCGGCCAGCGACCGCGACGAGCGCCGGCTTCGTCGGCACGCTCTCGACATCCTCGACGACCTGGGGATCGCCGAACACGCCGACGCCGCGCCGACCACACTGCCCTTCGCCATACGTCAGCGTGTCGCGCTGGCCCGTGCACTCGCGGCCCGGCCCCGGCTGCTCCTGCTCGACGAGCCCGCCGGTGGCCTCGGCGCGGACGACATCGCCGAGCTTGCGGACCTGATCCGCCAGCTGCCCAAGCGCGACGAGGACCCGTGCGCGGTGCTGCTCGTCGAGCACCACATGGACCTGGTGATGGCCGTCTGCGACGAGCTCGTGGTGCTCGACTTCGGCCGGGTGATCGCCGCCGGCACCCCGGACGAGATCCGCGACGACCCGGCGGTCACGGACGCCTACCTCGGTGCCACCGTCGAGGAAGCCGCATGAGCGCCCCGGACCTGCTCGTCGTGCGCGGGTTGGTGGCTGGTTACGGTGCCGCGCCCGTGCTGCAGGCCATCGACCTCACCGTCCCGGCCGGCACGATCGCCGCGGTCGTCGGCGCCAACGGCGCCGGCAAGACCACGCTGCTCCGCGCGCTCTCCGGCATGATCCGCCCGGCCGCTGGCCAGGTGCTCCTCGCCGGGGAGGACCTCCGCGGTACGCCGGTGGAGCAACTCGTCCGGCGTGGCATGGCGCACGTGCCGGAGGGGCGGGGTGTGATCAGCGAGTTGACGGTCGACGAGAACCTGCGGCTCGGCGGGTTGTGGCGGCGTGACCGGGCCGACGCCGGTCGCGCCCTCGACGAGGTCTACGAGCTCTTCGAGCCCCTTGCTCACCGTCGCCGGCACCTCGGCCACCAGCTTTCCGGCGGTGAGCGGCAGATGCTCGCGCTCGGCCGGGCCCTGGTCGGCCGGCCCCGCCTGCTGCTGCTGGACGAGCCGTCGCTCGGCTTGGCTCCCCGGGTCGTCGCCCGGACCATGGCCCTGCTTCGCCAGCTGCGCGACCGTACCGGCCTGACCGTGTTGCTGGTCGAGCAGAACGTCCGTAGTGCACTCGCTGTCGCCGACCAGGGTGTCGTGATGTCCCTCGGTCGGGTCGTGATCGCTGCCCCGGCGGCGCAACTGCGTGACGACGTCGACCTGCGCCACGCGTACCTCGGTTTCTGACCACCACCTCGTCCCCCGGAGGGAGGACTGTTGGACCGCTTCGTCTTCCTCACCATCGACGGCCTGTCCCGGGGCGCGGTATACGCCGCGTTCGCGCTGGCCCTGGTGCTCATCTGGCGGGCGGCGCGGGTCGTCAACTTCGCCCAGGGGGCGATGGCCGTCGCCGCCGCGTACGTCGCCTACACCGTCTCCGCCGCGACCGGCTCCTACTGGCTGGGCTTCGTGGTCGCGATCGTCGCCGGCCTGCTGCTCGGTGCGCTGGTGGACCGCGTCGTGATGCGGCACGTCGACCACGCCTCACCGCTCAACCCGGTGATCGTCGCGCTCGGGCTGGTGTTGTTGATCCAGGCCGTGCTGGGAATGGTGTACGGCAACGAGTTCCGCCCCGCGGAGGCGCCGTTCAGCCGGACTGCCCTCACCGTGGGTGGGGTCGCCGTGCTGTCGCCGTACGACCTGTTCGTCTTCGCCACGATCGGCGTGGTGGTCAGCGGCCTGGCCTGGATGTTCGCCCGCACCCCGGTCGGGTTGCGGATGCGCGCGGCGGCTTTCGCTCCCGAGGTCTCCCGGCTGCTCGGGGTCAACGTCGGTGGCATGTTGACCCTCGGGTGGGCACTCGCCTCCGGGGTCGGCGCACTGGCCGCCATGCTGGTCATGCCGACAGAGCTGGGCCTGCACCCGCACGCGATGGACCTGGTGTTCGTCTCGGCGTTCACCGCGGCGGTGGTCGGCGGGCTGGACAGTCCACCGGGGGCGGTGGTCGGAGGCCTACTGGTGGGTCTGCTGCTCTCCTACGTGAGCGGTTACGCCGGCAGCGACCTGACTCCGCTCGCGGTGCTGGTCCTGCTGCTGGCGGTGCTGCTGGTCCGGCCCGGTGGGCTGTTCGCCCCGGTCGTGGCGAGGCGGGTGTGAGCGCCACCCGGGCGGCCCTGCCGCCGAAGCGCCAGCTGGCCGACACCGGCGATCGGCCGGTCGACCGGCGACGGGGCTCCACCCTGCTGCGCCACCTCGCGGTGGTGCTCGCTGCCGGGCTGCTGCTGGTGGCGGTCAGCTACGCCGTCGAGCCGTTCCGCAACTTCCAGCTCGCCACCGTGGCCGCCTACCTCTGTGCGACCGCCGGGCTGACCGTCCTCACCGGGCTCAACGGTCAACTGTCGCTCGGGCACGGCGCGTTGATGGCCACCGGGGCGTACACCGTGGCTCTGTGCCAGAACGCGTTCGCCGACCGGGGGATGACCGGCGGCTGGCTGTTGCCGCTCTCGCTGGGGGCGGCGATCGTCGGTACGGTCGTGGTCGGCGCGGTGGTCGGTGTGGCCGCGGCCCGGCTGCGCGGCCCCTACCTGGCCGGGGTCACTCTCGCGGTGGCCGTCGTCGTGCCGGCGTTGGCGGTCACCTTCGACGGCGTGTTCAACGGCGAGCAGGGGCTGTCGGTGCCGGTGGAGCCGCCGCCGATGTCGCTCGGCCCGTACTTCCCCTACGAGCGGTGGCAGCTCTGGATCACCGGCGCGGCAACCCTGCTCGCCCTGCTGCTGCTGGCCAATCTGATCCGCAGCCGGTATGGGCGGACCTTCCGCGCGGTCCGCGACGACGAGGTGGCGGCCCGCCTCGCGGGGATCCATGTGGCCCGCACCCAGGTCATCGCGTTCGTGGTCAGTGCCGCCACCGCCGGGCTCGGTGGCGCCCTGCTCGCGGTGCTCGCGCAGAGCGTCTCGCCCGGCGCGTTCTCGTTGACCCTGTCGCTCTTCCTGCTGATGGCCGTGGTGATCGGTGGTCTCGGTCGCCTCACCGGAGCGTTGTGGGGGGCCGTCCTGCTGGTCGCCCTGCCCGATCTCACTCACTCCGCGACCGAGCTGCTCACGCTCTCGCCCGCGGTGGCGCAGCGGCTGGAGGGAAACCTCCCGCTGGCGATCTTCGGACTCACCCTGATCGTCGTCATGATCGCCGCACCCGGCGGCGTGCAGGGCCTGCTGTCCCGCCTCGGTCGGGCCCTGCTGGCCCGGTGGCCGGCGCGGCGTTCCTGAGCTGTCCTCGGCCCGGCTTCGGCCGGGCGCTCCACCACCACACCGTTCCCTTGAAAACCGGACCGAGAAAGGTCGGTGTTTCCCATGCACCGTAAGGCGCAACGCGGTCTCGCGATCGCCAGCACCATCGCCCTGCTCATCACCGCCGCCGGCTGTAGTGGCGACGACGGCCCCAGCTCCGGCGGCGCGTCGGTGCCGGGCGTCACCGACACCGAGATCACCGTCGGCACGCACATGCCGCTCACCGGGCCCGCCTCGGCTGGCTACTCCAAGATCGCCCCGGCGACGAAGGCGTACTTCGACTACGTCAACGCCAACGGCGGTGTGCACGGCCGGAAGCTCACCTACAAGATCATGGACGACGGCTACAACCCGGCGAACACGCAGCAGGTGGTCCGCCAGCTCGTCCTGCAGGACAAGGTCTTCGCCATCCTCAACGGCCTCGGCACGCCGACGCATACCGGCGTGCTCGACTTCCTCAAGAGCAACCGGGTGCCCGACCTCTTCGTCGCCTCCGGCAGCCGCAGCTGGGACCAGCCGGACAAGTATCCGGGCACGTTCGGGTTTAACCCGGACTACACCATCGAGGGCAAGATCCTCGCCAACTACGCGAAGGCGAACCTGGCCGGCCAGAAGGTCTGCTTCCTCGGTCAGGACGACGACTTCGGCCGCGACAGCCTGGTCGGCGTGGAGAAGGTGCTCGGCGCCGGGGCCGTGGCGGTCAAGCAGACCTACGTCACCAGCAACACCAACGTGGCGCCGCAGATCGGCGCCTTCAAGGCGGCCGGCTGCCAGGTCGTCGTGCTCGCCACCGTGCCCGGCTTCACCGCGCTCTCCGTCGGCACCGCCGCGCGGCTGGGCTTCAAGCCGCAGTGGCTGGTCTCCAACGTCGGCTCCGATTACCAGACCCTGGCCAAGCAGCTCGGCGCCGCCGCCCCGCTGCTGGAGGGCATGGTCGGCACCAACTACCTGCCGATGGAGAACGACACCGCGAACCCGTGGATCCAGCTCTTCACCAAGATCAACAAAGAGCACAACGGGGGCGCGCCGTTCGACGGCAACACCGTCTACGGCATGTCGGTCGGTTACCTCTTCGTGCAGGTGCTGCTCGCCGCAGGCAAGGATGTCACCCGGGAGAAGGTGCTCGACGCCGTGCAGAAGGGTGGCTTCCAGGGCCCCGGGCTCGCGCCGTTGCGCTTCTCCGCCAAGGACCACTCCGGCTACGGCGGACAGCGGTTGGCGCGGGTGAGCGGGGGAGTGCAGAGCTACTTCGGCCCGACGTACGAGACCGACGAGGCGGACGGGCCGGTCAAGGAGTACACGGCCACGCCGGCCGCGCCGCCGGCGAACGGGGTGCCGACCGGCTCCTGAGGATCCGTCGTACAACCGGCGTCCGACCGGGCGTGGTCGCGCGTGACCACGTCCGGTCGGACGGCTGTGCCCGTTGCCGGACCGGGCGGGCGAGTGTCGAAGCGGTCTTCCGGACGTTGACCGACACCGATCACTGCTCCTACTATCTGCACTGTGGATGCATATTCGGGCCGGCTCGTGGATCGTGTCGCCATCGTCACCGGCGCCAGTAGGGGCATCGGCCTGGCCATCGCCCAGCGTCTCGTTGCCGAAGGCGCCCGGGTGGGTCTGACCGCTCGACGTCCCGAGGCGCTGGCCGAGGCGGTCACCGCCCTGGGCGGGCCGGCGTACGCCGTTGCCGTGCCCGGCCGCTCCGACGATCCCGAGCATCGGGCTGCCGCGGTCCAGCAGGTCAGCGCCGCGTTCGGGCCGGTGGACCTCCTGGTCAACAACACCGGCATCAACCCGGTGCACGGCCCGCTGGTCGAGCTGGACCTGGCCGCGGCCCGCAAGATCCTCGATGTGAACGTGGTCGCCACGCTCGGTTGGGTGCAGGAGGTCTGCGCCGCCGGCATGACCGAGCGCGGCGGGTGCGTCGTCAACGTTTCGTCGATCGCCGGTCTCGCGCCGTCGCCCGGCATCGCCTTCTACGGGGTGAGCAAGGCCGCGCTCGATCACCTCACGGCCAACCTCGCCGTGGAACTGGGGCCGACGATCCGGGTCAACGCGGTCGCGCCCGGCGTGGTGAAGACCCGCTTCGCCGCCGCGCTCTACGAGGGTCGGGAGGACGAGGTCGCCGCACGGTACCCGCTCGGGCGCCTCGGTCTGCCGCAGGACGTGGCGGGCGCGGTCGCCTTCCTCGCCTCCGATGACGCCACCTGGATCACCGGGCAGACCATCGTCTGCGACGGCGGTGTCTCGCTGACCGGCCGGGCCGCATGACAACGCCGACGGTCGGTCCCGGGTCCCTGATCATCGCCTGTCTAGACTCGGCGGTGCGTCGGGAGACGCCGTGGCGATGAAGGGGCGGGGGCGGATGGACGGGGTCGAGGTCGTGGGCCGGGTCGACGGGCGTACCGCCCGGGCCGAGCGCACCCGCGCGGCCATCGTCGAGGCGCACCTCGCACTCATCTCCGAGGGCGACCTGCGCCCAACCGGCGAGCGCATCGCCGAACGGGCCGGCATCTCGCTGCGGACGCTCTGGACCAACTTCAAGGACATGGAGACGCTCTTCGAGGCGAGTGGCGTGGAGGTGCTCCGCCAGCAGGACGCCGCCTACCGGCCGATCTCACCCGGGCTGCCGCTGGCGAAGCGGGTCGACGCGTACTGCCGGCAACGGGCTCGGCTGCTGCAGCTCATCACACCGTCGGCGCGGGCCGCCCAGATGCGGGAACCGGTCTCCGACCAACTGCACCGTAACCGCCTCAAGCACGTCGACCGGGTCCGCGACGAGGTCGAGGAGCTCTTCGCCACGGAGCTGACCCAGGCCGGTCGAAGTCGGGACCAACTGCTCAATGCCCTGGTGGCGGCCAGCATGTGGCCAGCCTGGTCGATGCTGCGCTACGGCCTCGGGCTGGGCGTCGATCAGGCCCGCGCGGTGATGACCCGGACCGTGGGCGCGTTGCTGGCCGAGGTCGCGGCCGACTGATTCCGGCTCGGCCCGATATCGCCCCCTCTTTCCATCCGGTTACCAATGGGTGACACTGGCAGGCATGGTTACTGCATCAAGAGTGCAACTAACCGCGCTGCGTGGCCGGGACGACGAGTGCCGGGCTGTCCGGAGCCTCCTCGACGGCGTGACCGACGGCGGCGGTGCCCTGCTGGTGTACGGGGAGCCCGGATCGGGCCGGACGGCGCTGGTCGGCTACGCCCACCGGCACGCGGAGGCCTGCACCGTGCTCGCCGGGACCGGCCTCACCGAGGAGGCCGCCCTGCCGTACGCCGGCCTCCAGCGCCTGGTCGACCCGGTGCTCGATCGGGCCGCCGCCCTGCCCAACGAGCAGCGCCAACTGCTGCGGCGCGCGCTGGCCGGGGAGAGCTGCCCGGCGGACCGCCAACTGACGCTGTCGATGGCGGTGCTCGGGTTGCTCGTCGCCGCCGCCGGGGACCGCCCGCTGCTCGCCACCATGGACGACGTCGACCGAGGTGACCCGCAGACCGCGCAGGTGCTGGCCTTCGTGGCCCGCCGACTGCGGCACTCTCCGATCGCCGTCCTGCTCACCGCGGATGTCACCACCATGGTCGACGGGATACCGGCGTACCGACTCCGCGCGCTGACCGAGAGCGAGAGCGTCGCCGTCCTCACCGACCAGCTCCGGCCACTGGGCGAGCGGGAGAGCGCCGACCGGCTTCCCGAGCGGCCCGCCGCGTCGGTCCTGACCGCGCTGGCCGGAATCGGCGGCGGCAACCCACAGGCCCTGGTGGATCTCGCCGAGGTGCTCAGCCCAGGGCAGTGGCGGGGGGAGGAGTCGCTGCCCGCCGCGCCGCCGGCGGACGGCGCGTTGGGCCGCGCGTACCGGGCTCGGTTGGACCGGTTGCCGCCGGACACCCGGCGGATGCTGCTGCTCGCCGCGCTCGACGAGGACGGTGAGCCGGGGACCCTGATCCGGGCCGCCGGAGCCGCCGGCACCGAGGTCGAGGCGCTCGCCCCGGCGGAGGTCGCCGGCCTGGTCCGCGTCGAACCGCGGGCGTCACCTTCCCGCAGCCGTTGGTGCGCACGATGATCGCGGCCAGCGCGCCACTCGCGGAGCGCCGGGCGGCGCACCGGCTGCTCGCCGAGGTGCTGGTCGCGGACGGGCAGCGGCTGCGCCGGGCGATGCACCTCGCCGCCGCGACGGCGGGTGCCGATCCGGCTCTCGCCGCCGAGCTGGAAGAGGCGGCGGCTGGTGGAGCCGGCGGCTGGGCGGTCGCCTCGGCGGCGCTGCGCTGGGCGGCCGAGCTCAGCGATCATCCGACCCAGAGCGCAGCCCGACTGCTGACCGCCGCCCACTATGCCTGGGTCGGGGGGCAACCCGACGTGGCCCGGCTGCTGCTCGACCGCCTCCGTGCGGTGTCCACGGACCCGGTCGTCAGGGGGCGCGCCGATCTGCTGCGCGGTGAGTTGGAGCTGCGGTGCGGTGCCGCTTCAGGTGCGTCGGCCACGTTGCTGTCCGCCGCCAACGCGGTGGCCGGCGCCGACCGCGCCCTGGCGTTGTCCGGGCTGGTGCGGGCCGGCGAGGCCGTCTGTTACGCCGGTGACCAGTACCGGTACGCCGAGGTCGCCCGCCAGGCGCTGGCGTTGCGACACCCGAGCGACCCGCCGGCGATGGAGCTGATGAGCTGCCTGCTTGCTGGGGTGGCCGCGACCCTGCGGGGCGACCATGAGCGGGCCGGGCCCGCGCTGCGCCGCGCCGTCGTGCTGGGTGGCCGGCTGACCGGGTCGGCGCTGACCCCCACCGCGCTCACCTGTGCGGCGGCGGCCGGTCTGCTGGTGGCCGTGGACGGCGCGGCGCACCGGCTCGCCGAGCGCGCCGTCGGGTTGGCCCGGGAACGGGGCGAGCTGTCCATGCTGTCCCGGGCACTGGAGTTGCGGGCGATCGCCGAGTATTGGCTGGGTCGGCACGAGGCGGCGGCGGAAACCTCCCGCGACGGGCTACGGGTCGCTCGCGCCACGGGTCAGGTCAACTGTGGCAACATCCATTTGGGCATGCTGGCCGTGCTCGCCGCGATGCGGGCCGACCGTGACACCAGCCTGCGGCGGATCCGCGAGATCGGCGAGTCGCCGACGCCGGGCAGCCGTCCGCACGCGCTCGCCGGGTGGGCCCTGGCGGTGCTCGACCTGGTCGACGGCCGCCACGCCGAGGCCGCCGACCGACTGGCGTCGTTGGCCCGGCTCGGCACCGGTCGAGGTCAGGTCCTCGTGCAGGTGATGGCCACCCCGTACCTGGTGGAAGCGGCGGCTCACCTGGCGCACCGACCAGCGGCAACGGCCGCCCTCGCCGTGTTCGACCGGTGGGCCAGCAGCACCGTGAGCCCGCTGCGTCGGGCCCTGTCCGCCCGGTGCCACGCGCTGCTCGCATCGCGAGGCGGTACCGAGGCAGAACGGGAATTCCAGACAGCGTTGCGGTTGCACCCGACGGATGCGGGCACGTTCGAGCGGGCCCGTACCGAGCTGCTCTTCGGCCAGGAGCTGCGCCGCAGCCGACGCCCTCGCGACGCGCGTACGCACCTGCACCAGGCCCGCGAGATGTTCAGCCTGCTCGGGGTGGCGTGCTGGGCTGAGCAGGCCACCAGGGAGCTGCGCGCGGCCGGGGAGTCGGTCGGTCCGCCGGATCTGCCGGCGGCGCGACTGCTGACCGGCCAGCAACTGCGGATCGCCGAACTTGTCGCGGAGGGCGCCACCAACCGGGAGATCGCCGCCCGGATGTTCCTCTCCACCCGTACGGTCGATCATCACCTGCGCAACGTGTTCCACCGGCTGGGCATCCGGTCGCGCACCGAGTTGGCCTGTGCCTTCGCCGCCGAACGGCACGTCGGGCTGGCCTCCGACCGGTGACCGTCCGGTCTGGACGCGTTTAACTATCACCGCTAGTTTAAAGGCCATGGAGCTCACCCTCTCCGCCGAGCAGGCCGCGGTCCGCCAGTTGGCCGCCGAGTTCGCCAACCGGGAGTTGTTACCGCACGCGGCCGCCTGGGATCGGCGCGAGTCGGTCGACCCCGGCATCGTCGCCATGCTCGGCGACCTGGGCTTCCTGGGGCTGACCATCGCCGAGGCCGACGGCGGTTCCGGCGGTGACCACCTCGCGTACTGCCTGGTTCTGGAGGAGCTCGGCCGGGGCGACTCGTCCGTGCGCGGCATCGTCTCGGTCTCACTCGGCCTGGTCGCGAAGTCGATCGCCGCCCACGGCTCGGCCACCCAGCGGGCCGAGTGGCTGCCGCGACTCTGCGCCGGCACCGCACTCGGCTGTTTCGCGCTGACCGAGCCGGACAGCGGCTCGGACGCCGCCGCGCTGCGGACCCGCGCGGTCCGCGAGGGCGCCGACTGGCTGCTCACCGGCACGAAGACGTTCATCACCAACGGCACCACCGCCGACGTCGCGCTCGTCTTCGCCCGCACCGGCGGCCCCGGGCACCGCGGGATCACCGCGTTCCTGGTGCCCACCGGCAGTCCCGGGCTGACCCGACGGGAGATCCACGGCAAGCTGGGCCTCCGCGGTCAGGCCACCGGTGAGCTGCGCTTCGACGAGGTACGCGTGCCCGACACGGCCCGCCTCGGCGACGAAGGCGCCGGGTTCCGCCTGGCCCTTGCCACCCTCGCCAAGGGCCGGATGTCAGTGGCCGCCGGCTGCGTCGGCATCGCCCAGGGCTGCCTCGACGCCGCGGTCGAATACGCCGGGCAGCGGACCCAGTTCGGCAAGCCGATCGCCGGCCACCAACTCGTCCAGCAACTTCTCGCCGCCATCGCGGTCGACGCTGCCGCCGCCCGGCTGTTGGTGTGGCAGGTGGCCGACCTGATCGACCGCGAGCAGCCGTTCGCCACCGAGGCGTCGATGGCCAAGCTGTTCGCCAGCGAGGCCGCCGTCCGTGCGGCCAACAACGCGGTCCAGGTGTTCGGTGGGTACGGCTACATCGACGAGTACCCCGTCGGCAAGTATCTGCGTGATGCCCGGGTCGCCACGCTCTACGAGGGCACCAGCCAGATCCAGCAACTCCTCATCGGACGCGCGCTCACCGGCGTCAACGCCTTCTAGCTCCAAGGAGACCTGGCATGAGAGTCTTCAGCTCGTTCGAGGAGTTGGCCGCCGCGGTCGGCGAGACCATCGGGCCCGGTCCGTGGCTGCGCATCGAGCAGAGCCGCGTCGACCTCTTCGCGGACGCCACCGACGACCACCAGTGGATCCATCTCGACCCGGCTCGGGCCGCGGCGGGGCCGTTCGGCGGGACGATCGCGCACGGGTATCTGACCCTGTCGCTACTGCCGGCGCTGGCCGGCCAGCTCTATCGGGTCGAGGGGGTGGCGATGGGGGTCAACTACGGGCTGAACCGGGTGCGTTTCCCCGCCCCCGTTCGGGTCGGCGCCGCCGTACGAGCCACCGCCACCATCGCCGAGGTGTCGCCGGTGACCGGCGGCGTGCAGATGGTCGCGGCGGTCACCGTCGAGAGCGACAGCGGTGGCAAGCCCGTCTGCGTGGCCGAATCTGTGAGCCGACTCTACCGAGCCGCAGGTCGATGATCGGTCAGCTCGTACGCGGTCGTGCCAGCGTGTCCGCGTTGCGGAAGTAGTTCCGGAACTTGCGCGACTCCGTCTCCCTCTGCTCCTCCACGGTCGATGCATCAACACGTTGCTGTCGGGTGACATGGGTGCTGCCTGGGCAGCCGTATCTTGTCGCGATGACCGGGCTGAACCGCGTCTCGTTAAACTTCCGGAAATTCTTGCCCGTCGATGAGCGGCGCTGACATACTCCTCATCCATTGGAGTCGATGACCGAGGGGTATGCGCCTCTTCCTGGACGCCTTCCCGTGCGCGGTCCCGACCCGAGACCCCACCACCGCCGGGGCGGTGTGTCAGCTGCGCCGTCCCGGGCCCCACGGAAGGAAAAAACATGATCGAAAGGTGTCACGGGGACAGCCGTCCAAAAATGGGCCCCCGAGCACGTACGGCGATTGGCTTCGCCGCCGCGGCTCTACTCGCCGCAACCGGCGCCGCGTTCCTGCCGGGGACAGCGAGCGCCGGGACGACGTTGGGTGCGTCTGCCACGGAGAAGGGTCGGTATTTCGGTACGGCGGTGGCGGCGAGCAGGTTGAGCGATGGTGCGTACACGACGATTTTGAATCGTGAGTTCAACTCGGTGACGCCCGAGAACGAGATGAAGATCGACGCGACGGAGCCGCAGCAGGGCCAGTTCAGCTACGGTGCGGCGGAGCAGATCGTCAACCACGCCCGGAGCCGCGGGATGAGCGTGCGGGGGCACACCCTGGCGTGGCACTCGCAGCAGCCGGGCTGGATGCAGAACATGAGTGGCAGTGCGTTGCGGCAGGCGATGCTCAATCACGTCACGCAGGTGGCGACGCATTTCCGGGGTCAGATCGTGACGTGGGACGTGGTCAACGAGGCGTTCGCCGATGGTAGTTCCGGTGCTCGTCGTGACTCGAATCTGCAGCGGACCGGTAACGACTGGATCGAGGCCGCGTTCCGGGCGGCGCGTGCGGCGGATCCGGGCGCGAAGCTCTGCTACAACGATTACAACACCGACAACTGGACCCAGGCCAAGACGCAGGCTGTCTACAACATGGTTCGGGACTTCAAGTCTCGTGGTGTGCCGATCGACTGCGTCGGGTTCCAGTCGCACTTCAACAACGATTCGCCGTATGTGAGTAACTACCGCACCACGTTGTCGAGTTTCGCGGCGTTGGGTGTGGATGTGCAGGTCACCGAGTTGGACATCCAGGGCGCCTCGGCGACCACCTACCGCAGTGTGGTCGAGGACTGCCTGGCGGTCGCCCGGTGTAACGGGATCACGGTCTGGGGCATCCGCGACAGCGACTCGTGGCGGGCCTCGCAGACCCCGCTGCTGTTCAACAGCAGCGGTCAGAAGAAGGCGGCGTACGACGCGGTCCTCGCCGCGCTCAACAACGGCACCACACCCACCAACCCACCCACCACCACCCCGCCTACCACCACCCCGCCACCGACCGACCCGCCCAGCGGCAGTTGCACCGCGACCCTGCAGGACAGCACCCGGTGGGGCGACCGGTTCAACAGTCAGGTGACCGTCAGTGGGGCGAGCAGCTGGACCGTCGTGGTCTCGGTCACCCCGCCGCAGAAGGTGTCGGCCACCTGGAACGGCAGTCCGAGCTGGGACGGCAGCGGAAACGTCATGACCATGCGGTCGAACGGCAGCGGCAACGTCTTCGGCTTCACCACCATGGCCAACGGCAACTGGACGCGCCCAGTGGTGCAATCCTGCACCGCCTCCTGAGCAGCACCGCACGCTGAGGGGCGGCGACGGTTTCCGTCGCCGCCCCATCATCTGTGCGGGTAGCTGGATCAGCAGGTGCAGGTCGCCAGGGGTGGTGTCAGACGATCGCGCAGGCGGTGCCGTTGAGGGTGAATGCGGACGGTCGGGCGGTGCTGCCGGTGTGGGTCGCCTGGAAGCCGATGTCGACCGAGGTGTTCGGCGCGATCGTCGCGTTGTAGGAGACGTTGCGGGCGGTCACCGCTCCGCTCGACGGGGAGTAGGTGGCGTTCCAGCCGTTGGTGATGGTCTGCCCACCCGGCAGCGTGAACGCCAGGGCCCAACCGTTGACCGGTGCGCTGCTCGTGTTGGTCACCGAGACCGAGGCGGTGAAACCGCTGTTCCAGGCGTTGACGGTGTACGCGACGCGGCACCCGCCAGACGCCGGCGGGGTGGTCGGCGGGGTCGTGGTGGTCGGTGGGGTCGTGGTCGGAGGGGTGGTGGTCGGAGGAGTGTCGCCCCCGATGCTGCCGGGCACCGTCCGGAGAGCGTCGTACCAGGCTGCGGCCATCTTGCGGTAGCCCGTGGCGTTGGGGTGCACGCCGTCGGCCAGGTCGCTGAGCGTCAGGGCGCCGTACATGTCGACCAGGTGGACGCGTTTGCCGGCGGCGGCCCTGGTCTGCACGATCCCGGGGATCGCGGCGTTGTAGCCCCGGACCTGGTTGTCCGCACCGGACTTCGGGATGATCGTCGCCACGAACACCTCCGCGTTCGGGGCGTTGGTGGTGATCCGGTCGACCAGGGTGGCCAGCCGGGCCGGGGCGCCGGACGTGTCTCCGTACATGTCGTTGGTGCCGATGTGCAGCAGCACGGTCCGGGGATTCGTGGCCCGCAACCAGTTGACGACGTTGGCGTCGATCTGGGCGATCGTCCATCCGGAATGGCCCTGGTGGTCGTGGTCGCCGAGGCTGGCTGGGCCATTGAACTGGGAGCCGACGAAGTCGATCCGGTAACCGCCGGTCGTGAACCGCTGCCAGAGTTCGATCCGGTAACCGCCGGGGACGTTGAATCCGTCGGTGATCGAGTCACCGAGGGGCATCACGCGTACGCCGCCATTGGATTCCGCGCTCGCGGGAGTGGTCGCGATCGGTACGGCGGCGACCATGGCGGCGACGGCGGCCAGGGCGGCCCACCACAGGCGGGCCCGTCGGGGCCTCGACGTCGCTGGGATGGCGGTAGGGGAGGGAGGGACGGGATGGTCGAGCGTCGAACTGCTCATGGGACTTCCTCAGGTGGTGGGTGCGCGACAGCAGCGGGCACCGAAGGGACGGATGCCCGCGCCATGACGCGGCATGCGGAGGGGGCGGCGCGGAACGACCAGAAACCCGGACGTCTTCACTGGTGGTCGTAGCGCTGTATCTGGCCATCGACGGTCGGACGCGACAGGCCGATGAGCCGTGGCGGAGGTGTGCCCTGCACCTCGCCTGACGCACCATAGCGTGTTATCGCTAACATCAGCAATAGATCGGCGTTCGGCTATGCCATCACGATGTCCGTCCTACGAACGTCCCTCAGGCAAAGCTGTCTTGGCGGCCCGCTCGATCTGCGCTCGTCTGGCGTTCCAGAAGGCCGCGTCGCCCTGTTGGTCGACGTATTGCGCTGCCGTTCCTGTCGAGCCGTCCAGCTGTTCGCGCAGGATGTCGGCGTGTCCGGCGTGACGGTTCGTCTCGGCGAGCAGGTGGACCAGGATGGTGAACAGCGTGACCTGTGGGCGCGGCCACCAGGGCACGTGACCGGGGGAGTCGGCGTCCAGGGCGATGATCGTCGTATCCGAGTGCTCCCACACACGACGGTAACGGTCGATGATCTCCTCGCGCGTCTCGTGCTCGGTCGCCCACATCTCGCCGCCGACCGCCTCGGCGTCGTCCCAGCGGGCCAGGGGCTCCGGGAACGGCCGCCCGAAGACCTCACCGAAGTACCTGGCCTCCCAGGCCGACAGATGTTTGACCAGGCCGAGAAGATTCGTGCCGGTTGCGGTCAGGGGGCGGCGAACGTCGTACTCGCCGAGCCCATCGAGCTTCCAGAGGATCGCCTCACGAATCTCCCGGAGATCGCTGTGCAGGTGCGTCTTCGCGAACTCATCGATCATGGGGCATGAGCCTGCCACCTGCTCCCGGCGACCTCAATGCCCCGATGCGCGAGCCGGGTGGAGCACCGCGTCGAGCCAGCGCAGCTGACGCCGGACGTGCACCGCCTCGCCGCCCTCGTGGCCGTTGAACGGGTAGACGTACATCTCGCGCGCGGGCGGGACCGGTAGCCGGGCCGCCGCACCGTACTGGTTGTAGGCGGCAAAGCCGGTTGTCGGTGGACAGACGGTGTCACGTAGACCGACGCCGAAGTGCGCCGGCGCCGTCGCACGTCGCGCGAAGCTGACACCGTCGACATAGGACAGAGTGCGCCACACCGCCTCCTCGGCCTCCCGGTGCACGGCCAGATACCGGGCGATCTCGCCGTACGGCGCGGGTTCGCAGAGCTGGACGGCCCGTTGCATGTCGCAGAGGAACGGTGCGGTGGTCAGCACCGCGCTGAGGTCGTCGACGAGGCCCGCCACCGCCAGGGCGAGGCCGCCGCCCTGGCTGTTACCGACCACGCTCACCCGGTCTGCGTCGACCCCCGGCAGGGCCCTGACCGCCTCGACGGCCCTGACCGCGTCGGTGATCAGGCGGCGGTAGTGGTAGTCACGCGGGTCGAGGATCCCCCAGGTGACCGGCCAGGGCCCGCCGGGCGCGCCGTGCGGGTCGGCGGTGTCCCCGGCACCGTACTGCCCCGCCTGACCCCGGTTGTCCATCAGCAGGTGCGCGTACCCGGCCACCGGCCAGGTCAGCCGCTCGTGTGGCAGGCCGCGGCCGCGGCCGTAGCCGGCGTACTCGACCACGGCAGGCAGCGGCTCTCGAACGCCAGCCGGGCGGGTGTACCAGGCCCGTACGGGGTCGCCGTCGAAGCCGGCGAACGTGACGTCCCAGGAGTCGAGCAGGCGCAGATCGGTCGGCTCCGGGCGGACGTCGACGAGCACCGGCCGAGCGGTCGCAGCGGCGAGCGTGTCACGCCAGAACTCGTCGAAGTCGTCGGGTTCGACGACCTGGGGCGCGTACCGCCGGAGTTCGTCGGGAATGGACGGGGAGTGGGACACGGGTCCTCGCAGGGGCCGGAGTCAGTGCGGGGTGGCGGGTGGTGCGGTGCTTTCCCGGACGACCAACTCGGTCACCAGGTCGATCCGGCTGGTCGGCGGCTCATTGCCTCGCGTCAGGTCGAGCAGCATCTGAGTGGCGATGCCAGCCATGTCGCGCAACGGCTGGTTGATCGTGGTCAGGGCCGGGTCGGTCCAGGCGGAGACCGGCAGATTGTCGTACCCGATCACCGAAAGGTCCTCGGGCACACGGAGGCCGCACTGGCGGGCGGCCCGGAGCACCCCCATGGCCTGGATGTCGGAACCGGCGAAGATCGCCGTGGGCCGGGACGGCTGGCGTAGCAGTTGCAGCCCGTGGGTGTGCCCGGCGCCCGCGGAGAAACTGCCGTAGCGGACCAGTTCGCGGTCGACCGCGAGCCCGGCTTCCTCGTGGGCAGACTGAAAGCCGGCGGCGCGGGCGCGACTGCAGAGCATGTCGGGTGGCCCGGAGATGATGGCGATCCGCCGGTGTCCCAACTCCAGGAGGTGCCGGGTGGCGAGCAGGCCGCCGTTCCAGTTGTTCGAACCGACGGTGGGCACGGAGGCCGAAGTCGCGCTGTCGGTGTCGACGACGACGAACGGTATGCCCTGGCGCCGCAGGTGCTGTTGCTGGGCCTCGGCCAGATGGGAGAGGACGAACAACACGCCCAACGGGCGGTCGGCGAGTAACGCCTCCAGCCATCGTGCCGGCGGGCGGTGCGCGCCGTCGAGCTGAGCGACCGACAACCCGACGCCGGCCGCGGTGGTCACCGCCTCGACGCCACGCAGGATCTCCATCGCCCATCCGGTGTCGAACTCGTGGAACACGAGATTGATCCGTCCGCCGCTCGTCGAGGGTCGCCGGGTGCGGCGCTGGTACTGGTGGCGGTCGAGGCTCGCCTCCACCCGGGCTCGGGTGCCGGGGGCGACATCGCCACGTCCGTTCAGGACCTTGGACACCGTCGCGACCGAGACACCGACATCGGTGGCGATGGTGGCGATGGTGGTGGAGGCGGGTGGGTCGAGCGGGCGGTGCTCTGTCATCGCGGCCTCATGCAGCATCCGAAAGTTTCGGAGGACCTTAACACGGTCTGCCGTCCATGCCAGCCGATCCGGCAGACGGGACTCTTGACACACATCGATGGACGCCCTTAGGTTGCCGAAAAGGTTACGCGGGTTTCCGGAAAGTTTCGGATCGTGAAAATGTCCGCCACGGAACTGGTTCCACGAGGACACGGGGAAGTGGCCGGAGCTAAGGGGTCTTGGCATGAGAAGTCAGTTGCCTGTGGACAGCGGCGCCGCGCCGTGGCGTGATTCGCGGTTGTCGCCGACCGAACGGGCCGAGGCGCTCCTGCCGTTGATGTCGCTGGAGGAGAAGGTCGCCCAGCTCGTCGGGGTCTGGGTCGGCGCCGAGGCATCCGGTGAGGGTGTCGCCCCACATCAATCCGACATGATCGACAACACCGTCCCGTGGAGCAGCATCATCCAGCACGGGCTGGGCCAGCTCACCCGACCGTTCGGCACCGCACCGGTCGACCCCGTGCTCGGCGCCCGGTCGCTGGCGGCCTCGCAGGCGCAGATCGTGGCCGCCAGTCGGTTCGGCATTCCGGCACAGGTGCACGAGGAGTGCCTCACCGGGTTCGCGGCGTGGCGCGCCACCGTCTACCCGACCCCGCTCAGCTGGGGCGCGTCCTTCGACCCCGATCTGGTCGAGGCGATGGCGGACCGCATCGGGCGCTCGATGCGCGCTGCCGGCGTGCACCAGGGGCTCGCCCCGGTCCTCGACGTCACCCGCGACTACCGCTGGGGCCGCACCGAGGAGACGATCGGCGAGGATCCCTACCTGGTGGGGACGACCGGTGCCGCGTACGTGCGGGGCCTGGAGAGGGCCGGCGTGGTGGCCACGCTGAAGCACTTCGCCGGCTACTCCGCCTCCCGCGGCGGACGCAACCTCGCGCCGGTGTCGATGGGTCGCCGGGAGTTGGCCGACGTCATCCTGCCGCCGTTCGAGATGGCGCTGCGCCACGGTGGCGCCCGTTCGGTGATGAACTCCTACGCCGAGATCGACGGCCTGCCCGTCGCCGCCGACGAGGAGCTGCTGACCGGCCTCCTGCGCGACGAGTGGGGCTTCACCGGCACCGTGGTCGCCGACTACTTCTCCGTGCGCTTCCTGCAGACCCTGCACGGTGTCGCCGATCGCGGCGTCGACGCGGCCCGGCTTGCCCTGCGGGCCGGGATCGACGTCGAGTTGCCCACCGTGGACACCTTCGGCGCCCCGCTGGTGGAGGCGGTGCGCTGCGGCGAGGTCGACGAGGCGCTGATCGACCGCGCGCTCCGTCGGGTGTTGATCCAGAAGATCGAGGTCGGACTGCTCGACGAGGGTTGGCAGGAACTGCCCGACGATGTGGCGTCCCTGCGCCTCGACGACGAGATCAGCCAGGACGTGGCCCTACGCCTGGCACAGGAATCCGTCGTCCTGCTGCGCAACACCGGTGTCCTTCCGCTGCCCGCTGGCGGCCGGGTCGCCCTGGTCGGCCCGGCTGCCGACGACCCGATGGCCATGCTCGGCTGCTACTCCTTCCCCAACCATGTGGGCGTCAACCACAGCGAGTACGGGCTCGGCCTGGACATCTTCTCGCTGCGCGACGAGTTGGCCCGACGCGTTCCGCTGCTCAGCTACGAGTTGGGATGCACCATCACCGGCGAGGACACCTCGGGCATCCCGGCCGCGGTCGCCGCGGTCGCCGCCGCCGACGTGTGCGTGCTCGCCGTCGGTGACCGGGCGGGGATGTTCGGCCGGGGCACCTCCGGCGAGGGCTGCGACGCGGCCGACCTTCAGCTGCCCGGCGTGCAGGCCGACCTCGTCCGGGCCGTCCTCGCTACCGGCACCCCGGTCGTCCTGGTGCTGATGACCGGTCGCCCCTACGCGCTCGGCCCGGAGTTCGACTCCGCGGCAGCCGTGGTGCAGGCGTTCTTCCTCGGTCAGCTCGGTGGGCAGGCGCTCGCCGAGGTGCTGACCGGCGCGGTGAACCCGTCCGGTCGGTTGCCGGTCAGCGTTCCCCGCGACGCGGGCGGAATGCCGAGCACCTACCTGTCGCCGCCGCTCGGCCAGCGCAACAAGGTCTCCTCGATCGATCCGAGCCCGGCGTACCCGTTCGGCCACGGGCTGACCTACACCACCTTCGAGTGGTCTGACGCCACGGTCGTGGAGCCGGCGGGCGAGACGCAGGATGAGCCGGCCGCCTGGCCGGTCGACGGCGAGGTGCGGGTGCGGATCACCGTCGCCAACACCGGTGACCGGGCCGGCACCGAGGTGGTGCAGCTCTACCTGCACGACCCGGTCGCGCAGACCACCCGCCCGGTTGTCCGGCTGATCGGTTACACCCGACTGCCGTTGGAGCCCGGCGAGGTGGCACACGTGACGTTCGGCGTCCCGGCTGACGTGGCGTCGTTCGTCGGGCTGTCCGGCCGGCGGGTCATCGAGCCCGGCGACGTCGAGCTGCGGTTCGGCCGGTCGAGCGGCGACGCGGCGGCGACCCTGCCGCTACGGCTGACCGGCGCCGAGCGCCAGGTCGGCCACCAGCGGGAACTGCTCACGTCGGTGCGGGTGGAGCCCCTCGTGGCCGTCCCGCACTCCGCCTAGGAGGCCGAGGATGACATCGACGTTGCGGCCGGCGCCGCCCGGTTCTCCGGCGGCGGATCCCCGCCCCACCCGGCAGTCGCCGCGCCGTCGTCGAAGCTGGCGGCAGGCGCTGCGCCGGGACTGGCAGCTCTACTCGCTCGCCGTCCTGCCGCTGCTGTTCTTCCTGGTCTTCCGCTACCTGCCGATGATCGGGAACATCATCGCGTTCCGCCGTTTCAAGCCGGGCGGCAGCATCTTCGGTGAGTACTGGGTCGGGCTGCGGTACTTCCGGATGTTCTTCACCGACCCGACGTTCTGGGAGGTCTTCACCAACACCCTCGTGCTCGGGGCGTTGACCCTGCTGTTCTGCTTCCCGTTGCCGATCCTGCTGGCGCTGCTGCTGAACGAGGTGCGGGCCCGCCGGTTCAAGCGGTTCGTCCAGTCCGTCTCCTACCTGCCGCACTTCCTGTCGATCGTGATCGTGGCGGCGATGGTCATGCAGTTGACCTCGATCGACGGCACGGCCAACCAACTCGTCCGGTTGTTCGGCGGCGACGCGGTCGCGTTCCTGCAACAACCGGAGTGGTTCCGCACCATCTACGTCTCGTCCGAGGTCTGGCAGACCGTCGGCTGGGGCACGATCCTCTACCTCGCCGCCCTCACCACCATCGACGAGGACCTGTACGAGGCCGCCCGGATCGACGGCGCCAGCCGGCTGCGCCAGACCTGGCACGTGACGCTGCCCGGCATCCGGCCGACGATGGTGACGCTGCTCATCCTCAACATCGGCAGCTTCATGGCGGTCGGGTTCGAGAAGATCCTGCTGCTCTACAACCCGTTGACCTACCCGACCGCGGACGTCATCTCCACCTACCTGTTCCGGATGGGCTTCCAGTCCAGCAACTTCAGCTACGCCGCTGCCATCGGTCTCTTCGAGGCGGTGATCGGGCTGGTCCTGGTCCTGTCGGCGAACCTCATCTCCCGTCGCACGATAGGGACGAGCCTGTGGTGACCCTCGGTACGAAGAGCGAGGCGCCGAAGACGCGCGGGCCGGTGGACAGCCGGGGCTACCGGATCTTCCGGGTCGTCAACACGGTCGTCCTGATCGGCGTCGTGATCGTGACTCTGTACCCGTTCCTCAACATCGTGGCCCGCTCGCTCAGCGAGGAGGCGTACATCATCGCCGGGAAGGTGAGCATCGTCCCGCGCGGGTTCGACGTGACCGCGTACAAGCTGCTCATGTCCGATGCGATGTTCTGGACGAACTACCGCAACACGGTGGTCTACACGGTGGTCGCCACGCTCATCTCGATCGTGCTGACCACGTGTTACGCGTACGTGCTGTCGAAGCCGCAGCTCAAGGGGCGCGGCATCCTCGTCGGCGTCGCGCTGTTCACCATGTTCTTCTCAGGTGGCCTGATCCCCAACTACGTGCTGGTCACCAGCCTGGGCATGAAGAACACCATCTGGGCCGTGGTGATCCCCAACGCCATCAGCGTGTTCAACCTGCTGGTCATGAAGGCGTTCTTCGAGAGCCTGCCGACCGAGTTGGAGGAGGCGGCGGCGGTCGACGGGCTGAACACGTACGGCATCCTGCTGCGGATCGTGCTGCCGCTGTCGAAGGCGATCATCGCCACGATGGTGCTCTTCTACGCGGTCTCCTTCTGGAACTCGTGGTTCACCGCCTTCCTCTACCTCGACGAGCAGGACCTGCTGCCGGTCACCGTCTACCTGCGCAACCTCATCGCGGGTGCCACCAGCGCCGAGTCGGCCGCCGCCGACGCCGACAAGGTCCAGGCGGCGGCCACCCTCCAGGCCGTGACGATCGTGCTCACCACCCTGCCGATCCTGGCGGTCTACCCCTTCGTCCAGCGGTACTTCGTCTCCGGCGTGATGCTCGGCGCCGTCAAGGGATGAGGCGAGTGCCGCATTGCTCCACTCCCGAACCCCACCACCGAAAGGACGAGCCATGCTCCACAAGACGTGGCGCCGCGTGGCGATAGCCACCGCGGGTCTGCTCGCACTCACCCTCACCACCGCCTGTTCCGAGGACCCCGCCGAGTCGACGGACCTCTCGGAGAACCGGGCCGGCGCGATGGCCAACTACGGCGTCGGCGAGCAGTTCAAGGCCACCGAGGCACTCTCCTTCTCCACCCTCTACAACAACCACACGTTCTACCCGCTCAAGGAAGACTGGCTGTTCTGGTCGGAACTGACCAAGCGGACCAACGTCAAGATCGATCCGGTCGCGGTTCCGCTGAGCGACTACGAGCAGAAGCGCAGCCTGCTGATCGGCGCCGGTGACGCCCCGCTGATCATCCCGAAGACGTACCACCCGCAGGAGAACGCGTTCGTGTCCTCCGGGGCGATCCTCCCGGTGAGCGACTACCTGGATCTGATGCCCAACCTCAAGGACAAGATCGCCAAGTGGAACCTCAAGCCGGAGATCGACAACCTGCGGCAGTCCGACGGTAAGTTCTACCTGCTGCCCGGGGTCCACGAGAAGCCCACGCAGGACTACACCGTGCTGGTGCGCTCCGATATCCTGCAGGAGCTGAACCTGCCGGTCCCGAAGACCTGGGACGACTTGTACACCGCGCTCAAGGCGATGAAGGCGAAGTACCCGAACGTCTACCCGTACTCCGACCTGTTCAGCAAGCCCACCCCGACCGGCGCCCTGCTGAACATCCTCGGCACGTCGTACGGCACCCAGGCGGGCTGGAACTACCAGCACGCCACGTGGGACCCGGCCGCGAAGAAGTTCAACTACACCGGCGCGTCCGAGCAGTACAAGCAGATGCTCACGTACCTGCACAAGCTCGTCGCCGAGGGCCTGCTCGACCCGGAGAGCTTCACCCAAACCGATGACCAGGCGCGCCAGAAGCTTGCCAACGGGAAGTCCTTCGTGGTCACCGGCAACGCGCAGACCCTGGTCAACAACCACCGGCCCGACCTGGCCAAGACCCTGCCGAACGCGAAGATGACCAAGATCCCGCTGCCGGTCGGCCCGGCTGGTGAGATCAATCCCTTCCCGCGGCTGGAGAACGGCATCATGATCTCCTCGAAGGCCAGGGAGAGCAAGAACTTCGTGGCCATGATGCAGTTCATCGACTGGCTGTGGTATTCCGACGCCGGCATGGAGTTCGCCCGCTGGGGCGTCGAGGGCACCACCTTCACCAAGGACGCGTCCGGCAAGCACTCCGTCACCGCCGACGTCGACGTCCTGGGGCTCAACCCCAAGGGCACCAAGCACCTGCAGAAGGATTTCGGCTTCTACAACGGTGTCTTCACCTACGGCGGCACCCCCGACCTGGTTCGCGGGTTCTTCTCCCCGGAGGAGCTCGAGTTCCAGAAGGTGATGGACGCTCGAAAGCCGATCGAGGTGCCGCCGCCGTACCCGTTCACCGATGAGGAGCGCGAGCAGGTGTCGCTCTGGGAGACCCCGCTGAAGGACTTCGTCTCGCAGAACACGCTGAAGTTCGCCCTGGGCCAGCGGCCCCTCAGCGAGTGGGACGCGTACGTGGCCGAGCTGAAGGCCAAGAACTCCGAGCAGTACATCGACATGGTCAACAAGGCGTACGAACGGTTCCAGAAGAACAACGGCTGAGCAGCGGGAGATCCGGTCGGGCAGCGCAACGCGGCCCGACCGGACTTTCCGGCGACCACCGGCCGGTGCGACGCGCGCGACCCGCCCGCCCTCCCGCAGGACGACCAGAGGACAGCAATGCGCATCACCGTCTCCGACCAGCCCTCCGGCCGCCTCACCGACGCCGGGCGGCACTGCGTCGGCACCGGCCGTTTCGAGTTGGCCCTGCGCCGCGACTATCAGGACTCGCTGGCCCTCATCCAACGCGACATCGGCCACGGCGGGTACGGCCTGCTCACCCACCGCCAGATCAAGAAACCCACCTACCACCTGTACGCGGCCAGCGAGGAGGCGGGCAACGGCGGCCGGGTCGAGGTGGACCTCACCCTCAGCCGGCACGAGGTCACCCTCCTGGAACTGAGCGCGGTGGTGGACGAGACCCCGCCGTGGTGGAACGCCGACCGCCTACTCGGACCTCCGGTCGGGAGCGACCGGAAGGAGCATCTGTGAGCGGCGCCGCCCATGCCCGGCGACAGCTTGGCGACGGGCCACTGTCGCGGATCGCCTCCCGGGTCTACATCCTGCTCGTGGTCGAGTTGCTGCTCCTGCTCACCACCCTGCCCGCCCTGCTCCCCATGCTGCTGCTGGGCCGCGACCCCAGCAACCTGCCGCTGGTCGCGGCCTTCCTGGTGCCGGTCGGCCCCGCGATCTCGGCTGCCCTGTACGCCCTGCGCCACCAGCGCCCCGACCTTACCGACCTGCGGCCCGCCGTTCTGTTCTGGCGCGGGTACCGGGCCAACCTGTCCAGCGTGCTGCGCGTCTGGGTGCCGACGTTGCTGTGGCTGACCGTCCTCGCCGTGAACCTCGCCTACCTGGGTGCGGTCGGCCTTGCGGGGTGGTGGGCGGTGCCGCTGGTCCTGATCGGAGTGGGGGTGACGCTCTGCGCGGCCAACGCCCTGGTGGTCACCTCGCTGTTCGACTTCCGCCTCCGGGACGTGCTCCGGCTGGCCGCGCACTTCCTCGTGCGTACCCCCGGTGTCACCCTCGGCAACGCGTTGCTGGTGGCCGCGGCGGTCGGTATCACCGCGGTCTTCTCCGAGGCGGTGCTGGCGATGCTGGGTTCGATCGCGGTCCTGGCGTTCCTACGCGTCAGTGACCCGATGATCCACCTGATCCGGAAGGAGTTCACCGCATGAGCCTGCCCGTCATCGTCAAGGTGCCCTTCGGAGGCGACTACAACCCGGAACAGTGGCCCGAGGACGTGTGGAAGCAGGACTACCGTCTCTTTGACAGCGCCCGGATCGACCTGGTCACCATCGGCGTGTTCGACTGGGCGCTCACCCAGCCCGCCGAGGACGTCTACGACTTCGCACTGCTGGACCGGATCGTCGAACGGGCCGCCGCGGAAGGGCGGGGGATCTGCCTGGCGACCGGCACCGGGGCCCACCCGGCGTGGCTGGCGAAGGCGTACCCGGAGGTGACCCGGACCGACTTCGAGGGCCGCAAACACCGATTCGGTCAGCGGCACAACTCCTGCCCCAGCTCCCCGGCCTTTCGCCGGCTCTCCGCCGAGCTGGCCCGCCGGGTCGCCCGCCGCTACGCCGACAATCCGGCCGTCATCGCGTGGCACGTCGGCAACGAGTACGGCGGCGCCTGCTACTGCGAGCTCTGCGCGGCTGGCTTCCGTGACTGGCTGCGCAACCGCTACGGCACCCTCGACGAGCTGAACGCGGCCTGGTATGCCACCTTCTGGTCGCACACCTTCACCGCCTGGGACGAGATCGAGCCGCCGTCGGCGCTGACCGAGCACTGGCGCGGCCCGGACCACACCGCATTCCAGGGCATCACCCTCGACTATCTGCGGTTCTCCTCCGACGCGATGCTGATCAACTTCCACGACGAGAAGGTCGCCATCCGGGAGTCCAGCCCGGACCTGCCGGTGACCACCAACTTCATGGGCATGTACCGGCCGATCGACTACCACCGCTGGGCCGCGCACCTGGACTTCGCCTCCTGGGACAACTACCCGCCAGACGACGAGTCGGCGGCCCGGATGGCGCTGACCCACGACCTGATGCGCGGGCTCAAGGACGGCCAGCCGTTCTGGTTGATGGAACAGTCCCCGAGCGTCACCGCGTGCCGTGACGTCAACCCGCTGAAGCGGCCGGGCCTCATGCGGCTGTGGAGTTGGCAGGCGGTGGCGCATGGGGCGGACGCGCTGCTGTTCTTCCAACTGCGCGCCTCCCGGGGCGCCAGCGAGAAGTACCACGGCGCGATCATCGGTCACGCCGGCCGCTCCGACACCCGGGTGTTCCGGGAGGTCGCCGAGTTGGGCGCCGAGCTGGACCGGCTCGGCGCGGCGTCGCTGGGCGCGCGGACCCCGGCCCGGGTGGCGCTGCTGTTCGACTGGGACAGCTGGTGGTCGTTGGAGATTTCCGACGGCCCGTCCCGACTGGTCCGCTACCAGCAGGTCGTGCTCGCTTACCACCGGGCACTCTGGGACGCCGGCGTGGACCTGGACGTCGTTCCGGTGACCCACGACCTGTCCGGCTACGCCGTGGTCGTCGCCCCGGCCCTGCACATGCTCAAGGGTGACCTGCCGCAGCGCCTGGAGGCGGTGGCGACGCGCGGCGGTTCGGTGCTGACCACCTACCTGTCAGGTCGGGTGGACGAGAACGACCAGGCCTTCCTGATGGACGTGCCGGGACCGCTCGGGCAGCTGATGGGTGTCCGGGTCGACGAGTGGGACGCGCGCGGCCCGGAGGTGGTCAACCCGGTCCGCCTCGGCGACGACGCGGATCAGGTCGACGTCGAGGCGCGGCTGCTGTTCGAGTTGGTGATTCCGCAGGGCGCCGAGGTGGTCGGCACCTACCAGGCCGACTTCTACGCGGGCACCCCGGCGGTGACCCGCAACTCCTTCGGTGCCGGCGACGGCTGGTACGTGGCTGCCGGTCTGGACCAGGCCGGGGTGTCCTGGGTGGTTCGGCAGGTGCTGGCCCGGCACGACGTGCTCGGGCCCTACCCGGACACACCCGACCTGGAATCCGCCGTCCGGGTCGCGCCCGACGGGTCGCGGCTGCTGTTCCTGCTCAACCACCGGGCCGAGCCGGTCGAGGTGACCGCCCGGAGCCGTGGCGTCGACCTGCTCACCGGTGACCGGACGGCGGAAGGCTCCTCCCTGCGGCTGCCGGCGTACGGCGTCGTCGTGCTGCGGGAGGACACGTGAACGCCGATGAGTTCGTGGATTTGGAGAAACTGGTGTTCGTCGAGGAGCCGGTGGACAGTGACGAGCCCCGCGTACACGCGGCCTGGCTGCCCCCGGAGGCGTTCCGGGCGCTTGGCGCGCGCCGCGTTCTCGTACACGGCGACGGGTTGCTCGTCGCTACCGTCCTCGACGAGGTCGCGCGTGCCTGCGCACGCTACGGCGGGCGGGTGTGGCATTCCCCCTCCTGGGATGTGGACGTCGACCTGGTGCTCGCCCTGCGTGCTGCGGCCCCGCTGCCGAGCCCGGGGGCGGAGGCGGCGCGCGCGGTGGGGGAGTCGGCACTGACGGAGATCGGCGACGGAGAGACGCTCGGCGACGAGGGGTTCCTGCTGGCCCGGGCGGACAACGTGACCGTGGTGCTCGCCGACGCCCCCGCCGGCCTGCTGTACGGGCTGTTCCACCTGGTCCGGCTCTGTGCGGCGGCCTTCGACCCGGCCCGTCCGCCGGAACGGCACCGGCCCGCGCTGCGCCGACGGATGCTGAACCACTGGGACAACGTGGCCGTGCACCCGGTGATGGGCCAGGTCGAACGGGGGTACGCGGGCGGCTCGATCTTCTGGCAGGACGGCCAGCCGCGCGGCGACCTGGCCCGTGTCCGGGAGTACGGGCGACTGTTGGCCGCGAGTGGCGTCAACGCGATTTCGGTGAACAACGTCAACGTCGCCAGGACAGAGGCGCTGCTGCTCACCGACCGACTCGGCGACGTGGCCGAGATCGCGGACGTGCTACGCCCGTACGGCATTCGGGTGCACCTGTCGGTCACCTTCGCCGCGCCGGTGGTCCTCGGTGGACTGTCGACCGCGGACCCCTTGGACGGGGCGGTGCGGAGCTGGTGGGCCGCGACCAGCCGGAACGTGTACGAGCGCATCCCGGACTTCGGCGGCTACGTGGTGAAGGCCGACTCGGAGGGGCAACCTGGCCCGTTCACCTACGGGCGTGACCACGCCGACGGGGCGAACGTGCTGGCGGAGGCGCTCGCCCCGCACGGGGGAGTGGTGCACTGGCGGGCCTTCGTCTACAACCACCATCAGGATTGGCGGGACCGGTCCACCGACCGGGCACGCGCCGCGTACGACCACTTCGTCCCGCTCGACGGGCGGTTCCGCACCAACGTGGTCCTCCAGGTGAAGTTCGGTCCGGTGGACTTCCAGACGCGTGAGCCGGTCTCCCCGGTGATCGCCGCGATGCCCGCGACCCGGCTGGCGGTGGAGTTGCAGGTCACCCAGGAGTACACCGGCCAGCAGCGACACGTCTGCCACCTCGGTCCGTGGTGGAGTGAGGTGCTGCGGTTCGCGCCCTGGGGTCCGGGCGGTCGGTCGGTGGCCGACGTGGCCGCCGGGGAGGCGGGCAAGGGCGGCGGCCTGGTCGCGGTCGCCAACGTGGGCGACGACCTCTTCTGGACGGGACACCCGTTGGCCCAGGCCAACCTGTACACCTTCGGGCGGCTCGCCTGGGATCCCCGGCTGGACGCGCGGGCGGTCCTCGACGAATGGATCGCGCTGACCTTCCCGCCGTCGGCGACCGCCGACCCGGAGCTGGTCGGTCGGACGCTGCACGAGATCATGGACGACTCCTGGCGTACCTACGAGCGGTACACGGCCCCGCTGGGCGTCGGCTTCATGGTTCATCCCGGCGACCACTACGGCCCCGGCGTCGACGGGTACGAGTACACGCGGTGGGGCACCTACCACTTCGCCGACCGCGATGGTGTGGGCGTGGACCGCAGCCGCGCGTCGGGCACCGGGTTCGCGGGCCAGTACCCGCCGCACTGGTCCGAGGTGTACGAATCGCCCGACAGTTGCCCCGACGAGTTGCTGCTCTTCTTCCACCATGTGCCGTACGGGCACGTCCTGCGCAGCGGGTCGACCGTCATCCAGCACATCTACGACACCCACTTCGCGGGCGTCGAGGAGGTGGTGGCGATGCGACGGCGGTGGCAGACGCTGAACGGGATGATCGACCCGGCCGTGTACGAGCGGGTGGCCGAACGCCTCGACGAGCAGGTGCGGTGTGCCACCGAGTGGCGCGACCAGATCAACACGTACTTCTACCGCAAGTCCGGGGTGCCCGACGAGCGAGGGCGCACCATCTACTGATCGGCACGACGGGGAGGCGCGGCCATCGGGCCGGGTCTCCCCGTCGTGTCTCCGCTAAGCCCGGCACGTTTCGAGAACGTCCCGGTAATTGCTCGCAACCAGTCGGCGGTGCTCATGCCCGCCGATGCCCATCGGTACGCAGGTAGCCGCCGGATCCGTTGCGGCGGAAGGTTTCCGGAACTCTTGACAATCGAGTGTTCTCGATTGAAGCTGGCATGGTCACGCGAGCCGCGGTCAGGGTCGGGCGAAGGGCAGTCCTCGACTTAAGTCCCCTTCCACGCGCCTATTTTCCGAGGGATCGCAAACGATGACACTGAAAACAAGGATGCTTGGCGTCGTCATGGCGGTCGTGACGCTGGCCGCCGCCGCGCTGACGTTCGCCACGCCCGCGTCGGCAGCGACGCTCACGCAGGTGACGAACTTCGGCACCAACCCCACCAACCTGCAGATGCACCTGTACGTTCCGGACCGGGTGGCGTCCCGACCGGCGATCCTCCTGGCCATGCACTACTGCACCGGAACGGGCCCGGCGTTCCACTCGGGCACGCAGTACGCATCCCTCGCGGACCGGTACGGGTTCATCGTGATCTACCCGTCGGCCACCCGCAGTAGCAAGTGCTGGGACGTCTACTCGCCGCAGGCGTTACGCCGTGGCGGTGGCAGCGACCCGGTCGGGCTCATGGCGATGGTCGACTACGTGCGGCAGCGTTACGCCGCCGACCCGGCACGGATCTTTGCCACCGGCACCTCCTCCGGGGCGATGATGACCAACGTCATGCTGGGCGACTACCCGGACGTGTTCGCGGCGGGTGCGTCCTTCGCCGGGGTTCCGTTCAGCTGCTTCGCCACCGGGGGCAGCTCGGAGTGGAACAGCGAGTGCGCGAACGGGCAGCTCATCAGGACCCCGCAGCAGTGGGGGGACCTGGTGCGTGGTGCGTACCCGGGCTACACCGGCCAACGGCCACGGATGCAGATCTGGCACGGCACCAACGATGAGACGCTGCGCTACCCGAACTTCGGCGAGCAGGTCAAGCAGTGGACCAACGTGCACGGGTTGAGCCAGAGCCCGACGTACACCGATTCCCCGCAGTCCGGCTACACCCGCACCCGGTACGGCAGCAGCGGTCCGATGGCCCCGGTCGAGGCGATCAGCATGCAGGGTGTCACGCACAACCTGCCGGTCGACGCCGCGCAGGTGATCCGCTTCTTCGGGCTGGACGGCACCACACCGCCCCCGACCACTCCACCTCCGACCACCCCGCCCCCGACCACCCCACCCCCGACCACTCCGCCTCCGACGACCCCGCCGCCGACTGAGGGTGGGTGCCGGATCGGCTACACGGTCAACGCCTGGAACTCCGGGCTCACCGCGAGCGTGACCATCACCAACACCGGCACCACGCCCGTCAACGGTTGGGCGCTGACCTTCACGCTGCCCTCCGGCCAGAGCATCACCAACGGCTGGAACGCGCAGTACTCGCCGGCGAGCGGCGCGGTGACCGCCCGCAACGTCTCCTACAACGCCACCATCGCGCCGAACACGTCGGTCGACATCGGCTTCCAGGCCACCCACGCCGGCGGCACAGGCAAGCCCGCGTCCTTCGCCCTGAACGGGGCCACCTGTTCGGTCTCCTGATCCCCTCCCACACCACCACCACGTCAGAAACGGAGTCGCACGATGAGAAACGCGAAATGGAAGGCGGCAACCAGAGCCGCCTTTGCGCTGACCGGCGTGGGCGCCCTCGCCGCCGGCATGGCGATGCTCCTGCCCGGCACAGCGAGCGCCGGGACGACCCTGGGTGCGTCCGCCACGGAGAAGGGCCGGTATTTCGGTACGGCGGTGGCGGCGAACAGGTTGAGCGATGGTGCGTACACGACGATTTTGAATCGTGAGTTCAACTCGGTGACGCCCGAGAACGAGATGAAGATCGACGCGACCGAGCCGCAGCAGGGCCAGTTCAGCTACAGCTCGGCAGAGCGGATCGTCAGTCATGCCCGGAGTCAGGGGATGAGCGTGCGCGGTCACACCCTGGCGTGGCACTCGCAGCAGCCGGGCTGGATGCAGAACATGAGTGGCAGTGCGTTGCGGCAGGCGATGCTCAATCACGTCACGCAGGTGGCGACGCATTTCCGGGGCCAGATCGTGACCTGGGACGTGGTCAACGAGGCGTTCGCCGATGGCAGTTCCGGTGCTCGTCGTGACTCGAACCTGCAGCGGACCGGTAACGACTGGATCGAAGCCGCGTTCCGGGCGGCGCGTGCCGCGGATCCGGGCGCGAAGCTCTGCTACAACGACTACAACACCGACAACTGGACCCACGCCAAGACGCAGGCTGTCTACAACATGGTCCGGGACTTCAAGTCTCGGGGTGTGCCGATCGACTGCGTCGGGTTCCAGTCGCACTTCAACAACGATTCGCCGTACGTGAGTAACTACCGCACCACGTTGTCGAGTTTCGCGGCGTTGGGTGTGGATGTGCAGGTCACCGAGTTGGACATCCAGGGCGCGTCGGCGACCACCTACCGCAGTGTGGTCGAGGACTGCCTGGCGGTCGCCCGGTGCAACGGGATCACGGTCTGGGGCATCCGCGACAGCGACTCGTGGCGGGCCTCGCAGACCCCGCTGCTGTTCAACAGCAACGGGTCCAAGAAGCCGGCGTACGACGCGGTCCTCGCCGCACTGAACAACGGCACCACGCCGACCGACCCGCCGACCGACCCGCCCACCGACCCGCCGACCGACCCGCCCACGACCCCGCCTCCAGGCCAAGGCGGCTGCACCGCGACGGTGTCGGTGAACCAGTGGACGGGTGGCTTCGTCGCCACGGTGAAGGTGACGGCCGGCTCGTCGGCCATCAACGGCTGGACGGTCGGCATCGCGTTGCCGTCGGGCGCGACGGTCACCAACGCCTGGAACGCCAACCGCAGCGGTAACACCGGCTCGACGAGTTGGACGAACGTGGCCTACAACGGCCAGGTCGGCGCCGGACAAGCCACCGAGTGGGGCTTCCAGGCCAACGGCACCGCCGGCACCCTCAGCCCCGCCTGCTCAGCCCGCTAAAGCCCCACCGGCCGGTGCGGGGCGATCCCGAACCCCGCACCGGCCCCCAGCCCTCGGTGATCAAGAAGTTTGCGTCACGACACGCCAGACCGGCCGACGCAAACCTCTTGATCACCGGGCGTGCGGGCGTGGTGCGGGGTGCCCTGGTTAGTCGCCGGAGAAGCCCCAGAAGTAGATTTCCTCCGGCTTGCTCTGCCCGTCGTGCAGGACCGCGCAGCGGCCGAACCACCTCCGTGCGGCCAGCCCCTTGATGGCGTCCAGGTGCTCGCGGGTGAGCCGCTCGGTGCCGGCGTGGCGCAGCGCCTCGGCGGCGTTCACCGGCTCAACCGTGCCGTAGTCGGGCCTCTCGCCCTCGTTGAGGACCCGGTAGACGTCGAGGATGGAGTGGGTTCCCGACTCCTGCACCCACTCGTCGTTGAACAGCTCTTCCATGGTGGCCGGGCGGTTCGGATAGTCGCTCGCCGAGTTGGGGGTCTCACCCCGGGCCCACCAGTACTCGCCCTCGGCGAAGACCCTGTCCCGCAGGGCGTCCAACGCCGCGTCCAGGTCTGGCTGGTATGCGACGAAGTAGCTCCACCCGGATGCGCCCACCACTGCCTCTTTCCTCCACGTGTCAACAGTGCCGGCACGGTAGCGGGCAGCACCGACATCGGGGGAGGAGCAGTTCACCGAGTCCGTCCCCGTTCGTTGTCAGGCCTGGGCGGCGACGAGGAACATCGGCACGATGACGAGGATCCGGTTCGCGCGGGCGCGCTCGGTCTGCTCGGCGAGCCAGGTCTCCTCGTCGGTGATCCGCTTCACCAGGTCCAGCGCGGTGTCGTCTGTGAACACGGCGGTGTGCACCTCGACGGTCGGGTCGGTGAAGCCGGCGTCGAGCAGCAGGTTGCGATACCGCCGGGCAACACGCGGCGACGGGAGCGAGTCCGCCTTCGCGTGGACCAGCCGGCGGGTGGCTTCCGGCTCGTCCGAGTCAATGGCGATCAGGTCCCAGTCCTGGCCGATCAGCACGGCTCGGCCGCCCGGTGTGAGCACTCGCCGGGCCTCGGCCACGGCCCGCGCCGGGTCGTCGAGCACGTGCAACACCTTGTCCGCCCGGTAGTAGCTGGCCGATCCGGTCTCTAGCGGCAGTTCGGTGGCGTCGCCGACATGGAACTCGCCGGCAGGCCAGCGCTCCCGGGCCACCGCGATCATCTCGGGGTCGAGGTCGACGCCGACCGCGTGGGCTCCGCGCTCGGCCAGCTCGGCGACGGCGCGGCCACTGCCACAGCCAGCGTCGACGACGTGGCCAGTGAGATCGCCGAACAACTCGTAGGAACGGGCACGCAGTTCGACGGCCGCAGGCTCGGTCTCGATGGCATCGAGGACAGCTAGAAGACTGGACATGCCCGCCATGGTCGGACCTAATGTCGACATGAAGTCAAGCGCGATGACGATCGGCGACGTGGCCGACCACTTCGGCCTGCCAGCGCACGTACTGCGGCACTGGGAATCGGTGGGCCTGCTCCGCCCCGCCCGGGCCACCAGCGGCCGTCGCCGCTACACCCGCGGACGACCTGTTCCGGGTAGCCTCGATCCTGCGCGCGAAGCAGGCCGGCCTGCCGCTGCCGGACATCCGGGCGTTCCTCGCCGCGGGCGACCCGGCCGCCCGCAAGGACGTTCTGCGCCGCAACCATGGCGCGCTCCAGGCCAGGATGGCGGCGCTGCGGTCGGCGCTCGATTTGCTTGAGGCCGGGCTGAACTGCTCCCACGAGGACATCTCGACCTGCCCGAACTACCGCACCAAGCTGGCGGAACTGGTGGAGGTCGGGGGCCGCGGCTAGCCGTCGATGCGGGTTATGTTGCGGATCTTGTTGGAGGCGTCCAGAGCGGCGACCTTGTACGCCTCGGCCAGCGTCGGGTAGTTGAACACCGCGTCGACCAGGTAGTCGATCGTGCCGCCGCAGCCCATCACCGCCTGCCCGATGTGGACGATCTCGGTGGCGGCGGTGCCGAACACGTGCACCCCGAGCAGTCGGCCGTCGTCGGGGGAGACCAGCAGTTTCAGCATGCCGTACGAGTCGCCCACGATCTGGCCCCGGGCCAGCTCCCGGTAGCGCGCGATGCCCACCTCGAACGGTGTCGAGGTGTCGGTGAGCTGCGCCTCGGTCTGCCCGACGAAGCTGATCTCCGGGATCGTGTAGATGCCGATCGGTTGCAGCCCGTGCATCTCCCGGATCGGTTCGCCGCAGGCGTGCTGCGCGGCCAACCGGCCCTGCTCCATCGAGGTGGACGCGAGGGCCGGAAAGCCGATCACATCGCCGACGGCGTAGATGTTGTCGACCGGGGTGCGGTAGTTGGCGTCGACCGCGATCCGGCCGCGCCGATCCGCTTCCAGCCCGGCCGCCTCCAGCGCGAGGTCGTCGGTCTGGCCCTGCCGGCCGGCCGAGTACATCACCGTGTCCGCGACGATCTTCTTGCCACTCTTGAGGATGCAGAGTGCCGCCGTCTGGTGTTTTTCCACGGCGGCGACCTCCTCGCCGAAGCGGAACGCCACGGACAGGTCGCGCAGGTGGTACTTCAGCGACTCGACGACCTCCTCGTCGCAGAACTCGAGCATCCGGTCGCGGCGTTCCACCACTGTCACCTTGGTGCCGAGGGCGGCGAACATCGAGGCGTACTCCATGCCGATCACGCCGGCACCGACCACGACCATGCTGCGGGGTACGGCCTGGAGGTTGATGACGCCGTCGGAGTCCACGATCGTCCGGTCGTCGAAGTCGACGCTGTCCGGGCGGGCCGGGCGCGTGCCGGCAGCGATAATGATCTTGTCGAAGGTCACTCTGGACTCGCGGCCGGAGCCACCGTCGACCCAGATCGTGTGCGGGTCCGCGAAGCGCCCGGTGCCGGTGATCATCGCGACCCGGTTGCGGGCCAGCTGATTGCGGATGACGTCGGTCTGCCGGGTGATCACGTGCTGGGTCCGGGCGGCCAGGTCGCTGACCGTGATCTCGTCCTTGACCCGGTAGCTGCTGCCGTACAGGTCCCGTTGGCTCAACCCGGTCAGATAGAGAACGGCCTCACGCAGCGTCTTGGAGGGGACGGTGCCGGTGTTGATGCACACCCCACCGATCATGTCGCGGCGGTCCACGATGCCGACCCGCCTGCCGAGCTTGGCGGCGGCGATCGCGGCCTTCTGACCACTGGGTCCGGAGCCCAGCACCAACAGGTCGTAGTCATACACAACCGTTAGCCTCGCAAGATGTCGCTCCGCGCGCCAGACCCCGCCTCGGCGGGCCCGTCAGCCGACGAGGCGGCGTTCCCAGGCCCCGAGCACCCAGCCACCGGCGACGCCGGGCCCGGCGGAGATCGTGCCGCCGAGGGCACGCACCCGCTCGGTGAGGCCGATCAGGCCGAAGCCGCGGGCGTCGCGGGTCAGCCCGGTGGTGGCCCTGGGGGCCGACGGCTGAGCCCCGTGGCGGCACGGTCAGTTGGGGTTGTTGGCGTGGGTCAGCGTCTCCCAAGCAAGGAAGGTGGACTGGTCCTGCCAGTAGCCGATGATCTCGGCACCCGGATCCGCCCGGTCAGGGGTGCATGGTCGTGCCCTTGAGTACCTTGTCCACCACGTTGCGGGGGGCGTGCAGTGCCAGGCCCACCAGGTCGAGCTTGTCCCGCCCGATCGCCTGAACGGCGGCGCGGTTGTCCCGGTCGTTGCCGGTGGCGAACAGCTCAGACGTGAAGATCGACAGCCGTAGCCCGCGGGCGAGTGCGCGGGTGTGCGCGCCGACCAGCGCCGCCCGATCGCCGGCGAAGACCAGCACCGGCTGGCCGAACATCGGCAGGTACCGGGTGCCGTCCGCGTCGCGGTAGTCCTCGCCGAGCAGCTCCGGCACGGCGTTCGCGATGCCGCTGACCAGGAAGGCGGTGACGTTCAGCCGCTGCCAGCTCGCCAGGTCGTTCCGGAGCAGCACGGCGATCTTGGTGGGAAATCGGATGGGTTCGGTCATGGCGTCGAGCCTGGCCGCCCCGACGCCGCGCGGTCTTGTACGTTCTTAGCGTGGCCACCCGCCCGGCGGGCTCGCACGTCAGCGCGTGGCGACCCGCGGTAGCCGGGGTCGCCGAGGTCTTCCACGCCCATTTCGTGGACCACGCCTACCCGCGGCACATCCACGACGTGTGGACGCTGTTGATCGTCGACGACGGCGCGGTCCGCTTCGACCTCGACCGGCACCGGCACGGCGCGCTACGCACGTCGGTCACCCTGCTGCCGCCGTACGTGCCGCACGACGGCCGATCCGCCACAGCGGACGGCTTCCGCAAACGGGTCCTGTACCTGGAGACCTCCGCGCTCGGTGCCGAGCTGGTCGGCCGGGCGGTCGACGAGCCGGCCGTGGCCGATCCGCATCTACGGGACCGGATCCACCACCTGCACCAGGCGCTCGCCGCACCCGGCGACGAGTTCGAGGCCGAGAGTCGGCTCGCGCTCATCCTCGACCGGCTGCGCCAGCAGCTCCACCAGCGTGCCCAGGCCAGCGTCCAACCGACCGTACGCGGCCTCGCGGTCCGACTGCGGGAGCTGCTGGACGCCCGGACCATCGAGGGCGTCACGCTGGGGGAGGCCGCCGAGCTGCTGCACGCCCACCCGACCCACCTGGTACGGACGTTCACCCATGTGCACGGCGTACCGCCACACGCGTACCTGACCGGTCGCCGGGTCGAGCTGGCGCGTCGCCTTCTGCTCGCCGGTCAGCGGCCCGCCGAGGCCGCCGCCGCGGTCGGCTTCTTCGACCAGGCGCACCTGACCCGCCACTTCCAGCGGTACCTGGGCGTCAGCCCGGCCCGCTACCCGGCTCCGCCACGCCCGACGGCACCGACGTCTATAACAAGGACTGGGGGGAGGGGCCGGTAGTCACCTTCTCACAAGGACCTGCTCGCGTTTCTACGGAGTTGATCATGGCGAGCAGCCGCAGTTTCTCGTCGCTCTCCGACCCGGGCACGGCGGTGAAGACCAGCAGCGTCTGCGACTGGTCGGGGTCCACCAGCGTCTGGCAGTGCAGCTCCAAGGGACCCACCTCCGGGTGCACGAAGTGCTTCTGCGGGCAGTAGCCGGCCGGTACCGGGTGTTCTCGCCACAGCTGCGCGAACTCCGGGCTCGCGGCCAGCAGGTCGTCGACGAGCGCCGCCGCCCGCGATCCCCGGCCATCGCGGGTGTATGACGCGTGCAGGTGCGCCACGAGCAGGCGGCTCTGCGTCTGGTGGTGCTCCGCCGGGTGCAACTGCCGTGCCTTCGGGTCGGTGAACCAGCGGTGGTGCGCGCTGCGCGCCAGCCCGGTGTACCGGGTCTCGTCACCGAGCAGGGCGACGGCCGCGGCGGTCTGCGCCAGGGTCTCGCCGAGGTGGTTCACCACCTGGGCCGGGGTGTCGTGCATCCGGTCGAGGATCCGCATCATCCCCGGGTTGACGTGGTCGGCCCGCACCGGGCGGTGGGGGACAGCGTGGCCGGCGAGCCGGAACAGATGGTCCCGTTCGGCCAGGGAGAGCCGCAGGCCACGGGCGAGGGCGGCGAGCATCTGCTCCGAGGGGTGTGGCCCGCGCTGCTGCTCCAACCGGCTGTAGTAGTCGGTGGACATCCCGCTCAACGTGGCGACTTCCTCGCGCCGCAGCCCACCGGTGCGCCGACGAGGGCCCCTGGGCAGCCCCACGTCCTCGGGCTGCAGCGCCTCCCGTCGCGTACGCAGGAAGCTGGCCAGTTGGGCGCGGTCCACGGTGTCTCCGATCGCTGGGCGCCGGCGGTGGACCGGCACGTCGAGTGCAACAGGCGGGCCCGGGTGCGGTGTTCCGCTGGTGTCCTGGCATCGAGGCTGGGGTGCGGGGGCGTCCGTCCGGGTTCCTGGGGGGTAACCACCCCCGGGCACTACCGGCACCGGCCAGAACCGGGAACGTACGTCATGCCATCCCGGCGCCGACGGCGGACGCTCGCTGCTCGTCCGCGAGCCGATCGGTGTGGTCGGTGCGATCCCTGGCTGGGGCCCGGCGGAGTCAGAGCGTCAGGACGATCCGGCCGGCGGCGGTGCCGGCGTCCTGCCGGGCCCAGGCGTCCGCGATCGAGTCGAACGCCACGATCTCGTGGTCGACGGTGAGCCGGCCCGCTGCCGCGTGGGCGGCGACCACGCCCAGCGCCGCCGCCCGCTGCTCGGTCGACAACCCGTTGTTGGTGTAGCCGATCATCCGCAGCGAGCCACTGCGCAGCACGGCGGACTCGATGGGTGCGGTAGCGCCTGCGGCGCTGCCCAGGTTGACCAGGCGGCCATCCGGGCGCAGTACCCGCAGCGCCGCCGCGGCGGGAACACCGAAGACCGGATCGAGGACGAGGTCGACCGGACCGTCGGCGACGTGGCGCAGCCGGTCGGCCATCGACGCGACGTCGTCGTCGGGGAGCAGCGGGATGGCGACGGCGGCGCCTAACTCCTCGGCGCGGGCGCGCGCCGCGGCCGAGCGGGCCACGGCGATGACCCGGCGTGCGCCACCGAGCAGGGCCAACTGGACGGCGGCCTGGCCAACCACACCCCGGCGCCGAGCACGATGACCTGCTCGCCGGCCGCCAGACCGCCGGCGTGGGTCAGCGCCGCGTGCGCGGCGACCGCGGAGAGGCCCAGGGCCGCGAGCAGGGTCAGCGGTACGCCGGGCGGCAGCGCCACCACATCGACGGCGGGAACGGCGACCGTGGTCGCCATGCTGCCGTCGACACCGGGCTTCATTCCGGCCGACGTGCCGAACCAGACCGCGGTGCCGTCGGCGAGCCGGCCGACACCCTGCACCCCCGGCACGTACGGGGTGGTCGGCGTGCCGAAGTAGCTGGTGCCGCTGGCGCAGAGCACGTCCAGCGGGGTGATCGGCACGGCTTCGACGGTGACCGCCACCTCGCCGTCGGCCGGCACGGGGGCCGGCCGCTCGGCGATCGTCGGTGGGGTGCCGCAGGCACTGAGCAGGGCTGCCCGGATCACGTCGCGATGTCCGGGTAGGGCATCGAGAAGTGGGCCAGCCGTGCGCCGTACGACTTCTGGTATTCCAGCGGCTCGGTGTTGTCCCGCTCGAAGAGGGCGATGAAGAGGGTCAGGGTGAGGAACGGGTGCGCCCCCAACTCGAACAGCTTCACGTGGTCGTGGTTGGCCAACGCCTCACGCTCCACGTCGTCGAAGCGCAGCCAGGTGCTCGCCTCGCCGGTGTGGCAGTTGAGCACCGTGTTCGCGCATTCGGCCTCCCACCAGGCGACCAGCTCGCGTGGCTCGCTCCGGTAGCGCTCGACCAGCTCGGGGTCCCGGTCGACCATGAACAGGAACTTGTTCAGCAGGTACTTGCTCATGCCGCCGGCGCTCCGTTCGGATACCAGGTGAAGTAGGCCTCCATGGTGTGGAACAGATCGAAGGTGTCGACGTAGTCGGCCTTCGCGCCGGCGCCGGCCACACCCATCATGAGCATGAAGTCCATGAAGCCGTGGGTGGCGTTGCCCGGCGAGTGCAGGCTGTCCAGCGTGACCTCGCGCAGGCACCCGTCCAGGTCGCCGTTGGCGATCCACTCGACGGCCCGCTGGTCGAACTCCGGGTCCGGGCCGTGCGGGCCGAACTGCCGGGGGCCGCCCAGCTCCAGCGAGAGATGGCCGGTGCCGATGACGGCCACCCGCAGGTGCGACGGCCACGACTCGACGATCTCCCGGATGGCCTGGCCGAGCTGGACGAAGCGTTTGGGCTGCGGCAACGGTGGCGCGAAGATGTTCGTGTAGATCGGCACGATCGGCAGGTCGGCCTCGGGCCGTAGCGTGATGATCGGGCAGGTGATGCTGTGGTCGATCCGCAGCTCGTTGCTGAACGCGAGGTCGAAACCGGAGTCGAGCCCCGCCCGCAGGATGTGCCCGGACAGGTCCTCCTGGCCCTTGAGTAGCATCCGGGGCAGGCCGAACTCGCGCTCCTCGTTGTACCAGTTGGCGTCGTACGAGGGTGCCTTGCCGACCAGGAACTGCGGCATGTTGTCCAGCCAGAGCTGGTGGAAGTGGTCGGAGCCGACCATCACGAGCACGTCGGGCCGGGCCCGGGTCAGCGTCTCCCGGAAGGCCAGGATCTTGCTGGTCCACTCGTCGGCGAACGGTGGCCGATCCTCGCCGGTGGCCGTGCTGGCCCGGTAGTAGAAGGGGTGGTGGGTGGAGGCGATGACCGCGACGACGGTGGCCATTCCGCTCCTTTCGCTGCAGACGAGGGGATGTCAGGGCTCGTAGACCGCGTTGCGGTCCACCGTGCGGTAGATGTCCATGCCGAGCGGGCGGCGCCGTTCCTCGGCGAGGTGCCCGAGCAGCCCCGCCGCGCGGGCCAGCAGGGCGAAACCGCGCAGCATCTCGACGGGAAGCCCGAGGTCGGCGAGCGCGGCGCCGCAGACTCCGGCGCCGTTGAGCGGCAGGGTTCGGCCGAGCACCTGCGGGTGCACCCTGCCGATCGCCTCGAACAGCCGCAGGTGTGGGCCGTGCAGACCCTCCTCGGTGGCGATCCGGATCAGCACGGGGGTGCGGGGGTCCTGCTCCTTGTGCACGGGGTGCCCGAGCCCGGGGACCAGTCGGCGCTCCTGCTTGGCCCGGGTGACCGCGTCGAGTGCCACCGCGTCGTAGTCGGTCACCTCACCGGCTCGCGCGAGCGTGTCGGCGAGGAATCGTCCACAGTCCTCGGTGACGCCGAGGAAGCGGGAGCCGCCGCCGAGCAGGCCGGCGGCGAGCGCGCCCTGCAACGACTCGGGCGCGGACAGGTACGTCAGCCGGGCCGCGATCGCCGTCGGGGTGAAGCCGTGGTCGGCGAGCGCCACCAGCACCGCCTCGAAGACCCGTACCTCACCCCGGGTGGGACGGCGGCCGGCGACCAGCCAGTACGCCAGCTCGCCGAAGCCGACCTTGCCCATCAGGTCGCCGGCCAGGTCCTGCCCGAGCAGGGAGATGGTCGTCGGGTCGGACGTGCCGATCCCGGTCGGGAAGCTCAGCTCTTCAGCCACGCGCGGATCTCCTCGCCGTGTTCGTCGAGCCCGGGCGGCGGCAGCTCGTACCGGGCCGGGGTGTCGGAGAAGGTGATGGGGTTGCGGACACCGGGCACGTCGCCGACGTTGACGACCGGGTCGAGCCCCAGCTCCTCGGCGAGTGCCACACCGCCGTCGATGGTGTTGATCGGCGCGCACGGGACGCCGGCGGCGAGCAGGTCACGGAACCACTCGTCCTTTGTCCGCTTGGCGAGTCGTTCGACCAGCAGGGGCCGCAGTTCCTCGCGGTTGGCCGTGCGGTCCTGGTTGCGCCCGAAGCGCGGGTCGTCGGGCAGGCCGGGCAGGTCGAGCACCTGGCAGAGCTTACGGAACTGCCCGTCGTTGCCGGCGATGACGATCAGCTCGCCGTCGGCGGTGGGCAGTGGCTCGTACGGGAAGAGGCTGGGGTGGGCGTTGCCCATCCGGAAGGGGATGGTGCCGCCGGCGACGTAGCCGCTGGAGTGGTTGACCAGCCCGGACAGCGCCGAGCTGAGCAAATTGACCTCGACGTGCTGGCCCCGGCCGGTCTCTCCACGGTGGTGCAGCGCGGCGAGGATGCCGATGCTGGCGTGCAGCCCGGCCATCACGTCGAAGACGGAGATCCCGGCCCGGTACGGCGAGCCGTCCGGGTCGCCGGTGAGGCTCATCAGGCCCGAGATCGCCTGCACCATGAGGTCGTAGCCGGGGAAGTCCTTGCCGGCGCCGGTGCCGAAGCCGCTGATGCTCGCGTACACGATCTTCTCGTTGCTCGCGGTGACGGTGTCGTAGTCGAGGCCGAACCGGGTGAGGCCACCGGGCCGGAAGTTCTCGATCATCACGTCGGCACGGCGGGCCAGTTCCTGCGCGGCGGCCAGGTCGTCCGGCTTCTTGAGGTCCAGGGCGACCGACCGCTTGTTGCGGTTGATGCCGAGGTAGTACGTCGAGACGCCGTCGCGGGTGGGCGGCATCCAGGTGCGGGTGTCGTCGCCGCCGGGGCTCTCCACTTTGATCACCTGTGCGCCGAGGTCTGCCAGGAGCATCGTCGCGTACGGCCCGGCGAGGATCCGGGAGAAGTCCGCGACGAGCAGGCCGGCCAGCGGCCCTGTCGAATGCTGCACGATGTTTCCGCCCGTTCTGCGGACACCTGTCCGCCGAGACAGCTTGCGACACGTCGTGGTCCCTGTCAACGGCTGGTTTACCACCCGGAAACACAGTCTTGACACGCCTCGTGACCGGGGCCACACTTGCGCCACTCGGGCTGGCCGCACAGCGGACAACGGTCCGGATCCCCTCGTACCCGAAAGGAATGGGTGGCGATGAGCGCAACCGACCGGCCGGTGGTCTTCCGTAACGGCCTGGTTCTCACCATGGACGACGCGCACATGGTGCTGCCCGGCGCCGACGTGCTGGTCATCGGCGACCGGATCGCGGAGGTCGGCGTCGGCCTCACCGCACCCGACGACGCCCTGGAGATCGATGCCACCGACGGCATCCTCATGCCGGGCATGGTCGACACCCACCGGCACATGTGGCAGACCGCGATGCGCGGCTACGGCGCCGACTGGACCCTGACCCAGTACTTCGTCTGGTACTACCTCGAATCCGGCAAGCTGTTCCGGCCCGAGGACGTCTACGCCGGCAACCTGCTCGGTGCGATCGAGGCGATCGACGCGGGTGTCACCACCACCGTCGACTGGTCACACGGGCTGCAGACGCCCGAGCACGCCGACGCGGCCGTGGACGCCCTGGAGGCGGTCGACGGACGGTTCGTGCTCGCCTACGGCAACATCCAGCAGGGGCCGTGGCAGTGGGCCACCTCGCCGGAGTTCCGCGACTTCCACCGCCGCCGCATCGACGGTGGAAAGCTGGCCGGCTTCCAGATGGCGTTCGACGTCACGGGCGACCCCGCCTTTCCGGAGCGGGCGGCCTTCGAGGTGGCGCGGGAGTTGGGCGCCGCGGTGACCACGCACGCCGGCGTGTGGGGCGCCACCAACGACGACGGCATCCGGCTGATGCACGAGAACGGGTTCATGAACCCGTCGACCGTCTACGTGCACGCGGCGACGCTCACCCACGACTCGTACAACCGGATCGCCGCGACCGGCGGTTCCGTCTCCGTCTCGACCGAGAGCGAGCAGAGCGCCGGGCAGGGTTACCCGCCCACCTGGCAACTGCGCCACCACGACATCCCGGTGTCCCTGTCGATGGACACCAGCGTGTGGTGGAGCGGTGACCTCTTCTCCGCGATGCGCACCACGCTCGGCGCGGACCGCTCCCGGGAGCACCTGGAGGCGCACGCCAAGCAGGAGACCATCACCCACTGCCACCTGCGCGCCGAGCAGGTCGTCGAGTGGGCCACCCGGGGCGGCGCCCGCGCGCTCGGTATGGACTCCACGATCGGCGCCCTCACCCCCGGCCGGCAGGCCGACGTCGTCCTGATCAAGAACGACGCCTCGCCGGCGATGTTCCCCATCCTGAACCCACACGGTCACGTCGTCTTCCAGGCCCAGCGTGGCGACGTGCACACCGTGCTGGTCGGTGGCCGGGTCGTCAAGCAGGACGGTCGCCTCGTCGGCGTCGACCTCGCCGCCGCGCGGGCCAAGGTGGCCTCGACCATCGACCACCTCCGCGAGACGATGGGGGAGGAGGCGTGGCGGCGGGGCATGAACCCGGACATCCCCGAGACCGCGATCCTGGAGAACCCGTACCAGTACACCGAGTGGGACGCCGGCTCGGCGCAATGGAAGCATTAGGACATGAGTGACAACGGAAGGGGCGCCGGACCCGACTTCATCGAGGCTCTCGCCCGTGGTCTCGACGTCCTGCGCTCCTTCCGTCCGGCCTGCCCGTCGATGACGCTCAGCGAGATCGCCGCCGCCACCGGCCTCGCCCGCCCCACGGTCCGCCGCATCCTCATCACGCTCGAATCGCTGGGCTACGTCCGCGCGGTCGGCCGTGGCCACACCCTCACCCCGCGCGTCCTCGAACTGGGGATGGCATACGTCAACGCGCTGAACATGTGGGACGTGGCCCGGCCGCACATGGAGAAACTGGTCGCGCAGACCAACGAGTCGACCTCGATGGCCCAACTTGACGGCAGCGACATCGTCTACGTCGCCCGGGTGGCCGTCCCGAAGATCGTCACGCTGAGTGTCACCATCGGCACCCGATTCCCGGCCCCCGCGACGTCGATGGGCAAGGTGCTGCTCGCGGCGCTGCCACCGGACACTCTGGCCGACGTGCTCGCCGAGCCGACCCGTTCCGGCATCACGCCGCGCTGGCAGCCCTCGCCGGGCGAGCTTGACGCCGTGCTACGCGAGGTCCGGGCGAAGGGCTGGGCACTCGCCGACCAGGACCTGGCCCCGGGAATCCGGTCCGTCGCCACCGGCGTCCGCGACGGCGACGGCCGCGTCGTCGCCGCCATCAACGTGACCGTGCACGCGGCCGAGACCTCGCTGGAGACCCTGCGGGAAGAGCACCTCCCGAGGCTGCTGCGCGCCGCCGCGGACATCGGACACGACTGGGCGCTGACCGCCGCCGTGCCGGTGGTCACCGCCTAGTGCGGTTCCCGGCCGACGGCACGTCACCAGGGCACCACACCGGCGTCCTCGAAGAACCCGCCGGTAGGGCCGTCGTCGGGCAGGGCCGCGAGTCGGATCGCGATCGCCGCCCCCTGTTCCGGGGTACGGACGCCGCGAAAGCCGTTGAGGTCGGTGGCGACAAAGCCGGGGCAGGCGGCGTTGATCAGGATGTTCGTGTCGCGCAGCTCCTTGGCGTACTGAACGGTGACGGCGTTGAGGAACGTCTTCGACGGCGCGTACGCGACGGCCACCGGGCCCGTCACGAACTCGTCGGTGGAGCTGGTCTGCCGGGTGAGGGAGCCGACGCTGCTGGACATGTTGACGATCCGCGGTGACGCTGAGCGGCGAAGCAGCGGCAGCATCGCGTTGGTGACGCGGATGACGCCGATCACGTTGGTCTCCACCGCCGTCCGTACGGCCGCGAGGTTGACCGTGGTGGGCTCCTGCGGCCCACCACCGGTCACGCCGGCGTTGTTGACGAGTACGTCGAGGCCGCCGGCACGGTCCTCGACCAGTCGAGCGGCGGCGGCCACGCTCGTGTCGTCGGTCACGTCCAGCGGCACACCGAACGCGTCGACGCCGGCCGCGCGCAGCTTCTCCACCGCGGCTTCCCGCCGCCCGTCGTGCCGGGCGCCGATGCCAACCCTCCAACCGAGGGCACCCAGGCCGGCCGCGATCTCGTACCCGATTCCCTTGTTCGCGCCGGTGACCAGCGCGGTTGTCGTTTCGCTCATGCACTCGATGTTGTCCGCGCCCCAGCAGGCCGCCAACACCGTTTGAGTGGGCACCGATACCTCCCGGGTATCGACCCAGGTTTGCGACGGGTGGCGCAGGCCGTGCCGCCGGTACCGTTGGGGCATGGAGACGCGTGAGCTGCGGTATTTCGTAGCCGTCGCCGAGGAGTTGCACTTCGGCCGTGCGGCGCAGCGGCTCGGGATCACGCAGCCACCGTTGTCACGGGCGATCGCGCAGCTGGAACGGCGGCTCGGGGTGACGCTGCTGGAACGCACCAGCCGCACCGTCGCGCTGACCCAGGCCGGTGCGGTACTGCTCGTCGAGGGCCGAGCAGCCCTCGACGCGGTCGACGCCGCCGACCGCCGTACCCGCCGAGCCGCCCTCGCCGCCACCGGCCATCCCGGCGTGGTCCTCGTCACGAAGGCCGGAGCGTCCGGCGAGTTGCTGTCGAAGCTGCTCGACGCGTACGCCTCCGAGCCCGGCGCGGTCCCCGTCGACGTGCTGCTGTGCGGGATCGGCGAGCAGGAGCGACTGCTGCGCGACGGGCGGGCGGACGTGGCGCTGCTGCACCGGCCGTTCGACTCGACGGTCGGACTGGACACCGAGGAGCTGTGCACGGAGGGGCAGGTTGTGGTCCTGCCGGCCGGGCACCCCCTCACCGCCCAGGCCCACGTGCGGATGGCCGACGTCAGCACGCTGACCGGCCTGCCGATGCCCCGCTTCCCCAGCCCCGACGGCACGTACCCGGATGGACCCGGTCCGCAGGCGCGGAACAGCACGCAGCTGTACCAGCTGATTGCGCTCGGCCGGGCTTCGGCGGTTCTGCCTGAGTCGTGCCGGGCCGACCTGCGCCGCGATCTCGCCGCTGTGCCGGTCTTGGACGCGCCGACGGTGACGACGGTGATCGCGTGGCCGCCGCACAGCCGATCCCTGGCCCTCGCCGGGCTGATTCGGACCGCGACGCGTCTCTAGCTCGCGGTTCTGCTGGCTGATCGACACACCGACGACCGGCTGTAATCGGACGGCTGTTCGGATCCGCCTACGACCGGTCACGAAATCCGGCGGCGAATCGTCACAACTGGCAGTTAGTCTGCCTCCGCGCGTCGTTGCCTCGGTACGTCGCGCCCCGCGCCTGGTCGGCGCGGCATCTCCGCCACCGCCCACCATTGGCCGGCTCAATCGACTTCAGGAGAGTCTGTGACACAGCAATCCGTCGCGACGTCAGACAAACTCGACGCCGCGGTGCTCAAGGTGGCCGGCGTCGTCGTCCTTGGCGCGATCATGTCGATCCTTGACGTGACGGTGGTCAGCGTGGCGCTGCCCACCTTCCAGAGTGAGTTCGACGCGAGCTACGCGCGCGTCGCGTGGACGATGACCGGCTACACCCTCGCGCTCGCCACCGTGATCCCGCTCAGCGGGTGGGCGGCTGACCGGTTCGGCACGAAACGCCTTTACATGGTGGCGCTGGCGCTCTTCACGATCGGGTCCGGTCTCTGCGCCACGGCCGACTCGATCGGTGAGTTGATCGGCTACCGGGTCCTGCAGGGCCTCGGTGGCGGCATGCTCATGCCGCTGGGCATGACCATCATGACCCGCGCGGCCGGCCCGCACCGGATCGGCCGACTGATGGCCGTCCTCGGCATCCCGATGCTGCTCGGGCCGATCGGCGGCCCGATCCTCGGCGGCTGGCTGATCGACGTCGCGAGCTGGCACTGGATCTTCCTGATCAACCTGCCGATCGGTGTCGTCGCGCTGATCTACGCGCAGATGGCGCTGCCGAAGGACGCTCCCGAGCCGTCGCAGTCGTTCGACTTCATCGGCATGCTCATGCTCTCGCCGGGCCTCGCCCTCTTCCTCTACGGCGTCTCGTCACTGCCGGAGGCGGGCACGTTCGCCGAGGCCAAGGTGTGGGCACCGATGCTGGTCGGCGGCGCGCTGGTGGTGTCGTTCGTGCTCTACTCGTTCAAGCCCCAGCACCCGCTGCTCGACCTGCGGCTGTTCCGCAACCGCAGCCTGACCATCGCCTCGGTGACGCTGTTCGTGTTCATCATCGCGTTCATGGGCGCCGGTCTGCTGTTCCCGAGCTACTTCCTGCAGGTGCGCGGCGAGTCGACGCTGGCCGCCGGCCTGCTGATGGCCCCGCAGGGCCTCGGCGCGATGATCACCATGCCGATCGCCGGCACGTTGGCCGACCGGGTGCCGATCGGGCGCACCGTTCCGTTCGCGCTGGCGCTCATCGTCGCCGGGTTCTTCAGCTTCACGCAGGTCGACCCGCAGACCTCGTACTGGCTGCTCGGCGGCTCGCTGTTCGTGATGGGCCTCGGCATGGGCGGCACGATGATGCCGATCATGACATCGGCTCTGCGGACGTTGCAGGCGCAGGAGGTGGCACGCGGCTCGACGCTGGTCAACATCCTCCAGCAGATCGGCGGGTCGGTCGGCGCCGCCGTGATGTCGGTGATCCTCACCAACGAGCTGAACGGCTCCCGGCCGATCCCCGGCCTGGTGGACCCGAGCGGTAAGCCGATCACCGAGGCCGGGCTGGCCATCGCCTCCCAGCAGCGGCCGGAGCTGCTCCAGCAGATGCCGGTGGATCCGTCGGTCATCGAGCGCGGGCTCGACTTCGCCGCCAAGTCGTTCGCGACCACGTTCTGGGTCGCGTTCGCGCTGGTCCTGCTCACGTTCGTTCCGGCTGCCCTGCTGCCGCGCCGACGTCAGCCGGCGCAGCTCGACGACCAGCAGGCGGATCAGGTCAAGGCACCGGTCGTCATCCACTGAGCGACCCGCCCGCCGCGCTCGACACCACACGAGGTGTCGAGCGCGGCGGTGGCGGTCTCTCCCGCGTCACGGCGCAGCGAATGTGCCACGCCTATGACCGTCCAACGCCGCCGCACCCCGAGGCCTGCCCGCTGTGACGAACGGACCTCGGGGCGCGACACGAGGATCAGCGGCTCAGCAGCTCCACCACGGCCGCGGTGAACTCCGCCGGCTGCTCGATGTGCGCGAAGTGCCCGCTCTGCTCCAGCACCACCAGGCGCGAGTCCTTGAGGCCCGCGTGCAGTTGCTCGGCGAAGCGGGGACCGCAGATGAAGTCGTGCGCCCCCACGATGACCACGACGGGCACGGTGATCTCGCCCAGCGATTCCCGCACGTCGAAGGGCGTGGGGTCCTGCGCGCCCGCCGGCGCCGACCAGATCCGTACGGTGGCCTGGAACGGGGCGAACTCGTCCTGTCGGTCCCAGAAGTCCGCGAAGTACACCGGAAGGGCGGCCCGCAGGGCGGTCGCCAACGACTCGTCGTCCGTCGCGCCGCCGATCTGCGCGAAGGCGGCCGGGACCGCCGCCGCCTCCGGCCGGTCCGGGTGCCGCTGCGGGTACGCGGCGAGACCGGCCATCGCCTCGGCCCAGAACTCCGCGCCGGTGACGGGTGAGGTGTCGTACAGGGCGAGACCGGTGACCCGGTCCGGGTGTGCCAGCACGTACCGCTGCACGACGAAGCCGCCGTGCGAGTGGCCGAGGAGGTACACCCGGGGCTCGCCGAGGTGCTCGACGACCGCGTGGAGGAACCGGACGTACGTTTCGAGACGGTAGTCGTCGGGGTTGTCGAGCTGCCCCGAGGCACCCGTGCCGACCGGCTCGACGTACACCATGGTGAAGTGCTCTTCGAGGCTGGGCGTCCGCAGGTAGGCCCACTCGATGCCGGGGCCGCCGGAGTGCGCAACGCACACCGGGCCGGTGCCGGCGACGTGGTAGACCTGCCGAACGCCGTCGACGGTGACCGTGTGGGCGCCCGGTGCGAGGGCGTTGGTGTCGTGGCTGGTGGAACCCATGAACTATCTCCCGCGGCAGCTGGTGAATGACGCGAACCAGATGCGGGGGTCGAGGGAAAAGTTCGCTCGGTGCGGAAAGTTTTTCTCAGACCAGCGCCGGCTGGCGGACCGCCCGCGCCGGGACGGGGTGGAAGAGGGTCAGCTGGCGCACCCGGCCCTCGCGCAGCACCTGCAACCACAGCGCCGCCGGCGGGCAGTGCTCCGGGTCGTCGGGCGGGCTGATGAGGTCGGTCTCCCAGATCAGCACGTCGCCGCTGGCCACGACGTTGCGCAGCCGCTGGCGTACCCCGGCGGTCAGGTCTCTGGTCATGCCACCGATCGCGAGGTCACGGCCGCCGCGCGGGCCACCCGGCACGATCATCTCGGCGTCCGGCCACCAGCTCTCGCGGACCACCCGGTCGAAGCCGCCGTCCATCGCCGTGGCGATCATGTCGTGGCCCTCACGCCACCGCGACTCGCTCGACGCGGTGACATCCGTGTGCGCCGCGCTCGCCGCCGTCCGGAGGCCACCGGCGAGCGCACGGCGGGCGTGGCTGAGGCGGCTGCGGACAGTGCCGACCGGCACGCCGCACACGGCCGCGATCTGCTCGTACGAGGACGCGTCGCTGAAGTACCGCAGCAGGGTGACGAGCCGGTCAGGTTCGGACAGCTGCCCGATGGCGTGCCACACCCAGTCGCGCATCGCGCCCCGGTCCAGGGCCTCCTCGGGGGTGGGTGTGTCGGCGGGGCCGGCGAACCACTCCGGCTCGGCGACCGGCACAGCTCTGGGCCCGCGCAACGTCATCCGACTGTTGTTGCGGACGATGGCACGCAGCCACGGGCCGACGGCTGCCGGGTCGCGGACCTCGCCGATGCGACGCAACGCCACCACCATCGCGTCCTGCACCGCGTCCTCGGCGTCCGGTCCGTAACCGAGGACGCCCAGCGCGACGGCCCGCATCTCGGCCTCGTGACGGGCCAGCAGCGCACCGAGCGCCGCCGCGTCTCCAGCCTGCGCGAGCACGACCAGCTCCACGTCACCCTGCGTCACGCGTACGTCCTCCTGCACGTCCCGGGGCGTCCCATCTGCGGCGCTTTGGGCGGTTTTGTTTGCTGCCCTTCGCCGCTACCAGCCTACGACGGGTGAAGGTGGGGTTCGCCGGCCAGCGCTGAGGGGGAGTCCCGGCTGACCGACCGTCCGGGCACCGATGCCGGCGACGGCTGCCGGAAAGTGACATACGTCGGTCGTAGCGTGCGTGGCATGAGGACCTGTGTTGGCGAAGCCCTGTGGTCGCGCGCGGCCGACATCCGCGCCTTCTCCGAGGCCCTGCGATGACCGAGCTGAGCTGGGCGCAGGTGTCCGCCCGGCGTCTTCAGCGGCACGGGCTCTCGGCACCGGCCTCCGGGCCGGACGCCGCACCGGACGCCGAGCGCGTCGCCGACGTGGTGTCGGCGATGTGCGGCGCGCACGCCCAGGTCGCCTCCGCCGCCGAGCTGTCCGTCGGGCTCCGGGTCCGTGGCGTCACTCGTGGTCTGGTGCGCCAGGCGCTGTGGAGGGATCGCACCCTGGTCAAGACCCGTGGGCCGCGCGGGACGGTGCACCTGCTCGCCGCTGCGGACCTGCCGATGTGGACCGGCGCGCTGACCGCGTTGCCGGCTCCGTCGTGGGAGCAGAGCCGCGACCTGTTGACTCCCGCGCAGACTGGCCAGGTCCTCGCCGCCATCGCCGACGCATTGGCCGAGGCCGAGTTGACCACCGCCGAGTTGACCGATGAGATCGTAGCCCGCACCGGCCCGTGGGCGGGCGAGCGGGTCATGGAGGCGTTCCAGGACAACTGGCCCCGGTGGATCGCGGCGATGACAGCCGCCAGCCGGGGCGGGGTGATCTGCTTCGGTCCCAACCGGGGCCGCGCCACCACCTACACGAGCCCGGCGCGTTGGCTGCCCGGGTTCACGCCGATGTCCGGTCCGGCGGCGCTGGCCGATCTCGTCCGCCGCTACCTGTACGCGTACGGGCCGGCCACTCCGGCACAGTTCGCCCAGTGGCTGTCGACGCCGGTGCGGTGGACGACGTCGCTGTTCGACTCACTGGACCTGAGCGAGGTGACCGTGGAGGGCACGCGAGCGTGGGTGGCAGTCGACGACACCGATTTCCCGGACGACCGGCCGTCCGGGTTGCGGTTACTGCCCTACTTCGACGCGTACGCCGTGGGCTGCCACCCGCGTGAGCGGCTCTTTCCCGGTGCCGCCGCCGAGCGGGCGTTGGCCCGTGGGCAGGCCGGCAACTATCCGGTGCTGCTGGTGGACGGGGAGGTCGCCGGAGTGTGGCACCAGCGCCGTTCGGGCCGCACGATCCAGGTCACGGTCGAGCCGTTGCGGGCGCTCGACTCCGGCCGACTGCGGGAGTTGGAGCAGGAGGTCGAGCGGGTCGGCGAGATCATGGAGGGGACGCCGTCGCTGACGGTCGGCACGGTCGCCGTCGGCCCACATGCCTGACGGGGGCGTTCAATGAGCCAGGATGAGGTCGTGCACATCGAACCCGTCGACTACGCGCCCCGACAGGCGTTTCCGTGGGCGATCCTGCGGCAGCGCTGGGAGGATCTCACCTTCCTGCACTGGGCCGTCGCACCGGAACTCGTCGCGCCGTTGCTGCCCGCCGGCACTCGTCCGGACACACTGGACGGCGTCAGCTACGTCGGCCTGATCGGCTTCCGGATGGTCGGGCTGGGCTTCGGTCGTGGCCCCGGGGTGCCGTACCTCGGCACCTTCTGGGAGACCAACGTCCGGCTGTACTCGGTCGACGACACCGGCCGGCGGGCGGTGGTGTTCCGGTCGCTCGACGCGTCCCGCCTCGTGCCGGTGCTGGTCGCACGGGCGACACTGCGTCTGCCGTACCTCTGGTCGTCGATGCGGTTGGACCGCGACGGTGACCGACTCACCTACCGGTGCCGGCGACGCTGGCCCGGCCCGGCGGGTGCGACGAGCCGGATGGTGGTGCGGGTGGGGGAGCCGATTGCCGAGCCGACTCCCCTGGAGCACTTCGTCACCGCCCGCTGGGGGCTGCACACCCGGGCGTACGGGCGCACGCTGCACCTGCCGAACTGGCATCCGCGCTGGCCGCTGCACCGGGCCGAGCTGCTGCACCTCGACGACGAGCTGGTCGTTGCCGCCGGGCTGCCGGCACCGGTCGGGCCGCCGGCCAGCGTGCTCTACTCGCCCGGTGTGGGGGTGCGGTTCGGCCCGCCGGTGCCGGTGCGTCGGCCCGGCTGACCGGGAACGGCCTGGTGACCGTTCCCGGTCGGCGTCGCGTCAGTAACGGCCGCCCTCCGGTGCGGGCAGGGCGTCGAGGTCGGCCAGGTCCTCGGCGCTGAGCCGCACGTCGCCGGCGGCGCAGTTGTCCACCAGGTACTTCGGGGTCTTGGTGCCGGGGATCGGAATGACCTGGTCACCCTGGGCGACCACCCAGGCGAGCGCGACCTGCGCGGGGCTGACGCCGGCCCGGTCGGCGATCTCCCGGACCCGGGCGACGATGGCGAGGTTGGCGCGGAGCGCATCCTGCTGGAAACGCGGCAGGCCGCGGCGGAAGTCGTCGGCGGGCAGGTCGTCGAACGAGTTGAACCGGCCGGCGAGGAAACCGCGGCCGAGCGGCGAGAACGGCAGGAAGGCGATGCGCTGCTCGACGCAGTACGGCAGCACCTCGGCCAGCGGATCGCGGGTCCACAGCGACAGCTCGGATTGCACCGACGCCACGGGGTGCACCGCCTGGGCGCGCTCGATCTGGGTCACCGTCACCTCGGAGAGGCCGATCTGCCGCGCCTTGCCCGCGGCCACGACCTCGGCCATGGCACCCCAGGACTCCTCGATGGGCACCTCCGGGTCGACGCGGTGCAGCTGGTAGAGGTCGACGTGGTCGGTGCCGAGCCGGCGCAGACTGTCGTCGATCGCCGTGCGGATGTGCTCCGGGCGGCCGTTGTTGCCGATCTTCGGTGAGTTGCCGGGACCGCCGGTGGGGGAGGTGACGACCAGGCCGGCCTTCGTCGCCAGGACGGCCCGCTCCCGGTGACCGCCGGCCAACGCTCGCCCGACAAGTTCCTCGTTGGTGTACGGCCCGTAGACGTCCGACGTGTCGATCAGGGTGGCGCCCAGGTCCAGTGCCTGTCGGATGACGGAGATCGACGTGTCGTCGTCGCGAGGGCCGGTGATGTCGTATCCGTGGCTCATGCCCATGCACCCGAGGCCGATGACGCCGACTTGGGGACCTGCGCTGCCCAGCGTGGTGGTTCGCATGCGCCCTACGCTACGACCGGCCGGGCGTCCCGGCCACCGGGTTGCGCCCCCGCGCCGCAGGCCTCGTGGTTCGTGCCCGACGTCCTCTGCTCCTAGCCGATGGGGCGTCACCCCGAGCGGGTAGGGCGTCGGGGCGGTCGGTCCGACCGCCCCGACGTCAGGCTGCCGCGCCGACCCTCAGGACTTCAACTGGGTGAAGCGGATGCTGTTGCCGAAGGGGTCGCGCAGGCCGCAGTCGATCCCGTAGGGGCGATCGGTCGGTTCCTCGGTGAACTCGACGCCCCGACCCAGCAGCGTCTCGTAGGTTTTGCGGCAGTCGTCGGTGGCGAAGATGAGTGAGCCGCCCATCGCGCCCTTGCTGACCAGGGCGCGAACCTCCTGTGCGGTCTCCTCGGACATCGCCGGTGGGCCGGGCTTCTCCAACAGGATCTGGCGATCCGGCTCACCGGGGACGTTGACGGTCAGCCAGCGCATGAAGCCCATGTCGACGTCGGCGTTGACCTCCAGGCCGAGCTTGCCGACGTAGAAGTCGAGGGCCTTGTCCTGGTCGAGGACGTAGATCTGTGAGTGCGTGATTGCGGTGAACATGCAGTTCACGCTATGGGGGACCCGGGCGGACCGCTTATCCAAAACTGCTCAGTGACCCCCTTGACGTCGGTCATGCGGGGCGCAATAGTTAGGCACATGCCTAAGCATGCGGAGGGGCAGGGCGGCGTACTGGACGGTGTGTTCCACGCGCTGTCCGACCCCACGCGCCGCCAGGTCGTCGAGCGCCTCGCCCAGGGGCCGGCCACGACCAGCGATCTGGCTCGTCCGTTTGAGATGGCACTCCCGTCGTTCACCCAGCACCTGCACGTCCTCGAGCGCTCCGGTCTGGTGACGTCGGAGAAGGCGGGCCGGGTGCGCACCTACCGGCTCGCGCCCCAGCCGTTCGAACACCTCGACACCTGGCTCGCCGTGCAGCGCGCGCGGTGGACCCGACGCCTGGACCAACTCGACTCTCTTCTCTACGACCTCAAGGAGCAACAGCAATGACCGTCTACACCGTGAATCCCGAGCTCGACCTCGTCCTGGAGCGCACCGTCGACGTGGCACCCGAGCTGGTCTGGCGGGCCTGGACCACGCCCGAGCTGCTCATGCAGTGGTTCACCCCGAAGCCCTGGTCGACCGTCGCCTGCGAAATCGACCTGCGGCCCGGCGGCAGGTTCGACAACACCATGCGCTCGCCCGAGGGCCAGGACTTCCCACACAGCGGGTGCATCCTGGTGGCCGAGGAGAACTCGACGCTGGTCTTCACCTCCGGCCTCGGCCCCGGCTTCCGCCCGCAGATCACCGAGGACGGTTTCCCGTTCACCGCGGTGATTCGGATCGAGCCTCACGGCACCGGCACGAAGTACACCGCCATCGCGATCCACGCCGACGCGTCGGCGAAGAAGTCGCACGAGGAGATGGGTTTCCACGAGGGCTGGGGCGCGGCCCTGGACCAGCTGGTCGACCTCATGAAGTCGCACTGAGCGCTCTATTTCTGGCACGGTGGCTCGGGAGCGGTGCCACACGTGTGTCGGTGGTGTGTGCTGGACTGACCGACATGGAGCCCTCCCGATTCCTCGACTGCTTGGCGGCCGACTTCGCCAGGCTGCGCGCCGTCGCCACGACCGACCCCACCGCGGCGGTGCCCAGCTGTCCCGGGTGGAGCGTCGCCGACCTCACCCGCCACGTCGGCGAGGTCTATCTGCACAAGACCCTGGCCATCCGCCACGGGGCCGAACCCGAGCCATGGCCACCGGCGGAGCTGGCCACCGAGGAGCCGCTGGTGCTGCTCGACCGGGCGCACGCCGCGCTTCTGGCCGAGTTTGCCGCCCACGACCCGAACGATCCGGCCGGCTCCTGGTACAAGCCCGGCCAGACCGTCGGCTTCTGGATCCGCCGGATGGCACAGGAGACCGTCATCCACCGCATCGACGCCGAGTTGGGCGTCCGGGCCCCGGTCGCACCCATCCCGGACGACCTCGCCGTGGACGGCGTCGACGAACTGCTCCGCGTGTTCGTGGAGTATTCGGCGGTCGAGTGGGCCGACTACTTCAACGAGATCCTGGCCGATTCGCCGGGCTGGACGTACGCGTTGCGCACCGACGGTGGGGCGTGGTCGGTGCGCACCGGCCCGGGGTTGTTCAGCGTGACCGACGGCGTGGCCGACACCGCCGATGTGACAGTCACCGGCCCGCCGGCGGCGCTGCTGCGCTGGGCGTGGGGCCGGGAGCTGCCGGGCGAGTCGAGCGGCGTCAGCGTGCAGGGTGCACCCGAGGCCCTCGCACTGTTGCGCCGCTGCATCGTCACCGCGACCTCGTGAGGTTGCGCTCTGGCGGACCTGGGTCTCCGGCGGTATGCTCCGGCGCGATGATCACCTCCTCTCGTCTCAGAATGGGGGTCCGATCCGCGAACGGTGAGTGCTGATGCACTCCCGGGCCGCGGATGCGGATTCTCGACTGTCCATCTGGCGGCGCGTGCGCGAGTTCGCCGTGCCGCCGTCCATGATCGATCGTGCTACCGCTCGTCGCCGCTCAGGTGACTGGGCCGGGGCGTGCGCCGCAGCGCGCGTCGATGCCGACATCAGCCTGCGCGCCGTCGCCGACGTTCACGGCCGGGAGTTGGCGGCTCAGCTCCGCGCCGACCTCCGCCACCTGGCGCCTGATCTGCTGCGCTGGCACCTACCGAGGGTGGCCCCCGACGGCCTGCTGCGTCCGGGCCTGATCGTCTCGCTGGCCCGGTACGACGCGGAGCAGCGAGTCGGCGGCGTTGTGCACCTGGTGGCCCGGACCCCGCCGGCCTGGGCCGACGCCGGGCAGCGGATCAGCCTCGGGTTGTGGGACGGGTCCCGCAGCGGGTCGGGTCCGCATTTCCACCCCAACCAGCGGTTCCGCCTCGACCTGCACCGTCACCTGTGGGACGCCCGCCGGGCCGCTGAGCTGCGGACCCGATCCGGTGCGGACCGGCTGCCGGCCGACGCCCCACCCGAAGGCGTTCTCGACGGGCTGGGGCCGACGGCACGGGCATTCGGGTACGCGACCGACAGGTGGGCGGCCGAGGCAGCGCTCCTCCTCGGCGACGGGGGCGGGTCAGCGGCACTGTCGCGGTGCGGCTCGGCGGCCGACGTCGGCTGGTCCTGGACGTGATCGCGGGCGGGAACGGCGTCGTCACCACGGGCGGGAACGGCGTCGTCACCGCGGGCGCGGGCGGCGGCCAGCGGCCCACGGCGCGGGTCATCACTCCGGCTGGCGGCGCAGGGCTGCCGGTGCTGCCCGACGCGGCGACCTGGCTTCTCCCCGATCTGGCGCTGCTCCGCTGTGGGCTGATCGAGCCCGATCGGCTGCACCCTCTGGTCGCGTCGGCGCTCGTGCCGGAGCACTCGGCGCCCACCCGCTCGACGGCGCCGAACCCGCCCACGCTGCCGCGCATGGTGCCGTGTCGGGGTGCCCACCATCGCATCGGCCTGGTCGACGGGGTGCTCGCCACGCTCGACCATGACCCGGCAGAGATCCGCCGGGAGGAGCTGCTGGCCGCGCTCACCGGGACCCCGCTGCCCTGCCTGCGGGCGATCGACGAGGCGCACCGACAGCCGGAGTGTCTCCCCGATGTGCGGGCACGCCTGGACCACGGGGACGCCTCCGGCGCACTGGCCACCGTCGAAGCCCTGCTCGGCCCCGACGCGCTCCTGCGCGACGGCGCCCTGCGCGACGAACTCGAGACCGCCGCGCAACGGCGGATCATCCACAGTCTGTTCCGGGCTGGCCTGATCGGTGCCGGACCGGGTCCGACCGCCGATGAACCCCGCCGCGCCGGCGGGCGCCGCCGTCGCTCGCGCCACGCGACATTCCGCTGAGCAGGGGGCCTCGCCCCGGTACGGCTCCATCCCCCCACTCGTCACGAACCCAAAGGTGATGACCATGCCTGCATCCAGTCCCCAGCTCGACGTCGCCCGCGACCTGCTCGCGTTGCTCGGTGCGACCACCACCGAACCCCGCCCCGACACGCAGTTGGCGGCCCTGACCCTGGCCGTCGCCGCCGACCTCCCCGTACTCCTGTGGGGTGAGCCCGGCATCGGCAAGACCGCCGCCCTGACCCACCTGGCGGCCACCCTGGACCTGCCGTTGACGACGGTGGTCGCGAGCGTCCACGAGCCGTCCGACTTCTCGGGATTGCCGATCGTCGGTGCCGATCCAGCGACCCAGGGTGTCCCGATGGCCCCGCCGGACTGGGCGGTGCGCCTGGTACGCGCCGGTCGAGGGCTGCTGTTCCTCGACGAGTTGTCCACGGCGCCGCCCGCCGTTCAGGCCGCCCTGCTGCGCCTCGTGTTGGAGCGGCGCGTCGGTGCACTGCGGCTGCCGGCGGGCGTGCGGATCGTGGCCGCCGCCAATCCACGTTCGACGACTGCTGACGGGTGGGAGCTGAGCCCGCCGCTGGCCAACCGCTTCGTGCACGTCCAATGGACCCACGATCACGAGGTCGTCGTACGAGGGCTGGGCGGTACGTGGCCCCGTGCGGCGCTGCCCCGGCTCGACCCGGAACTGTTGCCGGAGGCAGTCGCCTTCGCCCGCCGCGCGGTGTGCGGCCTGCTCTCCGTCCGCCCGGACCTCGTGCACCGGCTGCCCAGTACCGACATCGGCCGGGGCGGGGCCTGGCCGTCGCCGCGGAGTTGGGAGATGACGCTGCGGCTGACCGCCTTCGCGACTGCGGCGGGCGTCTCCCGCGAGGTGTTGTCGATGCTGGTCAGGGGTACGGTCGGTGACGGTCCCGGGCTGGAGCTGTTGGCCAGCATGGACCGGATGGATCTGCCTGACCCGGAGGACCTGCTGGCGGACCCCGCAGCGGCCGTCCTGCCCGAGCGGGGGGACCTGCGGCAGGCCGTGTTGGACGCCGTGGTGGCGGCAGTCCGCAATCGCCCGGAACGGTCCCGCTGGGATGCGGCGTGGGTTCTGCTGGCCCGAGCGGTGGAGACCGGCGCCCCGGATCTGGTGGTGGTTCCCGCGACCACTCTCGCCACCCTGCGTCGTGAGGACTGGGATGTGCCCGCCACGATCGAAGGTCTTGCCGGGGCGGTGTCGCTGTCCCAGCGAACGGACCGGGCGGTGGCCCGGGTCGCGGCCGCCGCCGGGGTCGGACGATGAACGGCGTGGACACTGCGACCCTGGACGCCGACAAGCTGTACGCGGCCCGGTTGTACGCCGCACGCGTCCGGCCCTACCTGGCGACGGCGTTGTTCGCCCTGCACCCGGTGGTGTCGGGGCAGGTGCCGACGATGGCGGTGGACCGGCACTGGCGCTGTTACGTCTCGCCGCCGTTCGTGGACCGCACCCCGCTGGAGCAACTTGCCGGGGTGTGGGTGCACGAGGTCTCGCATCTGCTGCGCGACCACCACGGCCGGGGTGATCGCGTCGCCCGGGACCGAGGGTTGACCGGCCCGGGGGAGCGGCTGCGGATGAACATCGCCGCAGACTGCGAGATCAACGACGACGTGTTCGGTGACGGGCTGCCGATGCCCGAGGGCGCTGTCGAACCGACGTCGTTGGGTCTCGCCCCCGGGCAACTGATGGAGGACTACCTGCGCCAGTTCGGACTTGGTCCGCGTACCCAGGATCTGGTCTGGTTGGACTGCGGCAGCGGCGCGGACGGGTTGGCGCGGGAGTGGGACCTGGGACCGGACGGCGCGCACGGCCTCAGCGCACAGGAGCGCGACGCGGTCCGGTTCAGGGTGGCGGAGGGCATCACCGGCCGACCGGGGTCCGTGCCCCGGGGCTGGCGAAGGTGGGCGGAGCAGGCGTTCCACCCACCGCAGCCGTGGCGGGACCTGCTGGGTGCGGCGGTCCGCTCGGCGGCCGTGGCTACGGGGGTCGGTGCGGACCACACCTACGGCCGACCGTCTCGACGGTCCGCCGGCGTGCCCGACGCGATCCTGCCCAGCCTTCGCCGCCGGCCCCCCAACGTCTGCGTCATCGTCGATACATCCGGCTCGGTCAGTGACGCTGAACTGGGCAGCGCGCTGCTCGAGGTGGCGGCGATATCCCGGGCCGTGGGCGGTCGGCGCGACCTGGTGACCGTGCTGCCGTGCGACGCGGCGGTCCAGCGGGTCCATTCGCTGTGCCGCGCGGAGGAGATTCCGCTGGTCGGCGGTGGCGGCACGGATCTGCGCACCGCCTTCACCCGTGCGCTGCGGCTACGCCCCCGACCGGACGTCATCGTGGCCCTGACTGACGGGCAGACGCCCTGGCCGGCCGCCCGTCCGGCGGCCCGGACGGTGGTGGGCCTGTTTCCCCGGCACCGGGCGTCGTGGCACGAGGACGCGGACCAGGTTCCCGATTCGCCGCCAGCGTGGGCGCGGGTGGTGACAATCGGGCCGACCTAGATCGGGCGGCGGCCGGCCCTGAATCTGCGCCACGCTGACCTCCCGGCCATCGGGAAGTCGGCGGCCCGGTCTTGAGATGCATAGCTGATGATCGATATTGTCAGCCGTAGGCGCCGCCCCGCCTCAGGCCATCACCGTCGATTGACCGAAGCGGGTTCAGCATGCGCAAACTGAGACTTGTCACGACTCTGGCCGTCGCCGGCCTGCTCGCCGGTGGGGTGGCGATGGTCGCCACACCGGCCAGCGCGGCTACCGCCGTGTTCTCCGTGACGAACAACTGGGGCAGTGGCTATCAGGGACAGGTCACCGTCACCAACAACACCTCCACACAGATCACCAGTTGGCGGGTCGAGTTCGACCTGCCGTCCGGGTCGGGCGTCAGCCAGTCGTGGAACGCGCAGCAGACGACCTCCGGCAGCCGCTACACCTTCACCAACGTGTCCTGGAACGGGACACTGGCCGCTGGCGCCTCGACCTCGTTCGGCTTCCTCGTCAACGGCTCCGGCACCCCGGTCAACTGCACGGTGAACGGCGCGTCCTGCGCCGGCGGTCCGCCCCCGACGCCCACGCCGACCACTCCGACGCCAACCCCGACCGTGCCGCCGCCGACCACCGGCACCCCCGTCGAGCGGTACGGGCAGTTGCGGGTCTGCGGCACGACGATGTGCGACAAGAACGGCACGCGGGTGCAGCTGCGCGGCATCAGCAGCATGTGGCTCAACTGGGAGACCGCCCCGTACGCCGAGAACCTCTCCGCCCTGACCTGGATGCGGGACAACTGGAACCTCCAGGTGATCCGCGCGGCGATGGGCGTTGAGCCGGCCGGCGCGTACCTCAGTGACCCGGCCAAGGCGCGGACGCAGGTGGAGACCATCATCAACAACGCGGTCACCGCCGGCGTGTACGTGATCGTCGACTGGCACGCGCACGAGGCGCAGAACAACCAGTCCCAGGCGGTGGCGTTCTTCGGCGACCTGGCCCGCCGTTACGGCAACCTGCCCAACGTCATCTGGGAGCCCTACAACGAGCCGTTGCAGGTCAGCTGGACCGGCGTCATCAAGCCGTACCACCAGGCGGTGGTGTCCGCCATCCGCGCCGCCGACCCGGACAACATCGTGGTGCTTGGCACCCCGACCTGGTCCCAGGACGTGGACGCCGCGGCGGCCAGCCCGGTCGCCGGCACCAACCTCATGTACACGCTGCACTTCTACTCGTGCACGCACGGGGCGTCGCTGCGCGCCAAGGGCGACGCCGCTATCCGCGCGGGTCTGGCGCTGTTCGTCACGGAGTGGGGCGCCAGCCACGCCGACGGTGGCCTCGACGGCAGGTCCTGCCTGCCGGAGGCGCAGTCCTGGATCGACTGGATGAAGGCGAACGGCATCTCCTGGACGGCGTGGAAGCTCGACGTCGGCACCGACACCACGAACCTGCTCAGCCCTGGCGCGCCGGTGACCGGAGGGTGGAACAACTACCTGCACGGCCACGCGCCGTTCGTGGTGACGAACATGAGGTGACCCAGAGCGGCGATCCATGCCGTGATCGACTCCAGATCGGCGGATGTCGGGGTGTCCAGGCCGGTGGGACACCCCGACATCACCGGCCCCGCCGATCGGTACAGACGGCCGGCGCTCGGGTGAGCCTCCGGTCGCGCATGTCGCCGCAGCGGTCGCTGCTATCCGAGTTCTTTGCGGAGCTGCGGCAGAACCTCACTGCCGAGCAACTCGATGCTCTTGAGGAACATGGCGTGCGGCATGCCACCGACGTCCATCTGCAGGATCTGGCGGCTGTGCCCGAGCAGCCGGTGCAGGCGCAGGATGCGGTCGGCGATCTCGTTGGGTCCGCCGGCGAAAACCATCCCGCCCGGCTCGTAGTTGCCTTCCCGACCGGTCGCTGGCAACCCGGCGCGGCCGATCTCGGCGGCGCCGGTGGTGAACATGCGCAGCTCGTGCTTGAGGTAGGTGGCCTTCGCCGCCCGGTCGTCGTTGGCGACGAACCCGTGTACGGCGACGGCGATGTCGGCGGCTTCGGCGGGGTGCCCGACCTCGGCCCAGGCTTGGCGGTAGGCGGTGCCGTACTGCGCCCAGTGCTCTGCGGTGCCACCGAGGATGCCGAGGAACATCGGCAGGCCGAGCTCGACGGCCCGCAGCACCGACTCGGGGCTGCCGCCGGTGCCCAACCAGATCTTCAGGGGTTGTTCCGGTCGGGGCACGATCAGCGTGTCGGTGAGGGGCCGCCGCCGGTGGGGGCCTTTCCAGGTGATGCGGTCGTGGGTGTTGGCGGCGATCAGCAGGTCGAGCTTGGAGCGGTAGAGCATGTCGTAGTCGCGGATGTCGAGGTCGAACAGCGGGAAGGTGATGTCGGAGGATCCGCGGCCGGCGACAACCTCGATGCGTCCGGGGGCGTTCGCCGCGGCGGTGGCCAGCTGCTGGAAGACCCGCAGCGGGTCGTCGGTGGACAGCACGCCTGTTCGGCGACGTGCACGGCTTCAAGCACGTTGCGGATCGCCTGGGCGGTGTTACCGCCGGTGGTGGGCGGGGTGTTGCCGAACGAGTAGACGCCGAGTTCGAGTGTCACGCGGGGCGCTCCTTGGTTCGCGGCTGTTCGCGTTGGTGCCGGGTGGCGCGCAGCATGGCCTTGTACATCTGCCGGGGTGTGGGTGGTTCGGGTAGCGGCTGCGCGGCCTGTGCGGCGCAGGCTTGGATGAGGTAGCCGACGAGCCGCCGCCAGGTATCGGGGGCGGCGTCCGCGGTCGCGGTGAGGACGCCAGCGTTGGCCATGAGGAACATTGGCAGGTCCTCGGTCACGAAGTCGGCACGAAGCTTCCCGGCGGCCTTGGCCTGCTCGACCAGGGTGGTCAGGTCGGCGAAGGCTCGGGCGCGCTCGGCCTCGAACTGCTTCGCGGTGGGGAACGTCATGGTGAGCACTGTGGTGAACCCCCGGTCGCCGGCCTGCATGGCGCAGATCTGCTCGACGTAGCCGCAGAAGCCCAGCCAAGGATCCGGGTTGGCCAGCGCGTGGCGGGCGGCCTCGGCGTACGCGGTCATCTTGATCTCGAACGCCGCCGCGATCAGATTCGCCCGGGTCGGGTAGCGGCGGTAGAGCGTGCCGACACCGACGCCCGCCCGCTTGGCGATGTCCTCCATCGGCACATCGAGGCCCAGTTCGGCGAAGACCTCACGGGCGGCGGTGAGGATGCGCTGCCGATTCCGCTCAGCGTCGATGCGCAGGCCAGCGCCGCCTGAGGGCCGCGGTGCGGGTGGCGAGGTCATACGGATCACCATACGGGCAAGTGGAAGGTGTCGTCCACTTCCGTGCTACGGTCGGTAGGCGTAGTGGAGGAAACCTTCCACTTCCATGAAGGAGATGACGATGAAGGCTGTTGTTACCACCGAGCAGGGTGCGAAGCCCGAGGTCGCCGAGGTGTCGACCCCCCAGCCGACCGCCGGTGAGGTGCTGGTCAAGGTGCAGGCGTCGTCGATCAACGGGTTCGACCTGTCGGTCGCCGCCGGCTACGTCGTCGGGATGATGGAGCACCGTTTCCCGGTCGTGCTGGGCAAGGACTTCGCCGGGACCGTGGAGACGGTCGGCGAGGGCGTCACCCGCTTCGCCGTGGGTGACAAGGTCTTCGGCGTTGTCACGAAGGCGTACCTGGGTGACGGTGGTTTCGGAGAGTACGTGAGCGTTCCTGAGGCGGTCGGGATCGCCAAGCTGCCCGAGGGTGTCGACGTGACCACCGCCGGCACCGTCGGGTTGGCCGGCACCGCCGCGGTCGACGCGCTCGACGCGGCCGGCCCGCAGGCGGGCGAGACGGTGCTGGTCAGCGGTGCGACCGGCGGCGTCGGCGCGATCGCGATCCAGTACGCCGCCGCGGCCGGCGCCACGGTCATCGCCACCGCGAAGCCCGGCGAGGAGGCCGACTTCGTCCGCGGCCTCGGCGCGCACCAGGTCGTCGACCACACCGGTGACCTGCCCGCGCAGATCCGCGCAGCCGCCCCGGACGGTGTCGACGTGATCGTGCACCTGGCCGGCGACGGCTCCGTCCTGGCCGGGCTGCTGACCGAGAAGGGCCGGATCGCCAGCACCGTCGGGTTTGGTGCCGACCAGCATCCGGCGGCCACGTTCATCATGGCCAACCCGACGCCGGAGACCCTGGAGCGGCTCGCCGCTGACCTCGCCGCGGGCCGGCTGAGCGTGCCGATCGAGCGCACCTTCACCCTGACCGAGGTGCCCGCGGCGTTCGGCGAGTTCACTGGTGGCACCCGCGGCAAGATCGCCATCACCGTCTCCTGACCACCACACCCCCGGAGACCCCCGCTGGGCCGAGCTACTCGGCGGCCTCGGCCTCATCCTGCCCGCGGCCACCGGCATCGCCCCGGTGCTCACCCCGATCGCCGCGACCTGCCTGGCGGTGGTGATGGTGCTGGCGGCCATCACTCACATCCGCCGCAAGGAATCGTCCGGAGTCGCGATCAACGCCGTTTTGTTCCTTCTCCGCGCGTTCGTCGCCTGGGGCCGGTTCGGGCCCTGGAACTTCTGACCGGCGACGCGCCTGCCGGGCTGCCGGTCCCACGCCCCAACGGCGACCGGCAACCCCGCCATCAGCAATGACGCCTGCTACTGCCCCGGTAAATCTGAACGGAGACCCATTCATGTCCGTCCTCGTCATCGGTGCCACCGGCGCCCTCGGCCGCCTGCTGCTGCCCGAACTGCGGAAGCGTGGCCAGGCTGCCGATGACGTCACCGCTGCAGGCCGCAACCCCCAGGTCCTCGACGCCCTGGCTGCCGACGGCTATCGGACTGTCCGCGTCGACCTCGACGACGCCGACCAGACCCGCGCCGCGGTCGCCGGACACGACCAGGTGGTGCTCATCTCGGGCAAGGACCCCCACCGGCTGCAGCAGCACCGTGCCGTCGTCGACGCCGCCAAGGCCGCCGCCGTGCGGCACTTCTACTACACCAGCGGCGTCCGCGCCGACGACGCGAGCTTCGCGCTCGGCGCCGACCACAAGGCCACAGAGGACGCCATCAAGCAGTCCGGTCTGCGCTACACCATCCTGCGCAACGGCTGGTACATCGAGAACTACATCCAGGCCATGCAGGGTGCCGCGCAGACCGGCGTCTTCACGGCCGCCGTCGGCGACGGCCGCGTCGCCCCGGCCGGCCGACGCGACTTCGCCGAAGCCCTCGCCGCCGCGGTCACCACCGACGGCCACGACAACACGACCTACAGCCTCACCGGCGACACCGACTACACGTACGCCAATCTCGCCGACGCCATGGCGAAAGTTCTCGGCAAGCCGGTGCAGTACCAGCCGGTCAGCGCCGAGCAGTACCAGGCCATCCTGACCGACGCCGGGCTCGACGCAGGCACCGCCGGGTTCCTCGCCGCCCTCGATGCCAACATGGGCGCCGGGATCATGGCGTACGCCGGCGACGACCTCAACCGCCTCATCGGACACCCCACCATGTCCCTGGTCGAAGGCCTGAGCCAGTGAACGTCACTGTCTTCGGTGCCACCGGTGCCATCGGCCAACTCGTCGTCGCCGACCTGCTCGTCGCCGGGCACACCGTCACCGCCTACGCGCGCAACGTTGGCAAGGTCCCGTCCACATGGCGGCAGGACGTGCGCCTGATCGTCGGTGAGATCACCGACGCGGCCGTGATCGACCAGGCCGTAACCAGCGCGGACGCGATCATCTCCGCCCTCGGCCCCAGCATCGACCGCAAAGCCACGGGCCTGCCGCTGATCGAGGGCACCCGGCTGATCATCGAGGCGATGAAGCGCCACGGCGTCGAGCGCTTCATCGGCAACGGCACGCCCAGCATCCTCGACAAGCGCGACAAGCCGAACCTTCAGCAGACACTCATCGGGTTCATGGCCCGCAATCTGCTGGGCCGCGCCTACCGGGAGATGCTGGGCATGTCCGACCTCATCATGAACAGCGGCCTCGACTGGACCATCGTGCGGTTCAGCGCACCCAAGGACGGCCCGGCACGCGGCGTGAACCGCTACGGGTTCTTCGGCACCGACAAGATCGGCATGGCTGTGACCCGCGCCGACATCGCCGCCTTCACCGCCGCCCAGCTCACCGATGACCGGTTCCACAACGCGGCGCCGGCCATCAGCAACTGACGATCAGGACACGTACGGCAAGCCACGACCGACCGCACGCCGACGCCCGGCGGCGACCGCGTCATGGCGGGCGCGCTCACGGCCGGGCTCGATCTGGGACTGTGGCTAACGGAACGGGTCTTCCGCGACCTGCTGCTGCCTGCCGGTCGGCGCTGCGTGCTCCGGACCGAGCACGACGGCCCTGCTCCCGTCGTGCGCACCGCTGACCCGCACGAGCAGAACGGCGCGTCACCTTAACGCACCGGAAACACACCCGGTACCAACCCTGGGAACGCTCGTCGGACAGTCGACACCACCGACACGCGAACCGGGGTGACCATGGCCGACAACACCACGAACGCGCCGACGTTCGACGGGCCGATGGGCCGGTCCGGCAACGGCCGGACGCTGCCCACGCCCCGCCCGAGCGCGGTCGTACCGCTCGACGACGATGACCCGGCGGACCTGGCGACGATCGGCGTGGAGGAGGAGTTCCACGTCGTCGACCTGCACACCCGGGAGCTGGTGCCCCGGGCCGGGGAGCTGCTGGACCGGCTGCCGGCCGACTCGTTCACCGCGGAGCTGCACCGCAGCGTGGTCGAGACCAACACCGCGGTCTGCCGCACCCTGGACGAGATCCGCGACGAGCTGACCCGGCTGCGCCAGCTGGCCGTCCAGGTCGCCGACCGGGCCGGGCTGGGCATCGTGGCGGCCGGTACGGTGCCGCTGCGCGCCGACGGCGACCCGAGCGTCACCCCCACCTCCCGCTACCGGCGGATGCTCGACGAATATCAGATGCTCGCCCGGGAGCAGCTGATCTGCGGCGCGCAGGTGCACGTCGGGGTGTCCGACCGGGACCTGGCCGTCGCGGTCACCCGCCGGGTCCAGCCGTGGCTGCCGGTGCTGCTCGCCCTCTCCACCAGTTCGCCGTACTGGATGGGTCAGGACAGCGGCTACGCCAGCGTCCGATCGTTGGTCTGGCAGCGCTGGCCCACCGCGGGTGACCCGGGCGAGGTGACCAGCGCGGCCGACCACGAGGCGCTTGTGGCCGAGCTGATCTCATCCGGCACCATTACCGACCCAGCCATGATCTATTTCGATGTCCGGCCGTCGGCTCACGTGCCCACCGTGGAACTGCGGATCACCGACGCCAACGCCGACGTGGAGATCATCGTCCTGCTCACCGGCCTGTTCCGGGCGCTCGTCCGGCGGGAGGTCGCCGCCCTGCGGGCCGGAGTGGAGCGCACGGCCGTACGGCCACCGGTGCTGCGCGCCGCCGTGTGGCGGGCGGCCCGCTCGGGGCTGGAGGGTGACCTGCTCGACCTGCCCCGGTCGGCCCGACCGGTGCCGGCGGACGAGGCGGTCCGCCGCATGGTGACCGACCTGCGCCCACAGTTGGAGGCGACCGGCGACTGGGAGCAGATCCACGAGCTGACCCGATACGCGCTGGAACGCGGCAGTTCCGCGGCGCGGCAGCGGCGGGCGTACGAGCGTCGCGGCCGGTTGGCCGACGTCGTCGACCTGCTGCTCGACGAGACCCGGGGTCGGGTCCGGGGACCGCAGCCCGGTGCGCCCACACCCCCGGCGCTACCCACGTACGTCGACGCCGGCGACGAGGTCTTCCGCCCGAGCGGGCCGGAACCGGCGTACGGCCCGGTGCTTGCCGCCCTGCGCCAGCTCGGTGCCGGCGCCCTGCGTCAGCGCGAGCACGACCGGGACGAGGAGCAGCGTGCCCGTGGGGTGACGTTCAGCGTGGCCGGCGAGGCGAGCACCCGGCTCTTCCCGGTCGATCTGGTGCCGCGCGTGGTGCCCGCCGCCGACTGGCGGGCCCTGCGCACCGGCCTGGTGCAACGCGCCCGCGCCCTCGACGCGTTCCTGCGTGACGTCTACGGCGACCGTGCCGTGGTGGCCGACGGCGTGGTACCGGCGTGGGTGGTGGAGTCCTCACCGGGGCTTCGTCCGACCGGAGCTCTCATGGGCCGGCGGGGCACCCGCGCCCAGGTGTCCGGAACCGATCTCGTCCGGGACCCGGACGGCGGCTGGTACGTGCTGGAGGACAACCTGCGGGTGCCCTCCGGGATCGGCTACGCGGTGCAGAACCGCCGGCTGACCCAGGCGGTGCTGCCGGAGCTGCCGGTGCCAGAGGATCTGCTGCCCGCCGACGAGACGCCCGCGATGCTGTACCGGGCGTTGGTCGCCGCCGCGCCCGCCTCGGCCGACGATCCCGCCGTGGTGGTGCTCAGCAGCGGCCCGGGTGACCCCGCCTGGTTCGAGCACCGGCTGCTCGCCGACGAGATGGGTGTGCCGCTGACCGAGACCAGCGACCTGCTGGTGGAGGAGGGCCGGGTCCGGCTGGTCCGTGCGGGCTCCCGCAGCGAGGTCGACGTGATCTACCTGCGGATGGACGAGGAGGCGCTGCTGCACGCGCCGGGCGCCGACGGGGTGCCGCTGGGCTGGCCGTTGCTCGCCGCGGTGCACGCGGGGCGACTCACGCTGGCCAACGCGCTGGGCAACGGCGTCGCCGACGACAAGGCGCTGTACGCGTACGTGCCCCGGCTGATCGAGTACTACCTGGGCGAGAAGGCTCTGCTGGGGGACGTGCCGACGTACCTGTGTGGGCTGCCCGAGCAGCGGGCCGAGGTGCTGGGCCGGCTCGACCAGTTGGTGCTCAAGCCGGTCGACGGGTACGGCGGCGACCGGGTGGTGATCGGCCCGCGGGCCGAGGCGGAGGAGTTGGACGCCGTCCGGGACCAGATCCTCGCCGCCCCGCACCGGTGGATCGCGCAGGAGGTGGTCGCGCTCACCACCCACCCGGTCTTCGACGGCACGGCTCTCGCTCCCCGCCACGTCGACCTGCGGGCGTTCGTGTTCCTCGGCGAGAAGGCCGAGGTCGCGCCGGTGGCACTGACCCGGGTGGCGCCGGCCGGCAGCATGATCGTCAACTCGTCACGAGGCGGTGGATCGAAGGACACCTGGCTGCTCGGCGGAGCCGACCAGTCGACGGTGTAACCCACGCGTGACCCACACGTCATCGGAACGCGCTCGGCACCTCGCCGTGACCGCGACCACCGTCGGCTGAGGCGATATCCTGCGCCGGTGGAGGTCACGGCGCAGGGCGAGCGGTTGGCCGCGGACCTGGTGGGCTGGCTGACCGAGCTGACCTTCGTCGACCTGGACACCGACGAGGTCACCGCGCAGGTCATCGACTCGGTCGTGCGGTGGGCCGAGGCCCAGGGTTGGCGGGTCTACCGGCGTGCGCCCAGCGTGTTGCCGTTGCCACCGCCGCTGGAGCAGCGGCACTCGGTGCTCGACGTCGCGTGTGCCCGCCCGGACGGCCCGCCGGTCGTCGTCGAGGTGGACCACACCGACCGGGGCCGTACGGTGCAGAAGCTGCGCGCCGAGGCGGACGCCGGCCGGATTCCGATCTGGGTGCGGTGGGGCGTGGGGCGGTTCACCGCGCCGCCACCGCCGGTGCGGATGGTGACCATCGAGGTGACCCGGCGTGCGGGGCCTCCGGGGCGCGGACGGCTGCACAGCCGCACCGGTGACCGCCCCGCGCCGGCGCACTCGGTCGGCGGCGGCACCGCGGACGCCCAGGCACTACCGATCCCACTGACCGACCCGGACGGCGCTAGGGATCAGGGCTGACGCTCGGAGTGCCCGCAACCGTCGGTCACCACGGCAATCGACTGGCTGGTGCCTGGCGGAACCGACGTGGAGGCAGGAGCGAGCGGAGTTCGTCGGCGGCATGAGCGAAGTCCGAGATGTTGGTGACGCAGCCATGGCCGAGGTGGGCGAGCCAGAGTGCACCGAACCGCCCGGCCACGAGCGCCTGGGACAGCGGAACGGTGTGCACGTTGCCGTCACCATCGACCGTGGAGATCGCATCGGTGCCGATGACCAGCGAGCTCTTGTTGCCAAACCGCCTCAGCAACGGCTGCCTGATCACCTCGCCGGCCGGCACGAAACGGGTGCGGGGGCACGAGTCGTCCGTGACGCCAGGAAGGTTCGGCCTCGACCCGTACGGCACGACGATCATGGCGGAGGAGAGCCAGTCGGACATGACGTCCCGGGCCGTCGCCGCAGAGAACCCGGCCAGCTCGGTGAGCGGATCCGAGTAGTCCTTCTCGGCCGTGCCGAACAACTCTTGGTGGGTCGCGGTTTCGAGCTTCCGGATCGACGCCATCCAGGCCACGCTCTCGAACACGGGCACCACATCTGTCGGTATGGGCGCGTCCCCGCTCGGCACCAGACCAACTATGTCCGCCGGATCAAGCCCAGCGGAGACGAGTTTCCGCAACTCGGTCCAGAGCAGCTCGGCGGCCACGCTGGCATCGAAGTTCTTGGCTTTCCTGCCGCGCTCCGGGACGATGACCCTTATCCCGAGTTCGTGCCGGGTAGCGTCGACGACCTCGAACAGGAATTCCGCGTGTTCGGCGATCCCTGCCTGATCCAGAGCGTCGACGACCAGCGACCGCAGCGCCCGCATCAGCAGAACCGCTTCCACGCTGGGTTCGACGCCGACGACCAGAGCGACGCCGCGAACCTCGTCGGCGTACCAGACCGGACCGGACCGGTGGTTGGCGAGCGAGGTGCCGCGGGTGACTCGCGGACCAGCCGGCAGCCGGAGACGCATCGCCTGCGGCGCTTCGGCGGTCACGGAGAGGACGGCGTTGCCGCTGGTGAAGAACCTCTCCACATGCCGTCGGATCTCGTCAGCCGTGAAGAGCCCGTAGTCCACCGCGGGCCAGCGCGACAGACCGTGTCCGCGCGGCCCGTAACGCCGCGCGAGCAGCGATCCCCAGGGGTCGAGCAGGCCGTTGTCGATGTTCAGCACGTAGAGGCTGTCCGCGTCGAGGTCCGCGACGGCGTCGGACAGATCCTCCGGCGGAAGATTGCTGACAGCCGAGCAGATGTCGGTGAAACGCGCCGCGACCTGGTCCGGTGGGCCGGCCGCGCTGAACGACGTCTCGATCATCCAGACGTCGTTCGTGTACTCGTCCGTGTCGTGCAGCTCGTCCCATTCGACCAGGTGCTGCACCAGGTGGGTCAGGCCGATGGAGTCGACCTCGTCGTCGCGGGCACCGCAACCGAACGTCAGCGACGCGGCCAGCGGGCCAGGCAGATCGCTTTGGATGACCAGCACTCCGTCTATCTCCGTGCGCTGCATGAGCGCAGCGTAAGGACACCGGTCAAACTGCTGACCGCTAAGCCACCTACCGTCGTACGACTAGCAGGCCGGCCGGAGCAGCGACTCGGGCTCGGCGTCACCGAGCAGCGCCCGGGCCTGCCGGGCCAGCAGGTGGTGTTGGGCCGCGCGGGCGAGTTGTTCGCCCAACCGGGCGTGGCTGGCCGCCTCCTGAGGCCTGTTGGCCACCCGGTACGCGCCCGCCAGGCCGAGGTGGGCGTTGACCTCGGCGCGGCGGTAGCCGATCTCGCGGCCCAGCCGCAGCGCCTGGTGCAACAGTTCGAGCGCCGGCGCCGGGCCGTGCAGGCCGAGCGCGACGGTGCCGAGGGTGGCCAGAGCCTCCGCCTCGACGCGGCGTCGACCGATCGCACGGGCGATGTTCAGGCACGCCAACATTCGCGGTGTGGCGCGCGTAGCGTGCGGCCGATTTAACGGGTAGAAACATGTCAACCCTTTGTCCCGGCCCAACCTCCGGACGCAGAGGCAAGAGAGCGCTCTCACCGCCCCAGCTGCGCCGGGAGTACGGTCCGGCCAGCGGAGAGGACGAACCACATGGCAGTCCCGTCCCGAGGCGTACGCCGGAGATCCGGTCGTACCCTCATCCTTGCTCTGGTGTTGACCACCTCCGTCACGATGACCAGCGCCGCCGCCACCGCCGGCCGCCCGACGGGCGGCGCACCCGACTTCGGCCCCAACGTGACGATCTTCGACCCGAGCATGCCGGTCGGCGCGATCCAGCAGACGCTCGATGCGGCGCACGCCCGGCAGGTCGACAACGAGATGGGCACCGAGCGGCACGCCTACCTGTTCAAGCCGGGCACGTACGGCACGACCGAGCAGCCGTTGCAGGCCAAAGTCGGCTACTACACCGAGGTGTCCGGTCTGGGCGCCTCACCCACCGACGTCACCGTGAACGGCAAGCTGGAGGTCTACAACCGCTGCCTCGCCGACGGCGGCACCGGTAACTGTCTCGCGCTGGTCAACTTCTGGCGCACCCTGTCCAACCTGTCGCTCACCATCAACGCGGCGGGCCAGGACGGCTGCCGGTCGTCGGCGAACTTCTGGGCCGTGTCCCAGGCGGTGTCGATGCGCCGGCTGAACATCGGCGGTGGCGGTCTGTCGCTGATGGACTACTGCACGGCCGGCCCGCAGTACGCCAGCGGAGGCTTCATCGCCGACTCCCGTCTGCCGGCCACCACGAACGGCTCCCAGCAGCAGTGGCTGACCCGCAACAGCGAGGTCGGCAGCTGGTCCAACGCGGTGTGGAACCAGGTCTTCGCGGGGGTCGAGGGCGCGCCGGACGACGCCACGTTCCCGGACCCGCCGTACACCACCCTGGAGACCACCCCACTCAGCCGGGAGAAGCCGTACCTGTTCGTCGACGGCAAGGGTCGCTACAACGTGCGCGTGCCCGCGGCGCAACGCGACAGCCGGGGCGTCTCCTGGGCCAACGGCATGACGCCGGGACGGACCATCGGGATCGGCGACTTCTTCATCGCCAAGCCGTCCGACTCGGTGCGCGTCATCAACAGTCAACTCGCGCGCGGGAAGCACCTGCTGCTCACCCCCGGCACGTACGACATCGCGCGCAGCATCGAGGTCCGGCGTCCCGGCACCGTGGTGCTCGGGATCGGGCATGCCACGCTCACCGCGGTGAACGGCGCGATCCCGCTGGACGTCGCCGGTGTCCCCGGTGTGATCATCGCCGGTGTCACGATCGACGCCGGCCTCGTCGAGTCGCCGGTCCTGCTGCGGGTCGGGCGGCAGCACGGCCACAATTCCAGCACCCCGCACAACCCGACCACGCTGTCCGACGTGTACTTCCGCGTCGGCGGCCCACACATCGGCCGGACGAACACCGCGCTGGAGGTCAACAGCGACAACGTGCTCATCGACCACACCTGGGTGTGGCGCGGCGACCACGGCGTCGAGGGCTTCACGGAGGGCGTCAACGGTGACACCGACCGCTGGCGCACCAACACCGGGCGCTACGGCGCCGTCATCAACGGCGACCACGTGACCGCGACCGGCCTGTTCGTCGAGCACTTCCAGCGCTACAACACCGTCTGGAACGGCGAGCACGGCACCACGATCCTGTATCAGAACGAGTTGCCGTACGACCCGCCGACGCAGGCCGACTGGATGAACGGCCCGGTCGAGGGCTGGGCCGGATACAAGGTCGGTGACCGGGTGCGTCACCACACCCTGTACGGCGGCGGGGTGTACGTCTTCAACCAGAACAACCCGTCGATCCACACCGAGAACGGCTTCGAGGTCCCGAACAGGCCGGGCGTGAAGCTGCACCACATCATGACCGTCAACCTCAGCGCCGGCACGATCGACCACGTGGTCAACGGGGTGGGCGACGCCGCCGACATGACGAAGGTCGGGGCGCCGGTCTACGTCACGCAGTACCCGGCTCCCTAACGGATCGGGCGTACTGAACGGGGGTCGGAGCCGACAAGGCTCCGGCCCCCGTCGTCGTGCCGGGGCGCAGGAGAATCCGAGGCTTGAATTCCTATTCAAGTGATAGGAATATAGGTGAATGCCGGTTGGTCCGTTCCTCACCTCCCGTCGGGTCGTGGACCTGATGCGGGTCGCCTCCGAGCTCTGTCCGGGCTCACCGACGACCGCCTGAGCGACGTCGCCACCCGCATCCCTCACCCGGCATCGCCGCCGGGACTCCGCGCCGACTCGCGGCCCTGTCTGGTCGCCATCCCGCGCACTCGCGTCCTACCCCCTCAACCGATCCGGCACGGCCGGATCGGTCTATCGCTGGAGTTGTGACATGACAACCGAACAGTCGCCGTCCACCCCACCAACCGCCGGGGCGTCCCGGCTCGCGTTCAACGAGGACTGGCTGGCGACAATCCTCGGCCTGGCCCTGCTCGCCCTGGTCCTGCTCGGTGCCATCCCCGCCGGGCTGGTGCCCTGATGACCGCGGACGCGACCCGCACGGGCGACCCGACCGACACGGCTGACACCGTCGAAACGGCCGACACGCCGGACACGGTCGACACGGCTGATCCCACCGGTCCCGGCGTCGCGCGCGATGGCGCCTTCTGGGCCTGGACGGTGCTGGGCCTGGTGATCGTGGTCGGCCTCGCCGCGCTCACCCGCTATCTGGAGCAGAACGTCCCGGCGTGGGCCGAGGGCACCGCCATCGAGGACTTCGGGGCGGCGATCGAGTACCCGGTCTACGCCATCCTGCTCGGCCTGCTGGGCAACGTCGCCGTCACGCTGCTCGGCTGGCGGGATCGGATCGCCGCCGCGTTCCGGACCGAGTTCTTCATCAAGACCGGTCTCGTGCTGCTCGGAGCGTCGATCAACCTGGCCGTCATCGCCAGTGCCGCCGGCCCGGCGATCGCCCAGGCGATCCTGCTGATCAGCGGGGTCTTCCTGTTCACCTGGTGGTTGGCCGGCAAGTTCGGTCTCGACGACAAGCTGCGGGCGTTGCTCGCCGCGGCGGTGTCGATCTGCGGGGTCAGCGCGGCGATCGCCGCCGCGGGCGCGGTGCGGGCGCGCCGCGAGCAGTTGGCCTACACGGCGAGTCTGGTCATCATCTTCGCGCTGCCGTCCATCTTCATCCTGCCCTGGCTGGCCGACGTGTTCGGGCTGTCCGACGCGGTGGCCGGCGCGTGGATCGGCGGCAACATCGACACCACCGCCGCGGTCACCGCCGCGGGGGCGCTCGCCGGCGAGGAGGCGCTCCAGATCGCCAGCATCGTCAAGGTCACCCAGAACGCCCTGATGGGTGTGGTCGCGGTCGCGCTCACCGCGTACTTCACGCTGCGGGTGGAGCGACGGCCCGGCGCGGCGCGACCGGGCCTCGGCGAGTTGTGGCGGCGTTTCCCGAAGTTCGTCCTGGGCTTCATCGCGGCCTCGGTCATCGCCACCTGGTACCTCGACTCGGCGGGCGCGGACGGCAAGGCCACCATCGCCATCGTCAACGACCTGCGCGTCTGGTTCCTCATCCTGGCCTTCGTCAGCATCGGCCTGGAGGTCCGGGTCGCCTCCCTGCGGGAGGCTGGTTGGCGGCCCGTTGCGGTGTTCGCCAGCGCCACGGTGTTCAACCTGGCGTTGGCCCTCGGCCTGGCGTCGCTGCTGTTCCGCAACTTCTCGGCCTGACCCGCGTCGCACCCCGCCTTCCGGACTCGGAGGGCGGGGTGCTCGCTTCCTTCCGATCCGTTGACGAATATTTTCACCGATAAGTCGAACTCTTGCGGGCCGGCATTCGGTGCTGCCACGATGACCGTCAATGCCTTCCGTCCCGAAGGAGTGGTCGTCATGGCGGTCTCCCGCCGCAGGTTCGTCACGTCGGTGCTGGCGGGGTCCGCCCTCGCCGCCGCCTCCACCACCGAACTGCTCACCACCTCGTCCCGCCCCGCCTCCGCCGCCAGTCCCCCCGGGGACGTGGTCGGCAAGGTGACGGTCGGCTACCAGGGCTGGTTCAGCGCCCCCGGCGACTCGGCACCGATCGGTGGCTGGTGGCACTGGAGCCGCGACAGGTTCCAGCCGCCCTCGCCCGCCAACACCACGATCGTGTCCTGGCCGGACATGCGCGAGTACACGCGCAGCTATCCCACCGCGTACCCCAACCTGGGCAACGGCTCGCCGGCCACCCTGTTCTCGTCGTACGACCAGCAGACCGTGGACACCCACTTCCGGTGGATGCAGGAGTATGGCTGCGACACCGCCGCGCTGCAACGGTTCAACCCGATGGGCGACGAGGGGCCGACCCGCGACGCGATGACGCAGAAGGTCCGCACCGCCGCCGAGCGCTACGGCCGCAAGTTCTACATCATGTACGACGTCACCGACTGGTTGACCTTCCAGTCGGACATCAAGACCGACTGGACGACGAAGATGTCGGCGTACACCGCGTCCAGCGCGTACGCCCGGCAGAACGGCAAGCCGGTCGTCTGCATCTGGGGCTTCGGCTTCAGCGAACCCAGTCGGCCCTTCGCGCCAGCGCCCTGCCTGGAGGTCATCAACTGGTTCAAGGCACAGGGCTGCTACGTCATCGGTGGCGTGCCCACCTGGTGGCGGCAGGGGATCGAGGACTCCCGCCCCGGCTTCCTCGACGTCTACCACGCCTTCAACATGATCTCGCCGTGGATGGTCTACCGGACCACCACCCTGGAAGGGCTCGACTCGTACTACAACAACGTCAACATCGGTGACATGGCCGACTGTGTGGCGCGCGGCATCGACTACCAACCGTGCGTGATGCCCGGTGACCTCGCCGGGGGTCACCGCCGGCACGGCGACTTCTACTGGCGGCACATCTACAACATGGTCCGGCTCGGCTCCCAGGGCCTGTACGTGTCCATGTTCGACGAATACAACGAGGGCAACCAGATCGCCAAGACGTCCGAGACCCAGGCCACCACCCCGGCCGGCGCGAACATCCGCTCGCTGGACGAGGACGGCGTGGCCTGCTCCTCGGACTACTACCTGCGGATCACCGCCGACGGCGGCCGGATGCTCAAGGGGCAGCTCGCCCTCACCGCGGTGCGTCCCACGCCACCGGTGGTCGGCGGGCCGCCCCCACCGACCGGCGGCAACCTGGCCGCCGGTCGGCCCACCTCGGCGAGCAGCCAGGGCGGCGGGTTCCCGGCGGGGAACGCGGTGGACTCGAACGCCGGCAGCTACTGGGAGAGCAGCAACGGCACCTTCCCACAGTGGTGGCAGGTCGACCTCGGTGCCAGCTACCAGGTCAGTCGACTCGTGGTGCGGCTGCCCTCCGGTTGGGGGACCCGTACCCAGACCATCACCGTGCAGGGCAGCGTCGACGGTGGCTCCTTCGCCACCATCACCCCGGCCGCCGGCTTCACCTTCGACCCGGCCACCGGCAACACCGTCACCCAAACGCTGCCGACCACCGCGACCCGCTACGTCCGGCTCAGTTTCAGCGGCAACACCGGCTGGCCGGCCGCCCAACTCGCCCAGGTCGAGGTGTACGCCGGGACCACCGCACCGGACAACCCGCCGACCGCGCCGAGCGGCCTCACGGTGACCGGCCGGACGTCGACCAGCGTGTCGCTGGCCTGGACGGCGTCGACCGACGACACGGGGGTGACCGGCTACCAGGTACGCCAGGGTGGCACGGTGGTCACCACCGTCACGGGCACCACGGCGACCGTGAGCGGGCTCAGCCCGTCCACCGCGTACAGCTTCACGGTCACCGCGCGCGACGCCGGAGGCAACACCTCCGCCGCGTCCAACACGGTCACGGTCACCACAGACGCCCCGGCCAACGCGGACCTCGCCCGGGGTCGACCCACCACGGAGAGCAGCCACGTCCAGAGCTACGCGTCGGGCAACGTGGTCGACGGTGACCCGAACAGCTACTGGGAGAGCGCCAACAGCGCGTTCCCGCAGTGGGTCCAGGTCGACCTGGGCGCGTCGCGCACGGTCGGTCGGGTGGTGCTGAAGCTGCCCCCGGCCACCGCCTGGGCCAGCCGGACGCAGACCCTCTCCGTGCAGGGCAGCGCCGACGGAAGCAGCTTCGGCACGCTGCTCTCCTCTGCGGGGCGGACCTTCGACCCGGCCACCGGCAACCAGGTGAGCCTCACCTTCACTGCCGCGCAGACCCGCTACGTGCGGATCTCGGTCACCGGCAACACCGGCTGGCCGGCCGGGCAACTGTCGGCGCTGGAGGTCTACCAGAGCTGAGCGACAGTCGGGCGGCCACCGGGAGACCGGTGGCCGCGCGCTGGTGGCATCCGCCTGCCGGGAAACGCCGTGATGATCCACTCCGTTTTGGCGATATCGGGGTATCCACGCCGATGGGACACCGCGATATCGCCAATCCCGTGTTGATCAAGGACGCGTCCGGAGAGGCCGGGTGTCAGACGTCCGGCTGCGCCATCCGGTGGACGTCGTCGGCGGGGCGGATGGTGCGGATCGGGCGGGGCACCGGCCCACGCCGCTGCCACTCGCGCGGATAACCGAGGGAGACCTCCTCGAAGCGCACCCCGTCGTGGAACGTGGTACGGGGTATGTGCAAATGCCCGTACACCACGGTGGAGGCACCGAAGCGCAGGTGCCAGTCGCTGGTGCGTACGGTGCCGCACCACTGGGCGAACAGTGGGTACCGCAGGACGTCGGTGGGTGCCCGCACCAGCGGGTAGTGGTTGACCAGCACGGTCGGCAGCGCCGGATCGCGCTCGGCCAGCCGGCGTTCGGTCTCGGTGACCCGGGCCGCGCACCACGCCTCCCGGCTCGGGTGGGGGTCGGGGTGCAGCAGCGCCTCGTCCGTGCACACGATCCCGGCCGCGTACGCCAGGTCCAGTGACTCCTGTTGGGTGCGCGCCTCCGGAACCCGGAACGTGTAGTCGTAGAGCACGAAGAGCGGGGCGATCAGGGCCGGCCCGCCGTCGCCGTCCCACACCGGGTACGGATCCTCCGGGGTGACGACCCCCAGCCGTCGGCACAGCTTGACCAACTCGCGGTAGCGCTCCTCGCCGCGCAACGTGACCGGGTCACCGGGCGGCGTCCACAGCTCATGGTTGCCCGGCGCCCAGACAACCCGCGCGAACCGGCTGCTCAGCAGGTTGAGCGCCCACTCGATGTCGGCGTACCGGTCGGCCACGTCGCCGGCCACGAGCAGCCAGTCGCCGTCGTGCTCCGGGCGTAGCTCCTGGACGAACGACCGGTTCTCCGGGTGCCCGACGTGCAGGTCGCTGACGGCCCGCAACCGGGGGGAGTGATTCACGCCCCCGAGGTTAGGCCCGAGCGGCCCGGTACGGACACCCCTGTCCGGGCCGTGGCGGAGTGCGTCCGGCGACGGGCTCGATCAGCAGAACCAGCCGTCCTGCGCCCGGCCGTCCCGGTTGATGTACCCGTAGGCGAAACCGTAGACGTAGCCTCCGCTGCGGGAACCTTCGACCAGGAACGTCTGAGAGCGTCGATATTCGTCGATGGGACGGAGGGCTTCGCGGTCGACCGGCGACCCGGGACGGACGCTTTTGACGGCCGGCATATCCGTCGACCCGGCGGGAAAGCGCGCTGACGTCCGACAGCCCGAAACCGGAGCAGGAGACAAACATGCCTTTCATCACCGTGGGGACGGAAAACTCCGCGCCCATCGACCTGTACTACGAGGATCACGGTTCCGGTAAGCCGGTGGTGCTGATCCATGGGTTCCCGTTCAACGGCGCGACCTGGGAAAAGATGACCACCTCGTTGCTCAACGCCGGATACCGGACGATCACCTACGATCGGCGCGGTTTCGGTAACTCGGCCCAACCGACGTTCGGGTACGACTACAACACGTTCGCCGCGGACCTGGACGTGTTGATGACGGAGCTGAACCTGAGCGACGTGACCCTGGTGGGGCACTCGATGGGCACCGGCGAGGTGATCCGCTACCTGGGCAACTACGGCTCACAGCGAGTGAGCCGGGCCGTGGTGCTCAGCCCGCTGCAACCCATGCTGGCCAAGGCCAAGGACAACCCGGAGGGCGTCGACCCGAGCCTCTTCAAGGGCTTCCAGCAGGCCATCATCAAGGACCGGTTCGCGTACCTGACCCAGTTCTGCGACGTGTTCTTCAACTACAGCGAGAACAAGGGCAAGCTGGTCAGCGAAGAGGCGTACCGGGCGCACTGGCAGATCGGTGCGACGGCCTCCGCCAAGGGCACCCACGACAGCGTGGACGCCTGGCAGGAGGACTTCCGCCCCGACCTGCCGAAGATCGATGTGCCGCTGCTGATCGTGCAGGGCGACAAGGACAACGTGTTGCCCTATCCGGTGACCGGCCAGCGGCTCGCGCCGATGATGCCGAACGCGCAGCTCATCACGCTCAAGGGCGCTCCGCACGGTATCCCGTGGACCAACGCCGACGACGTCAACAAGGCGATCATGGACTTCATGAAGCAGCCGGCCAAGGCTCGCGCCTGACCCGTACCGGTAGCCGATCGGACACCAGCGCCGTGAGGACGATGCGACACCCGGCCCTTGCCTGGGCCGGGTGTCGTCGCCGGTCAGGGCCGGCGCGCGACCACCGCGCCGTTGGCACCGGGAGCGTCGAACGGCACGGTGCGGACGTCGACGAAGCCGGCGTCGGTGAGCCAGGCCGTGTATTCGGCACCCGAGTAGTTCCGGCCGCCCTCGGTTTCGACCAGCATGTTCATGCCCATCAGCGCTGCCTCCGGTGGCCCGGTGCGCTCGTCGTTGAGCAGCAGTTCGCAGACGACGACCGCCCCGCCCGGCGGCAGCGCCGCGTGGCACCGGGCCAGCAGCGCCCGGTTCGTCGGCTCGTCCCAGTCGTGCAGGATCATGCTGAGCAGGATGACGTCGTGCCCGCCCGGCAACGTCGGGTCGGCGAGGAAGTCACCGGAGACCGTGCCGATCCGCCCGGTCATCCCGGCCTCCGCGATCCGTTCCTGCGCCCGTACGCAGACGTGCGGAAGGTCCAGGACGGTCGCCCGCAGCTCGGGCAGGCGTCGGCAGAACTCGATCGGAAACGCGCCGGCCCCGCCGCCCACGTCGAGCAGCCGGCTGTAGCCGGAGAAGTCGTACGCGTCGGCCAACGCGGCGGCGGTGAAGCTGGACGTGGAGAACATGGCGTCCCAGAACTGGGCGAGCATCTCCGGGTCGGTGGTGTCGAACATCGACTGCTGCGCCTGCGGATCCCAGGTCAACGGCCGATCGGTGCGCAGCGCCTCGCCGATGCGATGCCAGGGCAGGTACGTGCGCAGGTCGGAGTAGCGGACCTGGGCCCCGAAGTAGTACGGGCTCCCCTCGACCAGGAACTGCTCGGCCAACTCGGAGTTGCGGTAGCCGTCGCCGGACTTCTCCAACAGGCCGAGCGAGGCGCTCGCGGACAGCAGCAGGTCCGCCGGGCGGTCAGCCAGACCGAACTCGGTGGCGGCCTGCTCGACCGTGAGCGTTCGGCCACCGGCGAGGCGGGTGAACAGGCCGAGCTCGACGCCGACCGCGAGGGTCTTGAACCCCCACACACCGGCCACCAGGCGCATGAGGGGAGTCGGAGTGATCATGGCGACATGAGATCACAGATGTGGTCCGTCCACTATGGCCGCGTGACCGGCGGCCGGCGGTCGCCGGTCAGGCCCGGATCAGCGTCACCAGCCCGGCTGCGACCAGCACGCCGGCCCAGAGCCGGTCGACGTTGAACCACGCTCGACGCAGCACCCCGACCCCGAACACCTGGTAGACCAGCATCGCGATGACCAGGGCCGTGCCGAGCATGGCCACCGTGTGCACCCCGGCCGCGGCGAGACCCGGCAGCGCACCCACCGGCGCGGCGGTCAGGTGCCCGGAGTGGCCCCCGGGCACCGGCTCGGCGACCAGCACCGGCAGCAGCATCAGCCCCGCGCCGTGCGCCGACGACATGAGGAACGACCAGCCCGCGAGTTGCGCCGCGGACAAGCGCATCCCCGCCCACCGGAAGTGCCGCTCGGAGAGTAGCCGCCACAGCCCGAAGGCGACCAGCACCACCCCGCCGACCACCGCCAGGGCGGTGCTCGCCGTGACCGACCGGGTCGCGGTCACCAGCGCGGCGACGATCCCCACCGAGGCGAGGTGCCCCGCCGCGATCGGCAGCAGCGACCGCAGCAGGGCCATCCGACTGCGCTCCTGCAGGCCGCGGGCCACCGCGAACAGCCAGCCCATCGCCGGGTTCAGGCCGTGGAACGCGCCGAGCGCGGCGAGCGTCGCCCAGGTGGCGACGGTCACGGAAAGCAGTACGAGTCGGAGGACGCGTCCCCGCCCTGCAGCCGGGTCTGGTGCACCCGCAGCCCTCGAAACTCGTCACCGTGGGGGAAGAACCTCTCATCGGGGGTGAGCCCTCCGGCATCCACGTCGACGTCGAGCTTGGCCAACCAGGCGCCCACCCCGTCGGGGTAGAACTGGTCATCCCACGCGCCGTAGAGGGAGTTGCTGACGTAGACCCGCCGGCCGTCCCGGCTGACCTCCACCATCTGCGGGCCGCCGGCCAAGGCCTCGTCGGGCGCGGACGGATGTGCCGTGCGGCGGACGATGCCTCCGAGGTGCACCGAGCCGGTCTGCACGGGGTGCAGCGGGTCACTGACGTCGTACTGGCGTAGCTCCCCGGTGCCCCAACAGGAGACGTAGAGGAACCGGTCGTCGACCGACAGGTCGATGTCGGTCACCAGCGGCGGCACCGCTCCGAACGGCTTGAGCAGATCGGGCAGGTCCGCCGGGTCCGCCGGTTCGGCCGGAATGTCGATCACCTTGGTGACCGCCCAGGCATCGCCGTCCCGGTGCCACAGCCAGATCGAGGCGGACAGGTCCTCGACGCTGATCACCACGCCGACGAACCCGTACGACTTCGTCGGGTCGTGCGCCGGGCGCAGCTCCAGCGGCATCTGGTATTGATCGCCCAGGTCGACCCGCTGCACGTGCCGACGTTTCGCGAGGTCCCAGAAGTGGATGGCGTGGCCGTAGCGTCGGCCCAGCAGCAGCTCACCGATGATGCCGTCCTCGATCATCGACGGGGTGCCCCACTCGCTGGTCACCAGCACGTCCTGGGTGAGGTGCCACCACACGTCGTACGCCAGGAACTGCGGGCCCCGGTCGGCCTCCCACGCCCCGCGGACCTCGAACGTGGTGTGGTCGAGGATGGCGATGCCTCCCGGGCCCTCCGCGCCGTCCGCGCCACCGAGGGCGGAGAGGTAGATGCCGTCCGGCCCACAGTGGACGGTGTGCGGACGCGAGTAGCCGGCCCGCTTCGCCAGTTCCTCCGGCCCGATCACCTTGATGACCTGTGGCTGGCGCGGGTCGGGCTGCGTGTCGAGAACGTGGATCCGCGACGACCGCAGACCGGGCACGATCAGGTAGCGCCGCTCGACGTGCGGGTGTGGAGCGGTCGGGCAGAGCGCGCTGCTGCACGCGTTCCAACCGAAGTGGTGCAACTCGTCACCGAGGTGCGGCAGGTCGGTCCAGCCGACGACGCTGCCGTAGTCGGGGGAGTCGGGGTCGGTGTCCAGCACCACGATGGCGTCCGGACGGCTGGCCGTCCGGTCGAAGGCCGCCACGTAGGCGAGCTTCTCAGCTGGCGCGGTCACCGCCTCGCGGGGGGAGGGGTAGAACGTGGGATCGGGGGTCCAGCGGGTCATCGGGTCTCCGCTCGTCAGGTGGTGGGAACGCCGAGTCGGTCCAGGAGGTGCCGGCGCAGCGCACCGAACGCCGGGTCGTCCGACGTACGGGTGGGGGACAGGTCGACGGGCAGGTCCGCGGCGATGCGGCCCGCGTCGAGGAGCAGGATCCGGTCGGCGAGCAGCAGCGCCTCCTCCACGTCGTGGGTGACCAGCAGGGCGGCGAAGCCGTGCTCGGCGCGTAGTCGGCGCAGCAGGACCTGCATCCGTAGTCGGGTCAGCGCGTCCAGGGCGCCGAACGGCTCGTCGAGCAGCAGCAGGTCCGGCTCACGGACCAGGGCCCGCGCGACAGCCACCCGTTGCGCCTGCCCGCCGGACAGCTCGGCCGGCCAGGCTCGGTGCCGTTCGGCGAGACCGACCTCGGCCAGCGCGCGCTGGATCCGCCCGGAGGTGTCCGCTCCGGACAGCCCGAGCCCGACGTTGGGCGCCACCCGCTTCCAGGGAAGCAACCGATGCTCCTGGAAGACCACGGCGGCGGTGCCGTGCACGACGATCTCACCGCTGGCGTCACCATCCAGCCCGGCGAGGATCCGCAGCAGCGTGCTCTTGCCGGATCCGCTGCCGCCGAGCAGGGCCACCACTTCGCCCCGCGCGATGGTCAGGTCGACCCCGGCCAGCACAACAGTCGGCCCGAACGCCCGGTGCACCGCGTGGGCGGTCAACACCGGCGTCGCGCCGATCAGGTGGCCCGCAGTCCGCGACGCCATGTCAACATCCTCCTCTCCAGGACGCGCAGCGCAAGGTCGGATATCAGCCCGAGCAGCGCGTAGACGAGCAGGCCGAGCACCACCACGTCGGTCTGGCTGAACTCCCGCGCCTCCATCATCAGAAAGCCGATCCCGGTCTGGGCGTTGACCTGCTCGCCGACGACCAGGCTGAGCCAGGCCGCGCCGATCGCCAGTCGCAGGCCGAGGAAGAGGGACGGCAGTGCGCCGGGCAGCACCACGTGCCGCAGTCGGGCCGCCTGCCCCAGCCCGCAGGTGCGGGCCGCTTCCACCAACCGCTCGTCGATGTCCCGGATGCCGGCGTAGGTGTTGAAGTAGATGGGGAAGAACGCGCCCAGGGCCACCAGGCTGATCTTGAGCGATTCGCCGATGCCGACCCAGATGATCAGCAACGGGACCAGGCCCAGGTGCGGCAGCATCCGGGCCATCTGCACCGGGGGGTCGACCAGGTCGTCGCCGAGCCGGAGGAGCCCCGCCACCGTGCCCAGGATCAGCGCCAGGAGACCGCCGATCAACAGCCCGGCCCCGGCGCGGGTGAGGGAGTCCAGCAGATGGATGGCGAGCGTCCCGTCACGGGCCAGTCGCCAGCCTGCGGCGAGCACGTCGCTGGGCGCGGGCAGCTTCTCCGGTGCCAGCAGCCCGGTCCGGGCGGCCAGTTCCCAGCCCAGCACCAACACGATCGGGCTGACCAACCGTCGCCACCGCCTCGCCGTCCGCTGGGGTCGGCGTGCGACCGGCGTGGGGGCCGAGACCTCGGCGGGTGCCTCGGTGAGCGTCGTACGGCTCACTGGAAGACCGCACTGAACCGGTCGTCGATTCGGGAACGGATGTCGACCGGACCCGGAATGAGTTCCAGGGCGATGAAGCTGTCGGTGATCGCCTGGAGTTCGTCGCCGATGGCGGGGGTTACCGGGGCGAGGGGCTTGGCGCTGCGGGCCAGGGCGCGACTGGTGACGTCCTGGGCGATCTTCAGCTCCGGGGCGAGCGTGCTGGCCCGGTCCTCGGGGTGGGCAATGCCCCAGTCGGTCACCTCGCGGTACCGCTGCAGGAACGCCCGGATCTCGTCCGACCGCTGGGTGACCGCGTTGGGGGCGGCCAGGACGTACTCACGGTTGCTGGCCAGACCGGTTGCGTCGGCCAGCACCTGGACCCCCGGCTGTTCGGCCAGCGCGAAGTACGGGTCCCAGATCACCCAGGCGTCGACCTGCCCGCTGTCGAACGCGGGCCGCCCCTCCGCGGGCTTGAGGTACTTGACCTGGATGTCTTTCAAGGTCATCTGGTTCGCTTCGAGCAGCCGGACCAGCAGCCAGTGCACATTGGAGCCCTTGTTGAGGGCGACCGTCTTGCCCTTGAGGTCGGCGAAGCTGCGGTAGCCGCGGTCGGCCTTGACCAGCACGGCCTCACCCTGCGGGATCGGCTCCGAGGTCCCGATGATGGAGAACGGGATCTTCCCGGCCGCGGCGAAGACGGGTGGCGCTTCGCCGACCTGGCCGATGTCGATGGACCCTGCCTTGAGTGCCTCGGTGAGCGCCGGACCGCTCTCGAACAGCGACCACTCGACGCCCGGTGTCGCGCCGCGTGCCTTGACCAGGCTCAGGCCGCCGAAGCGCTGGTAGCCGATCCGGAGGGTCTTCGCGTCGCCGGCGGCATCGGCGGACCCACCGCACGCGCTCACTCCGGCCGTGGCGAGCAGTGCCACGGTGGCGAGCACGGCCGTCAGTAGGCGGCGATGCGGGGGGCGGCTCGTCGACGGGTTGCGCATGGCGGCTCCTTGGCTGGGCATGAAGGTCCGGACGCATCGACGGGTGCCGGCGCCGTGGGCGGTAGCCTACTAACCCGATAGGTTTTATGGGTAGGCTGTCGGCGGGATCGTCCCACCCCTCAGGAGGTGCCCGCTCGCCGCGCGCGCACCCGTCCCCGCACCCGCCGCGCACTCGAGGAAAGAGCCGAGATGACCCTCACCTTCCACTGGTTCCTGCCCACCAACGGCGACAGCCGAGACATCGTCGGTGGTGGACACGGCGTCCCGGCCGGTACCGCCGGGCGTGCCCGTCCGGCCAGCGTGGCGTACCTGGGGCAGATCGCCCGCACGGCGGAGCAACTCGGCTTCGTCGGCGCGCTCACCCCGACCGGGGCCTGGTGCGAGGACGCCTGGCTGAGCACGGCGATGCTCACCGAGGTGACCGAGCGCCTCAAGTTCCTCGTCGCCTTCCGGCCCGGGCTGTTGGCCCCCACGCTGGCCGCCCAGATGGCCTCGACCTTCCAACGACTGTCCCGGGGCCGACTGCTGCTCAACGTGGTCACCGGCGGTGAGTCGCAGGAACAGCGGGCCTACGGCGACTTCCTGGACAAGGACGCCCGGTACGCGCGGTGCGACGAGTTCCTGCACGTGGTGCGCGCGTTGTGGCGCGGCGAGACGGTCGACCACGCCGGCACCCACGTACGCGTCGAGCAGGCGCGGCTGCACCGCCTGCCCGACCCGGTCCCGCCGGTCTACTTCGGTGGCTCCTCGGCCGCCGCCCTACCGGTGGCGGTGCGGCACAGCGACGTCTACCTCACCTGGGGCGAGCCGCCGGCCCTGGTCGCCGCCAAACTGGAGCGGGTCCGGGCGCTGGCTGCCGACGCCGGGCGCGAGCTGCGCTTCGGTATCCGGCTGCACGTCATCGTCCGGGACACCGCCGAGCAGGCCTGGGTGCAGGCCCAGCGCCTGCTCGACGGGATCTCCGAGGCCGACATCCGGGCGGTACAGGACGGGCTGCGCCGCAGCGAGTCCGAGGGGCAGCGGCGGATGCTCGACCTGCACGGCGGCTCCCGCGACGGCCTGGAGGTCGCACCCAACCTGTGGGCCGGGGTCGGGCTGGTCCGCGGCGGGGCCGGCACCGCGCTCGTGGGCAGCCACACCGAGGTCGCCGACCGGATCGCTGAATACCACGCGCTCGGCATCGACGAGTTCATCCTCTCCGGCTATCCGCACCTGGAGGAGGCGTACTGGTTCGGTGAGGGCGTGCTGCCGATCCTGCGCGACCGCGGGCTGTGGCGGCACCCCGACGGTGAGGAGAGCGCGGCGGCACCCGTCGACGTCCCCTTCGCCGGGTCGCCGGCACCGGTGCCCGCCGCCCGCTGACCGCGCGGACGATGGAACCTGGCGGTACGGCGATCAAAACCGGTGGCGCCGCGCCGTGGTGCGCCGCTACCGTGCCGCCGAACCACGTCGTCTAGTCAAGGGCGTCCCGTTGTACACCCTGTGAGACCTCCCGAGCGCTGATTTGTCGCGCGTCGCGCATGTGCGCCGCGCTCTTTTTTGCTGCGGACTTCTCACTGAAACCGGTGTACTTCTGTGCTCATAATTTGGGCGGTCGCGCCCACCTGCCTGCCGCTCGTTCGCCGCCGTTGCCACGCGTGCCCATCCGAGCGTTTAAGGGCAAGCGGCAAATTCCGTGTCAACGCAAACCACAAGCTCATCGACGCCTGGCTCCTCGCGCTCTGTACCGCTTGCGGGGAAACCGCAAAGCTCACGATCCTGGAGCGGATGACCGTGCGCTCCATACGACCTGAGCTGCTCGACCGACTGCACGACAACGATCCTGGCCTGACAGCCGCACTGCTCCAGGATCCAGTCGTGCAACGCCGTAATCGCTTTTCCCTCGACTGGCGCAATTCCTGGCGCCTCGATACCGGAGAAACGGATCACCTGGCGAGCGAGACAATCGACGTCTCGGTCCGCTTTGCGGCGCGGATCCCGGTCCGGCCGGTGCGACTGATCGCTGAAGGGTGCGGTCTTTCGCGGGCCGAGGTGGACAGACTGATCACGGAGGGGAGACTCGTTTCGGCAGTCCGGTTGAGCGGCAAGCTCTCCGGCGACTTCACCTTCACGCTCAAGCGCTGAGCCCTCTTCGGGACCACGGGCCTGTCCGGCCTGATCGGCCGGACAGGCCCTAGCTGGGGCGGCCGGTCGGGCGACGGCTGAGCCGCCGCGCCGCGAGGCACACCACCGTGCTGCCGGCCGCCATCCCGAGCAGCACCAGGACCGCCCCGACGGCCCACAGCCCGCTGTCGTCACTGGACGCCGCCTGCCAGGACCAGGCGGTTGTGAAGGCCACCGTCATCACCGGCGCCACCAGCCACGGGCTGAGTCGCGTGCCGGCGAGCGCGGCCAGCAGCACGAGCGTCAGCACGCAGCCGATCACCTGCCACGGCTCGTACGGCCCGCTGGTCGCGCCAGTCTGGGCATCCACCGTGTACTGCGTGTCCCGGCCCAACCAGAGCAGCCACACCCCGACCGTGGCCGCCGCCAGGAACAGAACACCGAGCAGTGAGCGCGTACCCCTCGTCGCCGTCATCCGGTGATCATGCCCCGGGTCGCGCGGAAGCGGAATGAGCACCGGTACCCAGACGCGGGCCGCCGCGCTCCCGGATCGACTGTTGTCCCGGCCGGTGAGATCCTCTACGGTCTGCTCAGTAGTGGGCGGTGCGGTCCGCATCCGACCGGACACCGCCGGTTGCCCATCGCGCGGGCCGCGGCCCGTCCGCCGTGATCCTGGAAAGCCGTCAGCTCGGCCCGCTGCCCCGGAGGACCCTGTCCGGTTCGTAGAATGCCTGCTATGCCGGATATCGTCGAGTTGCTGGCCTCGCCCGTACACCGCTTCCAGGGCCGGCCCGCCGACGGCCCGGCGCCGGCCCTGCCCGGCGAGTTGGTCGACGTGGTCCAGATCCGGGCCGGCCTCGGCATCGTCGGCGACCGGTACTTCGGCCAGCAGGCGCACCGCGACGCCAGCGTCACGGTCATCGCGCAGGAGTCGCTGCCGGTCGGCGTCGGCTTGGCGCAGGTCCGACGCAACATCCTCACCACCGGCATCGCCGTGGACGAGTTGATCGGCAGAGTGCTGATCCTGGACACCGGAGACGGCCCGGTCAGTCTGCGGGTCAACCGGGCGGCCCGGCCCTGCGCCTGGATGGACGTCACCGTCGGCCCGGGGGCGTGGAAGGCGCTGCGCACCACGGGTGGTATCCGCTGCACGCCACTCAACGACGGCACCCTGCGCGTCGGCCCGGTCGATGCCGTCGTGAGCTGAGGAAAGGGCTCGACGTTGGCCCCCGGAACAGGCATGGTGTGCACCGGACACCGCCAGGGTCGGGGCGGCCAACGCAGCGCTCGGGGGAGGCGGCAATGGAGCATGCGCTGACGGATCAGCTGGTCGACGACCGGACGATCCTGCAGGTGGTCGTGGGCTCCCGCGCGTTCGGGTTGTCCGGTGCAGCCTCGGACACCGACCGACGTGGGGTGTACGCCCTGCCGGCCTCGGCGTTCTGGGGGCTGCGGAAACCCGCGTGGCATCACGAGGGGCCGCTCCCAGAGCAGATGCGGTGGGAGGTGGAGCGGGTCTGCGTGCTGGGGCTGGCGGCGAACCCCACGGTCCTGGAAGTGCTGCACTCGCCGCTGGTCGAGACGTGCACCCCACTGGGTGCGGAGCTTCGGGCGCTCGCGCCGGCCTTCCTGTCCCGGCGGGTGGCCGACACCTACCTGCGGTACGCCACTGCCCAGTTCGGCAAGGCCGAGCGCGGGATCGCTCGTTCCGGCGTTCCGGTGTGGCGGCACGTGATGCACCTGGTCCGGCTGCTGACCGCCGGGGGTGACCTGGTCCGCACCGGTCGCCTGGTGCTGGACGTGGGCGCCGATCGGGACCGTCTGCTGGCGGTCAAGGCCGGTGCGGTGCCCTGGGACGAGATCGTCGCCTGGCGGGACCGGCTGGTGAGCCGGATGACGGCGGACCTCGCCACCAGCCCGTTGCCCGACCGGCCCGACGAGCAGAGGGTCGAGCAGTGGTTGTTCTCGGTCCGGGACCGTTCCGTGCGGTGTTCGGCGTGACGGCCTGGGAGGCTGCGGGCCTGCCGGCCGGCATCGACGACCTCGTCGCCGGCTCGGTCCTCGACCGTGACCTCGCCGTGTTGGCGGTACGGCTCGATCAGGCGCAACAGGACACCCGGCTGCCCGAGCAACCCGCCGGGTCGGCTCAGCTCAACGACCTGGTGGTGGCGGCCAGGCTGGCGGAGACGGCGGTCAGGCCGGGCTGATGTGCGCGGCCAGGACCCGCCAGCCGTGCGAGTCGTCGTGGACCCAGGTCCGGGTGTAGCGCAGGCGCGCCGCGAACGCGGCCCCCTCGAACACGCCGGCCACCCGGCCCAGGAAGAAGGTCACCCCGGTGGACCCGACGACGAGCAGGTCCAGCTCCTCCTCGACCAGTTCCTCCACCACGGAGCGGCGGTCCCGGTGCGCGGCCAGGTCCTCCTGCTTGGTTTGCACACGGCCGTCCGGGCCGATGGCGATCAGCTGGTCGATGAGCAGTTGGTCGAGGGCGGCGACGTCGCCGGCCCGCTGGGCCGCCTGCAGAGTGCGCTCGGCATCCAGCAGCTCTGCCTCGCGTGCGCTGTCCGGCATCGTGCCGTCCTCCGTTTCCGGGGGGTCAGGGAGCTGCGTCGAAGGTAATGGACTCGCTCAGCTCCCGCCAGCGCGCGTCCGACGCGGCGAGGGCTCGGCCGAGGCCGCGGGAACATCCGGTGATGAGCCAGACTCGTGGCACGAGGTCGCCTCCGCTTCGGTGGGTCAACCGCTGCTACGGGCGGATGTCCAGGGCGCCGATCACGTCGTCGCGCAGCGTGAACCGGTACCGCAGCTCGATCGGACTGCCGGGAAAGTCACCGGACACCCGGGTGAGGACCAGGTACGAGTCGCCCGCCTGCGGTGTGACACGGACCGGCTCGGCGGTGTACGCGTAGGCATCCATCGTCTTCTGCCGCCAGGCGCGGATCGAGGCCCGTCCGTCGTACAGCCGGGCCTCGTCGGCAACGCTCGCGGTGTCCGCGAAACAGGCGACGAAGGCATCCAGATCCCGGTCGTTGCTGGCCCGGAAGTACCGGTCGATCACGTCGGGCAGGTCGACCGCCATCTGCTCCTCCTGCGGCGCGGGCCGCCGTCGGGCAGCCGCCGGGTTCCCGGTCCGACCTCACCGTACGAGAACGGGACGCCACCGCGCGGAGCAACCAACAGACCCATCCCGCTCCGGCTGCCGGGTTTGCTGCCGGTGGGCCCGGGTAGCCACGCGTTTCCGGAACGAAGGGCGGGGGCATGGCCGAGCTGACGTTCGTCGACAAGGTTGCGGCACGGGCGGGCGTGCCGCCGGAGCAGGCGCGCCCACTGACCGAGGCCGTTCTGCGGACCCTCACCGAGCGGCTCAGCGGCGGTGAGGCGGGCGCGTTGGCCCCCCACCTGGCCGACGAGCTGGGCCCGCTGCTGGTCAAGGCCGCGGAGCCGCCGGAAGCGTTCGGCTACGACGAGTTCCTGCGCCGGGTGGCCGACCGCGCCGGGATCGACCGCACCGCCGCCGAGCGGGGCACCCGGGCCGTCCTCCAGACGATGCACCGGGTGGTCGGGCATCGGGAGTTCGAGGACGCGCTGGCCCAACTCCCGGCGGACCTGCGGGCGCTGGCACAACCGCTGCCGCACGGCCCCTGACCGGCGTCTTCACCGATCTGTCTTTCCACGACCTGTCGTGCCGGGGCGTGGCCTGACCAGCGGTCAGACCACGCCCTCGTGCAACGTCAGCCGGTTACCCCGCTACTGACCACCCACTTCTGGTGGGTGCCGCCCGCGTACGTGCCGAGCTGGATCTGTGTGCCGTCGGCGGTGCCACCGCCGGCGGCTTCCAGGACCTTGCCGGACTGCGGATTACGGATCGACCCGTCGGTCTGCGGCTGCCAGACCTGCGCGCCGGTGCCGTTGCAGGTCCAGAGCTGAACCTTCGTGCCGTTGGCGGTGCCGCCGTTGTCCACGTCCAGGCACTTGCCCAGCACCCGGTACGTCTCGCCGACCCGGGTCCACGACTGCGCGCCGGTGCCGTTGCAGGTCCAGAGCTGGATCTTCGTGCCGTCGGCGGTGCCGGCGTTGTCGACGTCCAGGCACTTGCCGCCCACCCCGGTGATGGTCCCGCTGGTCGGCGGGGGAGGGCTACCCGGGATCGAGTTGAGCGTGTACCACGCCTCGGTGCTCCACAGTGACTGGCCGCTGGTGGAGGTGAACGGGCGAGGGGAGCGCAGGTGGACGACCCGCCCGGCCTTGCGACCGGCCACCGCGAGGGTGACCTTCTTCCCGTCCGCCGAGAGGGTGGCCGAGGTGACGGTCAGCGTCTCCTCGTCGATCTTCGGGCCGCCGTAGCTGGCCGTCGCCTGGTACCGCCACTGCTTGACCTTGTAGTGCGCGGCCAGGTTGGCGGCGGTTTCCGTCGAGACCGGCTGGGTGTACTCCACCTCGAACCCGGCCGTGGTGGCCCGCATGGCGAGCATCTCGAACGCGGTGGTGCTGTTCGGGGTGAGCTTCTGCAGGCCGTACGACAGCTTGCCGGTCTGGCCCCAGTTGCCGCCCGCGCCGAGCCCGCCGACGTAGATCGCGCCGTCCGGGCCGATGTTGACCTCGGAGACGCCCGCCTCCAGGCCCTGGGTGAGCCGGAACAGGGCGCCCTGGTACTCGCCGTTGACCTTCTCCACATTCGCCCGTTGGAGGCCGCCGTACGTCACGTCACCGATGACGAACTGGCCGGCGTATCGGCCGCTGGTCAGGTACAGCGGGGTGCTGGGCGAGTTGGCGATCTCGTTCTGTGGCATCCAGAGCACCGGTGGGGTGACCGGGTTGGCGTCGAACGGGCCGGCCGGGTTCGTGTAGTGGTTGAAGAACCGGCCCTGCTTGATGTGCACGAGCTTCGACGAGGGCAGCCAGCCGCCCTGGTTGTCGGTGACGAAGATGCCGCCCTCGGGGCCCCAGCCGATGCCGTGCGGGGTACGCAGGCCGCCAGCGACGTAGCTGACCGCGCCGGTGTCCTTGTTGATCTTGAGGGTGCTGCCCCGGTTGGCGGCGGGCTGCGGGTTGGTGGTGGCGCCGCCGGAGTTGATCGACACCGACAGGTTCACGTAGAAGAACCCGTCCTGGTAGAGCAGGCCGAACGCGAACTCGTGGAAGTTGCCGCCGTACGGCCAGGTGGCGACGGTGTCCAGGCGCTCGGCCACCTCGTCGCCGCCGGTGTTCACCAGCCGGGTCAGCCGCTGCTTCTCCGAGACGTAGACCACCCCGTCGACGACCTTCAGCCCCATCGGCTCCTTCAGGCCGCCGGCGATCTTCTTGGTGGTGACGTTTCCCGGACTTGTCGACCCGCCGGTGTTGCCGAGGATCCAGACCTCGCCGTCCTGGGAGGTGCCGGACTGGTCGCTGCCGCCCCAGGTGCAGATGACCAGGCGGCCGTCGGCCAGCCAGTCCATGCCGGTGACCTTCGGCTGGAAGCCGGTGGGCCGCAGGTTGGTCAGCGTGTAGCCGGGGTGCACGGTGGTCAGCGGTAGGCCGTCGCCGGGTGAGTCGGCGATCCCTTCGCACTCCTTGCGGCCGGGTGCGGTCACCCGGACCACGCCGGCGTCGGTGCTCAGTGCCGAGTTCGGTACGACCACGAAGGACGACGAGCCGGGCGTCTTCCATTCGAGGGTGATCTGCTGCCCGCCGTCGCGCTCGAAGTGATCGATGCGCAGCGCATGCAGGCCGGCGGTGAGGGTGACGGTGCCCTCCTTGGGCGGGGTCGCACCGTGCAGACCGTCGTGGTTGATCACCACGGCGTTGTCGATCGACAGCTTGGATCCGTCGTCGCTGCTGAGCCGGAAGGTGTAGCTGCCGGCCTGGGTGGTGGTGATGTTGCCGAGCACCTGCGAGACGAAGTAGTTGTCGAAGCCGAAGTCGGCGGTCGACGTCCAGTTGATCGTCGACATCAGCTTGTCCACGTTCGGGGTCTGCGCGGGCTTGAGTGTGCAGATCTCGGAGAGCGGCACCTGCACGTCGAAGACGCGCAGCGTGACGCCCGGTTCCTGTGCGGGAGCGGCGGTGGCCGGGGCGGTCCAGAATCCGGCGGTGAGGACGAGTGCCAGCGCACCCAGGATTGGACTGCGGAGTCGGCGTTGCAGGCGTGTGCCCATCGTTCCTCCAGAAGGGAGCGGAGTGTCCGACGGCCGGCGCGGAGCAGGGGTGGGGGTGGCCGCCGGCCCGGGTCCGAAACGTCCTCGACGCCGACGAGTGACGTTGCGGAAACACCGGGTTGATGGGTCGAGACATTAGGGTGTTTCGATTGGACTGTCCATGGCTTCGCGTCGATACATCAAAAGTTCCCGATGTTCGTGCGAAAGTTCGTGGTGGTACGCGGAAAATGCCGGCTTCGGCGGACCTATCGCCGTCCGCGCCGGGCCGGACCACCGGCGCGATTGCCGGGTTTACGGGTGGGGCTGGCGGACTTGCGGGCCGGGGAACCGGCCTTGCCTGCCGAGCCTGAGCCGGAGGGCCGGCGGCCCGGGGCGGAGGCTCCGCGCGCGGCGGGTCGACGGCGAGCCGCCACCAGCACGATCGCGGCGACCACGACGACGAGCAGGAGCGGCACCAACCAGGCCGGGAACCCACCACCCTGCTTCTTCTCCGTGGCACCGGCTGGATCGTTCGCCGGGGCGTCGGTAACGCCCGCCGGGCTGGCAGCCGCGCCCGGGCTCGCCGACGCCGTGCCCTCGACCTGGGCGAGCAGTGCCGCATCCGGCCCCGTTGTCGGCGCCGACCAACCGGCCGGCGCGGCCGTGCTCGGCCCCTGGTAATCGAAGGTGACGTTGCCTCGCACCGCTTCACCATCGGAGGCCGCGGAGAGGTAGGTGGCGGTGTAGCGGCCCTTCGCCGGCCAGTGCGCGACGGTCACCATGGCCGGGAAGCCAGTGTGGTACAGCCGCGGCTCGAACACGCCGTTGACCATGAAGTACTCCTGGACCGGCTTGTCCAGCCGCTTCGGCTCGCCGTACGACCAGCCGCTGTCCACTCGCGACCCGTTCGGCCCGGTGATGGTGAAGTGGGCGTTCGAGGCCGGCTTCTCGGTGAAGTACAACCCCACCTGCGTCAGAGGCTCGCGAACCACGGTGCCGGTCAACGGGGTGGACGTCGCCAACTGCCCGTGCGCGGACGCCGGAGCGACGGGCAGCAACAGCGACACCACCAGCGTCGCGGCCAGTGCCGCCATGGTGCGGCTCAGGACGTTACGCGCAGTGACCAGCCTCGATTGCATCCGTTCATCATGGTCATTTCCCCGCCGCCGAACAAGACGTAGAGTTCTCCTCCCCGACGATCAACTCGACACCCGTCCCCCTCGCGTCGTTCGGAGTCCGCCCGTGTTCGTCCGTACCCCCGCCCTCCGCACCTCCGCCGCCCTCGCCGCCAGCGTCCTCGCCGCCCTGCTCGTCACGGGTTGCGGGCAGGACGACGACCCCTCCGTGGCCAGCCCCTCGACGACGCCGACGTCCGCCGCGCCGCCGAGCGCCACCGCCACCGCGTCGACTCCGACAACCAGCTCGACACCCAGCGCCACCGCCAGCACCCCGGCCGTGGACAAGGAAATCATCGTGACGATCGCGAAGCGGCGGGTCGATCCGCCGACCGGACGGGTCACCGTGAGTAAGGGGCAACTGGTCCGGATCACGGTTACCTCGGACGTGTCCGACGAACTGCACGTACACGGGTACGACCTGGGCGCTCGACTTCCGGCCGGCACGCCTGGCTCGGTGGAGTTCCGGGCCGACAAGACCGGGCTGTTCGAGGTCGAGACGCACGAAACCGAGCTGGTGTTGTTCCAGCTCGTCGTCCGCTGAGCGACATGACGGCCGCTCCCACGCTGCTGGCACACGGCGTCGGCGGCCGGCAGGACCTGCCGATCACGCTGCCGCAACTCGTCATCGCCGCCGCGCTGACCCTCGTCGTCACGTTCCTCGCGCTCGGTCTGCTCTGGCGCGAACCCCGACTCGACCGGGACGCGACCGGTGGCCGCCCCGTGCCGCAATGGCTCGCCCGACTCGTCGACGCACCCACCTGTCGGTGGGTGCTGCGCGGCTTCGGTCTGCTCGCCGCCGCCTGGTTCTGCCTCGGCCTGCTGGGTGGGCCGGACACTGCGGACAACCCGACGGCCGGCGCGCTCTACGTGCTGCTCTGGGTCGGGCTGGCACCGCTGTCGCTGCTGCTAGGCCCGGTCTGGCGGGCGGTCAACCCGCTACGGACGGTGCACCTGCTCGCGGCGCTGACAGCGCGGCGCGACCCGGACCATGGGGTCCGTGAGCTGCCGGCCGGCGTGGGAATGTGGCCGGCCGCCGCCACCCTGTTCGGGTTCGTCTGGCTGGAACTGGTCGCACCCGAACGGGCCACCCTGCCCGTCATCACCGCCTGGCTCGCCGCGTACGCGGTGGTCATGCTGGCCGGGGCGGCGTTGTTCGGCGCCGGCTGGTTCGACCGCGCCGACCCGTTCGAGGCGTACAGCGCCCTGATCGGTCAGCTCGCCCCGATCGGCCGGGCCACGGACGGCGTGCTGGTGTGGCGCAACCCGCTCGACGGGATCGCCGGGCTGCGGCCCCGCCCCGGGCTGGTCGCCGTGGTGATCGTGCTGCTCGGCTCGACCATGTACGACAGCCTTTCCAACGCGCCGGGCTGGCTGCGCTTCAGCCAGGAGAACGGCCTGCATCCGGCGGTCACCGGCAGCGCCGGGCTGATCCTCGTCGTCGCCGCCGTCGCGGTGGCGTACCTCGCCGCCACCGGGGCGCGGCGCGCATCGGCCGCGCCGACCCGGCCGACGCCCGAGGAGTGCCGGGCGAGATCGCCCACTCGATCGTGCCGATCGCGGTGGGCTACGTGGTGGCGCACTACTACTCACTGCTGATCCTGGAAGGCCAGCGCACCATCGCGCTGCTCTCCGACCCCCTGGGCACCGGCGCCAACTGGCTCGGCACCGCCGGCTGGGAGCCGCACACCGGGCTGGTCACGCCCTCCGGGGTGGCCAGCCTCCAGATCACCGTCATCATCCTCGGACACCTGCTCGGCACGCTGCTCGCCCACGACCGCGCCCTGTACCTGTTTCCCCGGGCCCGGGCGGTCGCTGGTCAGCTACCGCTGCTGGCGCTGATGGTCGCGTATACCGTCGCCGGTCTGCTGCTGCTCTACGCGGGGTAGTCCAGCCCGGTTCCGACCCCTGAGTCATGATGGCCCGTGGACTCCGATCTTCAGCGCTACCTCGACGACCTGGTCACCGCCGCCCGGGACGTGCTCGGGGCCGACCTGGTCGGCGCGTACGCGGCCGGTTCCGTGGGGCTCGGCGCGTACCAGGCCGGCCGCAGCGACGTCGACGTGGCGCTGCTCTGCGCCGGGCCGCTCACCGAGGCCGCCAAACAGGCGTTGGTGGCGTGCCTGCGTCACGAGGTGCTGCCCTGCCCGGCGCGAGGGCTGGAGCTGGTGGCCTACAGCCGGGCGGTGGCCGCCTCCGGAACACCGGAGCCTGGCTTCGAGGTCGAACTCAACACCGGGTCCGGCATGCCGTTCCGGTGCACCCTCGACCCCGCCGACCGGCCGGCCGCCGACGGCCGCTTCTGGTACGGGCTGGATCGCAGCATCCTGCACCAGAGTGGGCTGCCGCTGCTCGGACCGCCGGCCGGAGAGGTCTTCGCCGACCTCACCCCGGCGGACCTGCGCCGCCTGCTCATCGAGGCGCTGTCCTGGTGGCTGGCCCTGCCGACACCGCCGGACGACCAGCCCGCGCCCGGCACGGAGGACGCGGTGCTCGGCGCCTGCCGATCGCTGGTGCGGCACCGCGACGGCATGTGGCTTGCGAAGGTGGCGGCTGGTCAGCGGCTGATCGACACCGGTGACCCGGCTGAGGTGATCCACCGCGCGGTCGACGCCCGGCACGGTGGGCCGCCGCCCACCGGAGCGCAGGCCCGCGCCTTCCAGCAGCGGGTACGCGACGAGATCGCCGCGTAGGCAGCCGGGCGGGTGGACGATCCACTCCATGACGGCCAGCTTCGCTGCCGCGCGTATCTCAGCAAGGGGGGCGGCGTCGGCGCGGGACCACCCGGCGGTCGTCCCGGGCCCGTGTGGATTCGCCCCGGACCCGGGTCAACCGCTGCTGAGGTCAGTGCCGGCCGGCGCCGTTCTCGCTGACCGGCTGCCCGAAGGCCAGGAACGGCACGGGCGTCGGGGCGTCAGGTCGGGTGAAGATTCGCTCGACCTCAACGGCCGGCACGTCCGGGGCGGCCGTCCGGTCGGTAGACGCGACCACCGGCTCGTCCAGGGTGGTCGGTTCGCTGGAGCGCTCACCACCGGACTGGTCACCACCGGTCCGCTCGCCACCGGACTGGTCGGCAGCGGGCTGGCCAGCGCTGGGCTGGTCGGCAGCGGACTGGTCGTCGGCGGGTCGGTCGACCTCGGTCCGCGTACCACCGGTCCGCTCGGCGGGGTACCGGTCGGGAGCGGGTCGATCGGCGCTGGAACGGGCACCCACCATCGGGTACTCGGCGGTCTCCGTACCGCCGGCTGCCGCGGCCATGACCGCGGCGGAGGCGAGGTCGGCCACCCGCTTCGCCTCCCGCTGCACCCGGGCGCGGACCTCCTTGGCGTGCCGCTCGGCGGAGTCCCCGGCCCGTCGGGCCTCGTCGAGCCGGGCATTCTCGGCGGTGAGGTCCCGGCGGACCTCGCTGAGCCGCTGCTGCATCCGCGACAGCTCGTCCTCCAGCGTCTCGCCCTCCTGGCGGACCTCGGCGAGCTGCTGGCGGGCAGTGTCCAGCTCGGCGTTCAGCTGGGCGGCCTCCTGCCGGCGCTCCTCAAGCTCCTGCTGCAGGACGGTCAGCTGCTCCTGGTGGCTGGCGGCCTGCTCGTCGGCGCGGTTGCGCAGCTCGGTCACGTGCTGCTGCGCCTCGGCCAGCAGTGCGGCGATCTGCTGCTCGGTCGTGCTGCGCTGCTCGTCCAGCTCCTGCTCAGCGGCGGCCTGCTGCTCGGCGATCTCCTGCTCGGCGGCAGCCCGCCGCTCGTTGACCTCCCGCTCCACGTTGGCCTGCCACTGGGCCATCTCCTGCTGGTTCTTGGCGCGGGCCGACTGGAGCTCCTGCTGGATCTGGGTGCGGGCCGACTTCATCAGCGCGTCGGCGGCGACCCGGGTCTGGTTGAGCTGCTGCCCGCTCTGCTCGGTGATCCGCTTCGCCTCGTGCTGGGCGCGCTCGTGCGCGGCCTCACCGTCGGCGCGCAACTGCTCGGCGTGCTCGCGAATGGCGGTCAGCTCGGCCTCGGCGTGGGTGCGCCGCTCCTCGTGCGCCTGCTCCTGCTCGGCTCGTCGGGCCGCCAGTTCCTCCGACAGGTCCTGGCGTGCCTGCGCGGCCCGTTCACGGGTGTCGGCGATGATCCGCTCCGACTCGCTGCGCAGCTCGTTCGCCCGGTCGGTGGCCGACTCGGTGATCATGTTGGCCTGCTTCTCGGCGAGCGCCATGATCTCACCGACCATCGGGCCCAGATCGTGAAACGAGGCGCGGTCCACCTGCACTGGTTGCTCCTGGAGTTCGGCCAGTTCGGCACGCAGCCGCTGCACCTCGGCCGTCAGCTCACGGACCCGGACGGCGGAGCGCCCGTGCTCTCCGCTCAGCATCGTGATCTGACCGTCGAGCTGCTCCAGGTGCCGGTCCACCTGACGTTTGTCGTAGCCACGCAGGGCGAGCTCGAAGCTCGGCCGCGAGGCCGCATCGTCGCGTACTGCGTGCGGCTCAGCGCCGATGGACATGCACCATCCTCCGTACGATTGGGCGGTAGGGCCAACGGTCGACCGCCCGCGCGGGCCGTCAGTGTGGCGCAACGCTACCGCCGAGCCGACCTCTTGCGAAGTCCCGCCCCACCACCTCGCATCCCGCCCCGCCCTGGCACCCCGTTCCCGCGTCGATCATGGACGCGTGGTGCCGGGAAGGTGGTGATCCGCCACCTTCGTCACCCACCACAACTCCATGATCGACGCGGGTCGCTGACTAACGGCGGCGAGCTACGAGGACCGCGTCGTGCAGCGTGATGTCCTGGCCCTCCGGGTCGGTGGCGGGACGGGGGCGGGCCTCGGCGGCCAGCACCTCCCAGCGGGCCGGGTCCAGAGCGGCAGCGACGTCCTCGGCGGTGTACATCATGTCCGGCATGTGCAGCCGGTGCGCCGACGTCCACAGATCCGACGGGTGGTGCCCGACGATCAGCAGGGTGCCGCCCGGCGCCACCGCCGCGGCCAGCCGGGCGAACAACTCCCGCCGCTGCACCGGGGGCAGGTGCATGAACTGCGCGGACACCAGGTCGTACGCCTCCTCGGCGGGTGGCTTGTCGCGCAGGTCGGCGTGTGTGAATTCGATGCGGTCGCCGACCCCGGCGGTGTCGGCGTGGGCGGCGGCCCGGTCCAGCGCGGTGCTGGAGATGTCCGCCGCCGTCACCCGCCAGCCGCGCTCGGCCAGCCACACCGCGTCGGCGCCCTCGCCGCTGCCCACGTCCAGCGCGTGCCCGGGGGTCAGGTCGGCGGCCTCGGTGACCAGTTGCGGGTTCGGTCGGCCGCTCCACACCGAGGGCCGGGACTGGTAGCGCTCCTCCCACGCCGGCTGCTCGAACGTCGTGGCCACCAACTGCCGGTACGCGGTCACCGCCTCGCGGGTGTCCTCGGCGATGAGGTCGGCGTTGATCGCCGCACCGGCGGTGAGGCCAGCCGCGGCGGACGTGATGACCTGGCCACGGATGTCGGCCACGTTGCCGGCCACCCAGACACCGGGGACGGTCGTCGCCCCGGTGGGGTCGGCCGGGATCTGGGCACCGATCACGTGCTCACCCATCATCACCTCCTCGGGGGCCAGACCCAGCCCCACCAGCAGATCGGCACGCGGCGTCAGCCGCGTCGCCACCACGATCGCGTCCAGCGCCACCACCCGGCCGTCGGCCAGTCGTACGCCGGTCAGCGCGTCCCCGGTCACCTCGACCTCGGCGACCGGACCCGGCACCACCGCGATGCCCCTGGCGGCGAGCCGTTCGGCGGTCTCCTCGTCCGGGGCGGGGGCGTCGTGCAGCAGGAGCAGCACGTGGGAGCTCCACTGTCGCCACATCTCGGCCTGGTGTACGGCCAGCGGCCCGGTGGCCAGCACGCCGATCCGCTGGTCCTGGACCTCCCAGCCGTGGCAGTACGGGCAGTGCAGCACGTCACGGCCCCACCGTTGTGCCAGACCGGGCACGTCGGGCAGCTGGTCGGTCAGCCCGGTGGTCACCAGCAGCCGACGGGCCCGCACCGCACTACCGTCGTCGAGCGCGAGCTGGAATCCCTGGTCGTCACGGGTCGCGATGTCCACCCGTCCGGTGCGGAACTGCCCGCCGTACCCGGCTACCTCGGCCCGCCCGACCGCGACCAGCTCGCCCGGCGGGGTCCCCTCCCGGCCCAGGTAGTTGTGCACCTGGTCGGCCGGAGCGTTGCGCGGCTCACCGGAGTCGATCACCAGCACCGACCGGCGGGCCCGGGTCAGCGCCAGGGCTCCGCTGAGCCCCGCGGCGCCGCCGCCCACCACCACCACGTCGTATGTCTCATCCACCGGAATCTCCCTCTGACTTGTCGGCTGAGCCCACCATCCGTCGTCGCCGCCCAAGTGGCAACTATCCTTGCCGTTATGGCAAACGAGGACACCGCCGCGCTGGCAGCAGTCGGCCCACGGCTGCGCGCCCTGCGCCACCAACGCGGGACCACGCTCACCCAGCTCGCCGAGCTGACCGGCATCTCGGTGAGCACCCTGTCCCGGCTGGAATCCGGCAGCCGCCGGCCCACCCTGGAGCTGCTGCTCCCACTGGCCCGGGCCTACCAGGTGGCGCTGGACGAACTGGTCGACGCCCCGGCCACCGGCGACCCTCGCGTACGCCCCAAACCGATCGTCATCCACGGCATCACGTTCCTGCCGCTGAGCCGCCGACCGGGCGGCCTACAGGCGTTCAAACAGATCTTCCCGCCGGACCCGTCCGCCGGGGAGCGAACCCCGCAGACCCACGAGGGGTACGAGTGGCTCTACGTGCTCTCCGGCCGGCTGCGCCTGCTGCTCGGCGACCGCGACCTGACGCTCAACCCGGGCGAGGTGGCCGAGTTCGACACCCGCATTCCGCACCTCGTCCTCAACCCCGGCCCCGGAACCGCTGAGGCCCTCAGCCTCTTCGGCCCGCAGGGGGAACGGCTACACGTCCGCGCCACAAGACCAGTGATCACCGGCGACGGGGGGTGATCAGTCCCGACTCGTACGCCCACACGACCAGTTGGGCGCGGTCGCGGCAGTGCAGCTTCGCCATCGCCCTGTTGACGTGTGTCTTCGCGGTCAACGGACTGATCACCATTCGCAGGGCGATCTCGTCGTTACCCAGCCCTCGGGCGACGAGTTCGACGATCTCCTGTTCGCGCGCGGTCAGCACCTCGCGTCCGGCCGCCGGCTCGGCCGGCGGGGGGCCGGCCACGAACTCGCTGATGAGCGTACGTGTGACGGCCGGGGCGAGTAGCGCGTCGCCGCGAGCCACGACGGCAATGGCCTGCAGCAGGTCGGCGGGATCGGCGTCCTTGAGGAGGAAACCGCTGGCGCCGGCGCGGAGTGCGGCGAACACGTAGGAGTCGAGCCCGTAGTTGGTGAGGATGAGGACGCGGACCGCGGCGAGGTCGGGATCAGCGGCGATGCGCCGGGTGGCTTCAATACCGTCGAGCCCTGGCATCTGGACGTCCATGAGCACGACGTCCGGGCGTAGGCGTCGCGACAGCTGGACAGCCGAGGTGCCGTCGGTGGCTTCGCCGACGACCTCCAGGTCGTCCTCGGCGTCGAGTAGTGCCCGGAATCCGGCCCGCATCAGAGCCTGGTCGTCGACGAGCAGGACTCGAATCATGCGGGGCCGTCCAACGGGAACGTCGCCCGTACCGTGAATCCGTGGTCGTCGCGGGCGGCGGCCCGCAGCGTGCCGCCCAGCCCGGTCACCCGTTCCCGCATGCCGCGCAGGCCCACGCCCGGCGTCGTCGTCCGGTCCGGCGACGCCTGGCCGTCGTCGGCGACCGAGACGGTCAGCTGCGCCGGGGCGTACTCGACGTGGATCCGCGCGGTGGCGGGACCGGCGTGGCGGGCCACGTTGGTCAGGGCCTCCTGGACGACGCGGTACCCGGCCTGGTCGACCTCGGTGGGTAGGTCCCGGGGCCGACCGGTGACGGTCACCTGCACCGGTACGCCGGCCGCCCGGGTCCGCTCGGCAAGCTCGTCCACCCGGGCCAGTCCGACGCGGTCTCCGTCGGTGGGGGAGCGGAGAACGTCGAGCGTCGTGCGCAGTTCCCGCATCGCGGCGCCGCTGGCCTCCTGGATCGCCAGCAACGTGGCCGACGGTTCCTCGCCGTGCTTGCGGGCCAGGTGCACGGCGATCCCGGCCTGGACCTTGATCACGGAGATGCTGTGGGTCAGCGAGTCGTGCAGGTCCCGGGCGATGCGCAGGCGCTCCTCCCCGGCACGACGCAACGCCATCTCCTCGCGGGTGCGTTCGGCCTCGATCGCGCGTTGTTCGACCTGTTCCAGGTACGCCCGACGCTGCCGGGCGACGAGCCCGGCGACGTTGGCCGCCACAAACCAGCCCAGCAGGAGGGCGGTCCGCTCGACGATCAGCTGGCCGGGCCGGTCGGCGGGCGCGACCGAGATGTCGCGGGCCAGGAAGCCGCCGAGGAAGACCAGACTGGCCAGGGCGGCGGCCGATCGGTGCCCTCGCCAGGCGGCGACGTACGCCACGCCGAGGACGGGGAACGCCGCGGACACCCCGGGGTGCACCCGGACGTGCAGGGCCAGCATGGCGGCGGTCACCACGGCCAACGCCACCGCCGGGTGACGCCGGCATACCGCCAGGGCCGCCGCCATGGCCAGGACCAGGAAGACGTCGACCGCTCGCACCGGAGCGGCGTCCGGCGCGAGCGCGGCGTTGCCGAGCAGGAGTCCACCGAGGGCGAGGCCGCTGAGGGCGTACGGCAGGTCGCGACGCATGGTCGCACTGTAGAACGGGCCGCCATCAGGGAGCATCCACCGCCTGCGGTAGGTGGGCGTACTGCGGACGCGGTATCGGCGGCCAGCCAAGTGCCTGCGGTGGCACGACGCTTTTCCGGCCCCTCGGGTCAAGCATCGAGCCCATGACATACCGCTTCTTCACCCCCGCTCCAGCGAATACGGCGACCGGTCTGACCGGTGAGGTCTACCGGCAGCTGAGAGACGAGTTCCTCGGGCCGGCGCCCACCTTCCAGGCGCTCGCGGCCGTGCCGGAGGTGCTGGCCGCGACCTGGGCGCTGATGCGCGAGGCCCTGCTCGCCGGGGACGTGTCCCGGGTCGACCGCGAGGTCGTCGCGTCGGCGGTGTCCCGGGCCAACCGCTGCCGGTTCTGTGTCGACGCCCACGTGATGCTGCTGCACGCGCTGGGTGAGCACGAGGTGGCCGAGGCCATTGCCCGTGGCGGGACGCCATCAGAGCCGAGGCACGCTGAGCTCGCTGCCTGGGCGGAGGCGAGCCGCAGCCCGATGGCCGCCGGCTGGACCAGTCGGTACGGCCCCGAGGTCACCGGCACCCTGCTCGTCTTCCACTTCATCAACCGGGTCGTCTCGGCGCTGCTCGACCCCGATCTGCTGCCCGGCGGCCTGCAACGCTCCCCGCTGGTGCGGTCGGTCGGGGGCCGGCTCTACGCCAGGACGGCTCGGGAGCCGAAGGAGCCCGGCCGCAGCCTCCCGCTGCTCGACGTCGGTGCGACGGAACCACCAGCCTGGGCGGGGGAGAGCCCGGTCGGCGCCGCGTACGCGGCCCTGAGGAACGCCGCCACCCAGGGCGGGGACCTGCTGGGCGACGTGGCGCGCCAGACCGTCACGGCAACAGTGCGCTGGGAGGACGGCCGCTACCCCGCCCGGCCCTCGGACTGGGCCGTCGACCTGGTCCGGGACGTACCCGGCACGGACCGGGTCGGGACCCGGATCGCGTTGCTGGCGGCGTTCGCGCCCGGCGCGATCAGCGTGGGCGACGTGGCCCTCTGGCGGCTCTCCCATCCAGCCGACGCCGACCTCGTGCGGCTCGTCGCGTACGGGGCGATCACGGCCACCGATCACGTCGCCCGGGCCCTGACCTCGGCGCACCTCTAGGAGGTCACCATGCGCAAGGCATTCGTCATCGTCAGCATCCTGTTGCTCGTCTCGTTCGTCCTGCAGTTCGTCTTCGCCGCCGTGGGCGGGTTCACGAAGCCCGCCGGCGACGGCGCGTACGCCCTGCACAGCGTCAACGGCATGGCGGTCATCCCCGTTCTCACAGTGCTCACCGCCCTGTTCGCCGCGCTGGCGAAGGCGCCGGGCCGGATCATCGGACTGGCGGTCCTGCCTATCGGGCTCGTCGTCGTGCAGGCGCTCATCGCCATGCTCGCGAACGCGTCCACCGACGCCGCCGGCGTCAGCACTCCGCTCGGCCTGACCATCGCCGGGCTGCACGCGGTCAACGGGATCGTGGCGGTGCACGTCGTGGTCGCCGTGGTGAGGGCAGCGCGACAGCTGGACCGACCGGAACTTGTCGCCGCCGCACCCGTGACCGTTCGCGAGGGGGAGCCGGCGTGACCACCGGCTCGCTGCTCGCGGCCGACCTCGTGATCGCGCTCCTGGCTGCCGCCGGATGGCTGGGCGGTGGCGCGGCGTCCGCCGCTCGGCGTCGCCCGCTCGCGCTGGGGCTGGCGGCCTTCGCGCTGCTCGCCACGCTCGCCCGCGCCGTCACGATCACCGCGCTCGCCCGCGCCGGCTGGTTGTTCGCGGCGGAGAAGGTCCTCATCGCCGCCCCACTGTCGCTCGCGGCGGTGGCCGTCGCCGGGCGCGGTTGCTGCGGGCGCGGGCGACATCCGGTCCGTCGCGGTCCCGCTCCTCTTCGCCGGGTACGCGCAGAGCAGCGCCCTGCTCGTGACGCTCCTGCACGGCTATCCGGCGTCGGCGGGCGTGGGACTGCTGGCGGTCGCCGGGGTGCTGGCGGCAACCGCGGTCTCGTGGCGCGCCCTCGGCGCGCGCCCGTCCCGGACGGTGTCCCGGGCAGCCCTCGCGGTGGCGGTCGCGGCGCTGGTGACCGGAACCGGGTTGGTCGTCGCCCCGGCCGCCGCGCCCGGCGTACCCCATGATCATGAATATGGGGATGCGCGGACCGTCGGCGAACCGACCAGGCGGTTCACCCTGACGGCCGGGACCGCCACGGTGCGGGCGGGCGGCCGGGACGTCGCGGCGTGGGCGTTCAACGCGCAGGTCCCCGGGCCGGAGCTGACGGCCACCGTCGGCGACGTCATCGAGGCGACCATGCGCAACCGGGACATCGCCAAGGGCGTCACGCTGCACTGGCACGGGTACGACGTGCCGAACAGCCAGGACGGGGTGCCCGGAGTGACCCAGGCGGCGGTTCGGCCCGGGCAGGAGTTCGTCTACCGGTTCCGTGCCGATCAGGTCGGCACGTACTGGTACCACACGCATTCGGTCTCCGACGTCGGCGTGCGGATGGGCCTCTACGGTGTCCTGGTGGTGCGCCCGACGCCGGTGACCGGCGTCGACGTCACCGTGCCGGTGCACACCCTGGCCGGTGTCGCGCTACCCGAGCCGAGAACGGAGCCGGTCGAGGCGGGGGTGCCCGTGCGGCTGAGGCTGATCAACACCGACAGCACGACGCACCGGTACGGGCTGGCCGGCACTCCGTTCCGGGTCTCCGCGATCGACGGATCCGACCTGCACGGCCCGACCCCGCTCGTGGACACTGCCGTGCTGATCCCGGCTGGGGGACGCTACGACCTGGTGTTCACCGCGCCCGCCACGCCGGTCGCCCTGTTCGTCGATGGTCGGGCCGTCTACTCGACCGGACCGGTGTCGGCGGCGACCACCGCCTGGCCGGTGTTGGATCCGCTCACCTACGGTGGCCCTTCTGCGATGCCGTGGTCCCGGTTCGACCGGGAGTTCACCCTCGTTCTCGACCGCGGCCTGGACCTGCGTGGACTGCTCCCGCGATACGCCCACACCGTCAACGGCGCGGCCGACCCGGACATCCCACCGCAGGTCGTACGCCTCGGTGACACCGTGACGTTCACGATCGTGAACCGGTCCCAGATCGTGCACCCGTGGCATCTGCACGGCCATCACGTCCTGGTGCTGTCCCGCAACGACCGGCGGGCGACGGGCAGTCCGTTGTGGTTGGACTCGTTCGACGTACGCCCCGGCGACGTGTGGGAGGTGGCGTTCCGGGCCGACAACCCAGGTATGTGGGCCAACCACTGCCACAACCTGGCGCACGCCGAAGCCGGGATGACGCTGCACCTGATGTACTCGTGAGGGAGCCTCCGGCGCGATGCCGGAGGCTCCCTGGTGTGCCCGGTCAGTTGAGGGCGTAGATCTCCGCGGCGGTGGTCCACGGGTTGCCGCTGACCTCGCTCAGGGCACGCAGCCGCAGGTACTGCCCGGTCTTCGCGGTGAACCGGACCTCCTTCTGGCTGGCGTTGTTGGCGAAGGTGCCGGTGGCCACGGCCGTTCCCCAGGTGACGCCGTCAGTGCTGACATAGACCTCGTACTGGCCGATGCGCCCGTTGGCGGCGCCGCCGCCGCTGTCCTGCCGGGGCAGGTAGCGGATTCCGGAGACGGAGTAGCTCGCCCCGAGATTGATCTGGATCTCGTGGGGCATCGGGGCGTTGCCGCCGGTGTACTTGGTGTGCCAGATCGTGCTGACATTGCCGTCGAAGGCGTTGGTGGCCGCCCCGTTCTCGGCGGCGGTCTCCTGGCTGTCCGTGTACTTCAGCGACCAGCCGGTCCGGGGGATGACGCCGGCGCTGGGCACGCAGACCGTGCTCAGCTGGTGTGCGCCCCGGTCGGGACGGCATCCCTGGGTGACGGCGCCGCCGAAGTAGTCGCGGCTGCCCGGGGTGGTCATGACCTGGCCGCTGGCCAGCGCCGGGGAGCCGGCGCGGAGCCGGTAGCCACCGGCGTTGCTGATCGAGGTGGCGGTGCCCGGCGAGACGAACAGCGGATCGGCGGTGATCTTGTTCGGGTCGGTGGGCTCGCCGGCCGGGTGCTGGCCGTAGAACACGTTGGAGTCGAACAGCAGAGCCCCGGCGTTGTAGCTGGCCTGGGTCGTGGTCACGTAGAAGATGTTGTTGTAGAACTCGACATTGGCACCAGCCGAGCCGTTGGCGTTGTTGATGATCTGGGCTGCCTCACCCACGTAGAAGACGTTGTTGTAGATCTTCGTGTTGGTGAGCTTCCCGCAGACGAGGTCGAAGATCTGGCCGCGGTCGTTCTGGCTGATGTTGTAGCGCACGATGTTGTCCCGGGTGGTCGAACCCCCACCGTTGCAGAGCAGGATGAAGCCGCCCTCGTTGTCGTGGCTGTAGTTGTACTGGTAGATGGTGCGGATGTTGCCCTCGTCCAGGTCGAAGCCCTGCCCGTCACAGGTGCTACGCCCGCCGCTGACCTCGTTGAACTGGAACAGGGCGTCGTTGATGTTCCAGCCCCAGATGCCGGCGGCGCACTGCGCGGGCTCGCGGACCCGGAAGCCGTCGACCCGGTTGTTCTCGACCAGGGCGCTCTGCGTGTGGTGCACGTCGATGGCGTCGCCGCCGATGTCGGTGACCGTGTTGCCGCGTACGACGACCCGGGTCTGCGGAAGCCAGTTTCCGCAGGTGGAGCCGCAGTTGGGGTTGGCCAGCTCCGGCCGGACCATCCAGCGGGTCCAGAAGTGGATGCCGTAGCGGTCGACGGTGGCGATCGTGTTGTTGTTGATCAACACGTCGTCGAACTTCGTCTGCGTGGTGTAGCCGAGGACCTCGAAGAAGATGCCGGCGCTGGCGTCGTCGTCCTTCTTGGTCTGGTTGCCGTTGACGTCGTGGACGTTGAGCCCGGTCACCCGGTAGTAGGTGCCGGTGCCGGAGTTCTCGCGGATGATGTGCACGCCACGGCGGGTGGCGGCCGCAGACCCCTTGTTGGAGATGTCCAGGTTGCGGATCTCCCAGTACTGCTGGTTGTAGAGCTTGACCACGTCGACGACAGCGCCGTTGCCGGCCAGCACCGGCTTGGCGCCGCTGCCGTACGCGTCGATGATGATCGGTGCGCCGGCCGTGCCGGATCCCTTGGGGAAGAGTTCCTGGTTGGCGCAGGTCGTGCCGCGCCGGATCAGGATCTGATCGCCGGCCGCGAACGTCTTGGCGTTCACGGGCGCGAAGCTGTTCCAGGGGCTGGCCTGGGTGCCGCTTCCCTGCGAGCTCGCGGAGCAGTCGACGTAGTAGTTCGTTGCGGCTGCCGCGGCGGGGGGCGCGGCGACCAGTATTGCGGTGGCTAGCGTGGTCAAAGCCACCAACGAGGACCTGAACAGGCGCATCGAAAGTCCTAACCGTGGGGGTGTGGGGGAGTCCTTGCAATCTCGTGGAGCTGTCGTGTTCGTACGACCGGGGGACGGATCGCCGGATGACGGCCCCGGTGGACCGCGGGCTCGTCGGCCGTCGCCGGGCCGACTCATCGGAATTTCCGGTTGTAGTCCGCGAGAAGACCGATCAGGACGGCGAGCGCCACGAGCATGATCGCGAGACTGCCCCACCCGACCGTGGGCCGGATGACCACCACGGTGACGACGCAGGCGAGCGCGATCAGCAGCCGGGCGACGACCACCAGAGTGGTACGCGTCGATTCCTTCATGACATCCCTTTCTCGGGCCTCAGCCCTTCACGCCGCCGGCGGCCATGCCCTGGATCAGGCGACGCTGGATCAGCGCGTACAGGAGGAGCACCGGCACGATGACGATGACCATGCCGGCGTAGAGCCGCCCGGGGTCCGCGGCTGCCTTCTGCGCGGCCATCAGGTTGAGCAGGCCGACCTGCAACGTCTTGCCCTCGCCGGGCAGCAGCGTCAGTGCGATGACGAAGTCGTTCCAGTACGCCAGGAAGTTGAACAGGATCACCGTGGTGACCGCCGGCCGGGCCATCGGCAGCATCACCCGCGTCATGATCCGGAACCGGGATGCCCCGTCCAGCAGCGCCGCCTCCTCGAATTCCCCCGGAATCGACCGGAAGTACGCGGTCAGCAGATAGATCGTGAACGGGATCGAGGTCGCCGCGTAGACCAGCGAGAGCATCGCCGGGTTGTCGAGGAAGAATCCGTCCGGGAACACGTCGACCAGCGCGCGGTCCCAGTCGACCAGCATCAGGAAGATCGGCACCACGATGTAGTTGACGTTGACGAACAGCCCGGCCAGCAGCGCCACCTCGACGATGCTCTTGCCGCGAAACTCGTACCGGGCGACGACGTAGGCCGCCGGCACCGAGACCGCCAGCACGAAGACCAGGCCAAGGAGTGTGACGAGCACCGACGTGGCGAAGTAGCGGCCCATGTGCGCGCCGCCGAACGCGTCGACGTAGTTCTGCAGGTGCAGGCCTTCGGGCAGGGTCCAGGGGCTGCCGAAGAACTCGCTCTTGCGCTTGAGCGAGGCCACCAGCACCCAGCCGACCGGGATCACGATGAGCAGCGTGATCACACCGACGAGCAGATGGGTGAGGCCGCGGCCGGGCCGCGAACCGGACTTGTTGATCGTGGTCATGGGACTGTCCTCTAGAACTGGAGGGGCTCACGCCGGGTCGCGCGGCTCACCAGGAGCGACACGAGGAACGAGAAAGCGAAGATCACGACGCCGATGGCCATGCCGTAGCCGTAGGCCGAGTTCGTGTACGCCTGCTTGTACATGTAGCTGAGCAGCACCTCGGAGGCGCCGTCCGGACCGCCACCGGTCATCGCCCGAACCAGCACGAAGCTGAGGTTGACCGAACTGAGGATGAAGAAGGTCAGCGTCGTCCGCAGGTTCTGCCAGATCAGCGGCAGCGTGACGGCGAAGAACTGCCGGCCGGCCGAGGCGCCGTCGAGCGCGGAGGCCTCGTACAACTCCTCCGGGATGCTCGCCATGCTCGACATGTAGATGACCATGTAGTAGCCGAGCGACTGCCACAGCATCGCGATCGCGACCGAGTAGAGCACCAGCTTCTGGTCACCCAGCCAGACCTGCTGCAGTCCGTCCAGCGAGAGCAGCCGGAGTGTGCCGTTGAGCAGGCCATTCTCCTGGTCGTAGACGGCCGAGAAGATGGCCGCGATGACCACGACCGAGAGCACGTTCGGGATGTAGAGCACGAACCGGTAGAAGGTGTGGCCACGCAGCTGCTGCCGGGTCATGACGGCCGCGAGGAACAGGCCCATCCCCATCGTCACCACGGTCACGACCACGAGCAGCGCGACGGTGTTCTGAAACGCGCGCAGGAACTGCTCGTCGTCGAGGAGCTTGGTGAAGTTGTCCAGGCCGACGAACTTCATCTGCGCCGAGAAGCCGCTCCAGGTGTAGAGCGACATCCGGAACACGCTGATGGTCGGCCAGATCATGAACAGTGCGAACAGTGCCAGCGCCGGGAGCAGGCAGGCGGCGACGAACCGACCGTCGCCGCGCCGGCCGCGTGCGGCGGGACCGCGCGCCGATGCCGGGAATCGGCTGGGCGCACGCTTGCTGGCGCCCGGGGGTGATGGAGTGAGGGTCGTCGTCACCGTGACCAGTCCTTGGCTCTCGCGGGGGAGGGGATCGGCGGCAGCCCGGAACCGGGCTGCCGCCGGGGCGTCACTTGCCCGCTTGGCGCAGCTTCTCGCTGGCGTCGTTCAGCGCGGTCTGCCACTGGTCCACGGTCTTGTCGCCGCTGATGATGCTGTTCGCGGTGTCGAAGAGCGTCCCCTTGATGTTCACGCCCTCGACCGGCGCGGTGCTGGCGAAGCCGCCGACCAGGGCGGTGACGCTCGGGTCCTCGTAGAGCTTGTAGAAGTCGGTGATCTCGGCGGGCAGCGTCGAGGCGATGCCCTTGACCGGCTGGATCGCGTTGGACTTGGCGAAGATGCTGGTGGCCTCGTCGGAGTAGAGGTACGCGACGAAGTCCTTCGCGGCGTCCTTGTTCTGGGCACCGCTCGGAACCCAGGCCGACTCGACGATGGTGGTCAGGTAGCGCTTGCCACCCGCGGTGACCGCCGGCAGCGGAGCCATCGCCCACTCGAACCCGTTGGCGCGCGGCGCGTCCTTCATCTCACCGACGACCCACGTGCCGTTCGGCATGAACAGCGTCTTGTTGTCGAGGATCGACTGCTGGTTCTTGGTGAAGTCCTGCTCGTTCGCGTACCCGACGGTGGTCTTCGACGCGTAGCTCAGCAGCCTGGTGGTGACGTCCAGGACCTGGCGGGCCTGCGCGGTCTTCCAGACGCCCTCGGAGTAGGTCATCACGTCCTTGTAGAACTGGTCACCGCCCACGTCGCCGAGCAGTGCGAAGAAGTACGAATCGAGGTAGCCCGCGGTCGGGTAGGTGAACAGCGCGATGCCCTCGGCCTTGGCGGTGTCACCGAGCTTGAACATCTCGTCCCAGTTGGTCGGGACCTGCCAGCCCTTCTGCGCGAAGAGGTTCTTGTTGTAGACCAGGCCGGTCGGCGCGTAGAACATCGGCATCAGGTAGGTCTTGTCGTCGTTGTACGGGTTCGTGCTGAGGTTGCCGACGATCCCGTCGGCGAGTTTGGCCCGCACCGTGGTCTGCTCGCCCGGCACGGTCATGTCCAGGACACCGGTGAGGTCCTCCAGCGCCTTGTCCTTGACCAGCGTCTCGGCGAGCGCGGCCTTGCGGCCCTGAGGCAGCACCACGACGTCGGGGAACTTGCCGGCCTTCATGTTCGGGCTGATCTCGTCCTCGAGGGTCTTCGAGAGCTGCAGCTGCACGTCCACATCGGGGTGCTTCGCCTTGTACGCCTCGACGACCTGGACGTACATGTCCCGGCCGTAGCCGCCCTCGAAGGCCGCGATCTTCAGAGTCTTCTTGCCGTCAGCGTCGTCGTCGCCCCCGGAGCAGCCTGTGAGCAGGCTGAGCGACGTCGCGACGGCGACCGCTAGGACGATGGGTTTTCTCAACATGGGGTGGTCCTCCATGGGCGGTGCGCACATCTGTGCGGAAGTTAGCGGCGTGCACGGGGCGTGGTCCGCTAGATCGCTGGGCGGGCCGCGCGTTGTTACTGTGGCACCCGTAACATGAGTCGTCAAGAACGATATGTCGATGGCGCGAGCGGTCAGCGGGACCGTGGCGCCGCAGTCGACTCCCTGACGATGAGGCTCGCGTGCGTCAGCGATTCGCCCTCGGGATCGGTGCCGAGCAGGAGTGCGACGGCAGCCGCCCCGGAGCGGTAGAAGTCCTGCCGAACGGTGGTGAGCGGCGGGTGGCAGTACGCCGCCAGCTCGATGTCGTCCACGCTCACGATCGACACGTCCTGCGGCACCGACCGCCCGCGCTCCCGCAACGCCTTGATCAGGCCGAACGCCATCTCGTCGCTGGCCACGAAGACGGCGCTGACCTCGGGAATCATCGCGAGGATCTGTCCCTGGCGGTAGCCCGACTCGGGCGACCAGTCGCCCTCCAGCGCTGGCGGCGCATCGATCCCGGCGGCCGCCAGGCACTCCTGCCAGCCTTGCCGGCGCTGCCGTGCCTCGATCCACTCGTCCGGCCCGGCCACGTGCCACACCTGGCGGTGCCCCGAGTCCAGCAGGTGTTGGGTGGCCGTGCGCCCCGCCTCGTGCTGGTCGATGCCCAGCACCCGCGCCCCGGTGGTGCGGGAACCATCCACCGTGACGGTGGGGATGTCCCGCGTGATGTCCTCCATCCGCTGGGTCACGGAGATCAGCGGGACCGCGATGATGATGCCGTCGACGCCCTGGTCAGAGAGCTTGAGAAGGGATTTCTCCATCAGCGCGGTGTCCAGCTCGGCGATGGTCGCGATGCTCACCGAGTAACCCGCCTGACCGGCCGCCGCCTCCACCCCGGCGGTCACCGCCGAGCGCGAGTAGTAGCCGCCGGCCTGCAACAGGACCAGGCCGAGCGTGAAGCTCCGTCCCGAGGACAGCAGCCGGGGAGCCCCGTTGTACCGGTATCTGAGCTGCTCGACGGCGTTGAGCACGCGACGTCGGGTCTCCGCGTTGACGTTCGGCGAGTCGCGCAGCGTACGCGAGACCGTCTGCGCCGATACACCGGCGGCGCGTGCCACGTCAGCCATGCTCGGCTGCCTGCCACGCATTGTCGCCTCGGTCATCCGTCCCCGCCCTCCTGAGAACCCGGTACGGCGGCATCCTAGCGCCATTGTTACGGATGGCACGGGTAACATAAGCTTCCGCCATGATCGAGACGACCCGGCCGGGCAGCACAGTGACATCGTCGACCCGGCCATCGCCCGCGCTCGGCTGGAGCGACCGCCAGCTCTACCGGCACGGCGTCCCACACCGCATCCTCTCCGGCTCCCTGCACTACTTCCGGGTCCACCCGGAGCTGTGGCGCGACCGGATTCGGCGGCTGGCCGACCTCGGTCTCAACACCCTCGACACCTACGTGCCCTGGAACTTCCACCAGCCGCACGCGGACCGCGCACCTCGCTTCGACGGCTGGCGCGACATCGAGGCGTTCATCGCACTCGCCGGCGAAGAGGGCCTCGACGTCGTCCTGCGGCCCGGCCCGTACATCTGCGCGGAGTGGTCGAATGGTGGCCTGCCAGCCTGGCTCACCGCCCGCGACGTGGTCCTGCGCAGCTCCGACCCGGCGTTCACCGGGCCGGTCGAGCGTTGGTTCGACGAGCTGATCCCCCGTATCGCGCAGCAGCAGACGCATGCCGGCGGGCCGGTCGTGGCGGTACAGGTCGAGAACGAGTACGGCAGCTACGGCGACGACGAGGCATACCTGCACTGGAATCGCTCAGCCCTGGTCGATCGCGGCATCACCGAGCTGCTCTTCACCGCCGACGGACCGACCGAACTGATGCACGACGCGGGTACGGTGCCCGGAACGCTTGCCGCGGCCACCCTCGGCTCGAAGCCCGAGGCCGCGCGGACCCTGTTCGCCCAGCGCCGGCCCGACGAACCGTTCGTGGTCGCCGAGTACTGGAACGGCTGGTTCGACCACTGGGGCGAGCGGCACCACGTCCGCGGCGTGGACAGCGCCGTACGCACTCTCGACGCCATCATCGTCGAGGGCGGAAGCGTCAGCCTCTACATGGCGCACGGCGGCACCAACTTCGGGCTGTGGGCCGGCGCCAACGTGGACCGGGGCCGGCTGCAATCCACCATCACCAGCTACGACTCGGACGCACCGATCGCCGAGGACGGCACACTCACCGCCAAGTTCCACGCCATGCGCGCGGCACTCGGCGCGACCGGGCCGCTGCGGGTATCCGAACGGATGCCGGTGCTCCCGCCGGCGCAGGTGCCGTTGACCCACCGCGCCGACCTGATCGCCGGTCTGCGCGCCGTGCCGGCGCCGGAGTCGACCGCTCCACGGCCGGCCACCTTCGAGCAGCTCGGTCTGGACGCCGGGATGGTGCTGCTCACCGCCCACCCGAGGATCCCCACGGGCGACCACACCATCATCCTGACCGACGTACGCGACCGGGCGGTCGTCCTCGCCGACGGCGTACCGATCGGCGTGGCCGACGCCGAGCACCCGGAGCTACCGATCCGCGGCACCGGAGCGGTCGTGCGCCTCGAGGTCCTGGTGGAGAACCTCGGCCGCATCAACTACGGCCCGCTGGTCGGGCAGCACAAGGGCCTGCTCGGACCGGTGCTCGTCGATCGCAGGATCGTGCACGGCTGGACCAGCAGCCCGATCGTGCTGGCCGAGTGGACACCGGACGACCTGCGCCTCGCGACCAGTGCCGGACCGGCCAGCACCGGCGCGGGCTTCGCGGTCGCGACCGTGCACATCGACAAACCGGCCGACACCTTCCTGGCCCTACCCGGCTCGGTGCACGGCCTGGTCTGGGTCAACGGATTCCTGCTCGGCCGCTACTGGGACATTGGCCCGCAGGTGACCCTCTACTGCCCCGCACCACTGCTGCACACCGGCGAGAACACCGTCGTCGTGCTGGAGACCGACCGGCTCGGCCCGGTCCTGGAGCTGCGCGACCAGCCTGAGCTGGGCCCCACCGAGGAATACGTCGAGGAGTTCGACTGACCACTGGCAGACGACCAGCGGGCGTACGGCGCCGGACTGACGGTTCGCCGGACAGGCGTGATGAGCGACAGTGCGACCGGGCCCCGGTCGTCCGCCGTGCGGGCGGTCGTCCGGGGCCCGATAGGCCGGTCAGGCGCGCTTGCGGCGACGCTTCAGCAGGAGGAATCCCGCGCCGGCCGCCAGGAGGGCGGCACCGCCGCCGACGGCGAGCGGCAAGGTGGTCGAGCGGCCGCCAGTGGCGGTGAGCTCCCCGGAGCCGAACTCGGTGACCGGCTCGGAGCCGTCGGTCACGGCTTCGGTGTCGGTGCTGGCGCTGGGGGTGGGGGTGGCGGCGCTGGGCGTCGGGGTCGCGGACTTCGAGGGGGTCGCGTCGATGGCAGAGAGCGAATCGCCGTTGAGCGCGACCTTGACCTTGGCCTGGCCGCCGCCGGAGGAGACGACGGCGACGGACACCTTGTTCGCCTTGTCGGTCAGCTTCTTGATCGCGTCGGTGTTGCTCGGTGCGTCGTTGGCGGCCGTCTTGTTCTCCACCGTGGTGTCGATGAGTGACGAGGCGCCGTAGGAACCCTTGGGAACGCGGTAGGCGTGTACGCCCTCGATCTTCGCGTCCAGGGTGCCCGCCGCGTGGCGGTACTCGATGACGAGCCGGTCGCCGCCCAATGCGATGTCCAGGGCGCGGGTTCCGCTGCCCTTGCCGTGCAGGGAACGCAGCGTGTAGACCCCCGACTTGGTGACCTTGAGAGACGCCCCGCCGGGGAGCCATCCGGCGCGGATCAGTTCGGGCGCGGAGAAGCCGGACGCCCGATAGCCGGCGCCCATGATGCTCTTGTAGCTGCTGCCGTCCGACTTGCAGGAACCCAGGTCGCCGCCGGTGCACAGGAATCGACCCTGGTGCCCGAAGCCCAGGTTGTGCCCTAGTTCGTGGCCGACGACGTCGATGCCACTGGCGGTGCCGTACAGGTTGATCCAGGTGGTCGGGCCGGGCATGGTCGCGAGGCCGGCCCAGGGGCAGTTCGTCTTTTGCGCCGGGAAGACGATCGAGAGGCTTTCGTAGTCCTTGCCCGCGACCAGGCCCCGCTTGGTGAGTTCCTCCCGGGTCATCTGATTGATCTTGCCCTGCGGGCAGCCGGCGGCGCTCAGATTCAGCTTGATCGGGCCGAGGAACTGCTCCTTGACGGCGGGCACCACCGTGTACTGCCCGCGCGACACCTCGGACAGGTACGACGCGGCCGAGTCGCTCTTCGCCCCGAAGTAGGTGTCCGGCGTGGACGCCTTCACCTTGTCCGGGAACTGGAAGGACGCGTCGCTGAATTCCACCAGGACGGGGAGGATCTTCCTCTTCACCGGTGCGGCGGCCGCGGGGGTGCCGGGGAGTGTGGCGGTGGCCAGCACGGCGATGCCTGTGGCCAGAGCGATACGGCCGAGGGCAGACAGCTTCATGGGGTCCTATTCCTTCAAGGGGGATGCCGGGCGGCCAGGGACGCCGATGTCCGTGGCGGTACGACGGGGTTCGGCAGCGTCGGGCCGCGCCAGCCCGGCGGAGCTGAAGCGGCTGATGACGAGGGAGTCCTGCCGGTCTCGTCCAGGTTCGCGATGGAGCCGTGGCCGCAGGTGGGGCCGGGCAGGCCGCCCGAGCTGGACCAGTGGACTAGGGCCGAGCAGCGAAGAGGACGACTGGGAGGAAAAGAGTCAGGAACAGCCGAAGCTGTCGCATGCACCACATCCGATGACATCGTATGTCCGATGTCGTACGACCGTAGAGCGCATCGATGTGTCCGTCAAGTGCGGTAGTCGGTGATCGCCCACGAGCTCTTCGACAACAGTGGTCGTCGCGGGTGCCGTCGTCCTTTGTCGACAGACCAAACACATCGCCGGGGTGGGCCGCGACCAGATCCAGCGCGGTCACCGCACCGCCGCGGCGCCGCGCAGGCAGCCTCGACCGCAGTTGATCGGTGCGATGCAACAGTGCGGGCCCGCCCTCTGAAGGGCGAGCCCGCACTGTTCTGTTTGTTGGTGCGCGCGGTAGGAGGTCAGCTGAGCCAGAGGCCGCAGTTGTGCTCCGCCGCGAAGGTGTTGATCACTCGGCTCGCTCCGCCGGTACGCAACTGCATGACGTTCTCGTCGCCACCGTAGGTGGGCCACGACGGGGCACCCCGGTAGTTCGGGTTGCCGTTGTGGGCGAAGGCGCCCCAGTACCGCATCATCTGGTCCGACAGCTTCCTCTGCTGCGCGGTGAGGGGCCGCTCGCCGAGGGTGAAGTCGAACAGGTAGGCAAGCTCGCCGCTGTGGCCGTTGGAGACGTCCTCACCCGGAACGCGGAACCCGTAGAGGGTCGGCGAGGTCGGGTCGTTGAACTCGTAGCGGTAGAGCGGGGTCTTGGTCGAGATCACCCGAGCGGCCTGCTCGGTCTGGCACGCGCGACCAGCGTCGGTGTGCACCTGCGTGATGGCGTCCCACGGGCTCTTGAACTTGCTCAGCGGGTACGCCTCAAGGACGCGGTCCGCCTTCTCGCCGTACTCACGCTTGATCGTGTCGACGTAGCCCTGCGCGGTGATTCCGGCGAGGGCGGTCTCGGTGAGCCGGTTCTCGGAGCGCGTGGTACCGGACATCACCGGCACCTTGTTCCAGGTGCCGTCGGCGAACGCGTCGGCGAACGACTTGGGCAGCAGCGAGCCGCCCACCTTGGAGTTACCGAGGTAGTTCGCCTGGTTGGCGACGAGCTTTCCGGGCCAGGCCGCGCGCAGGCAGTTGACGACCGTGGCGGCGTCGGTGCAACCCACCGACTCGGCGAACCCGACACCCCGCTGCTCGCCGACCGCGAGCGTGTTGCGGGTGGCCAGGCACTGCTGGCTCTGCACGATCGCCTTGTGGAACAGCCCCTTGGCGGCCGGCATGGCGAGCATGTCGCACACGCCCTGTCCGCCGGCGGACTGGCCGTAGATCGTCACGTTGTTCCGGTCGCCGCCGAAGTTGGCGATGTTGTCCCGGACCCACTTCATCGACGCGAGCTGGTCCATCCGGCCGTAGTTGCCGGAGCCGCCGTCCGTGACCGCGCTGAGCGCGGGGTGGGCGAGGAAGCCGAGCGCCCCGAGGCGGTAGTTGATCGAGACGATGACGGTGTCGGTCTTGGCCGCCATCGTTCCGCCGCCGTAGATGACGCCGGTGCCCTGGGTGTGACCGCCGCCGTGGAACCAGAGCATGACCGGCAGCTTGGCGTTCTTCGCGACCTTGCTCGGCCGGTAGACGTCGAGGTAGAGGCAGTCCTCGCTGACTGCCTGCTCCTCGCGGATCCCGGTCGGCTCGAACTGCACGCATGCCGGGGCCTGCTGATCGGCCGACCGGATACCCCGCCACGACTCCGGCGCGGCCGGAGGGGCGAACCGCAGGTCGCGTACGGGGGGTGCCGCGTACGGCAGGCCGAGGAACTGGTCGAACTGGTTCGTCGCGACGCCACGGACGAGTCCGTTCCGGCTCTGCACGACGGGGTCACCGCCACGTCCGTCGCCCTTGCTGTCCGCCTGGGCGACCGCGCCGGCGCCCGCGCCGAGCAGCAGCACAGGGGCGATCACGGCGGCAGCCCAGGTGGCCAGGCGACGCTTGGGGAAACTTCTCACGAATTGGTCCTTTTCGGTCGATCGAAGGGGGTGTACGCAGCTGTTGCTTGCCCGAAGCACTCGTTGCCGGGATCCGCGACGTGGTGCCGAGGCACCACCTCGCGGACCTCGCTGACATGGTCAGACAGCGGGACTGACCGCGTCCCACACCGAGCAGTTGTGCGATTCGCCGATCTTGGTGTCGGCGACCCGCTGGGCGCTGGGTGCCGCGAACTGCAGGAGGTCACCCTGCGGGGCGTACCGGGGCCAGGTCGGCGCGAACTGCACGTTCGGGTTACCGTCGCGGGCGAAGCTGCCCCAGTAGCTGATCATCTGGTTGGACAGGTCGACCTGCTCGCCGCTGAAGGGCAGGGCCGTGCCGAGGTAGTCCCAGAGGTAGCCGAGGTCGTTGACGTGGGTGGCACCGAAGGGGTAGTCGGTGTTGAGGCGCCAGATCGAGACGAAGGCCGGGCCGTTCTTCTCGGCGAACTCGTAGGCGTAGGTCTTGGTGTCCTTCGCCAGCCGCTCGCGCAGCGTCTGGTCCCGACACGCACGCTGGTCGCTCTGGATCGCACCCCAGGTGACGGTGGGCGACTTGTAGTTCACCACCGGGTAGGTGGCACGGATCTGGTCGGCACCATTCGGGTACGTGGTGGTGATCAGGGTGTTGAGCTGTGCGGTGGTGAGCGGCTTGTCGAGGTAGTCGTAGGCGGCGAAGACACTCTGCTGCGACTCGTCGGAGGTGCCGCCGACCAGGACCGGCAGGTCGGTCAGCTTGCCGGTCTTCATCAGCTCGATCGGATCGGTCGGCACGACGCGAGTGCCGGCGACGGCGCCCGACTGACGGACCTTGGCCTGCGCCGCGAGGATCTCGGTGGGGCTCTTCGAGCGAAGGCAGTCGACCTGGCCCGCGCCCGTCGGGCAGCCGATTTCGGCGCTGAACTGCTCGCCGCTCTCTCGGGCCGCCGGCAACGTCCGCAGAGGACTGCCGCCTCCGCTCTGCAGGATGGCGCGGTCGAAGAGACCTCGCGCGGTGGGCGAGGCAAGCTGCACGGCCGTGTTGCCGGCGCCCGCGGACTGCCCGGCGACGGTGACGTTGTTGGGGTTGCCGCCGAACGCCTTGATGTTCTTCTGCACCCAGCGCAGGGCCGCCTGCTGGTCCAGGATCGCGAAGTTGCCGGCCGAGCCGTCGCGGTTGTCTGCCTCAAGGGCCGGGTTCACGAGGTAGCCCATGGCGCCGAGCCGGTAGTTGATCGTGACGTAGACGGCGTCCTCTCGCGTCACGAACTTGTCCGGGTTGGTGTCGCGCCCTGCGCCGGCGAAGTTGCCGCCGCCGTGGATCCAGAAGAAGACCGGGAGGTTCTTCTTCGAGACGGTGCTGGGGCGGTACACGTTGAGGTAGAGGCAGTCCTCGGTCAGCGTGGGCTTGTCATATCCGGGGTCCCAGCCGGTGCCCTGTACGCAGGAAGCCCCGAACTGTGTCGCGTCCCTCGTGCCCTTCCACTTGGCGGCCGGCTGCGGTGCCTTCCAGCGAAGGTCACCGGTCGGCGGCGCGGCGAAGGGGATGCCCTTGAAGGAGGTCACCATGCTCTTGGCCTCGCCACGGACCGCACCCTTGTCGGTCTGGACGACGGGGGACTGACCGGGGTAGGTGCTGGCGCCGCGTGAGGCGCTGGCGAAGTTTGCCATGGCGGGTGGGCCTGCGGTGACGGCCAGGGCAACAGCCGCTGCGGCTGACACCCCCGCCACCCATCGAGCGGTGGGTCGGATCTTCATCGGTGGTCGTACCTCCATTTTTGCGGCAGGGGAGGTCCCCGGCTCGCACCGGTCCGGTGCCGCAGGTGGTCGTGGACGGGGGAGTCCACGTGAACGGGAGGTGCATCGGATCAACGAGTGCACCGGCCCGTGAAGGAGGCCAGGCGACGGTTCAGGCGAGTACCGGGCAAGGAGCCGGAGTGGAACGGTCGCGACGCTGGCGCTTCCCCCGACCGGCCGAGGACGGAGGAAGGCTTGTTGTCGGGCAGAACATTACCGCTACCAGGGGACTTCGCAACACGAGGGGCGAATTCCTGTTGCGGAGACGCCGCGGCCGAAACCTATCCGTTACCGGTTGACGGTCGCGGTGGGCAGTTGCCCCGCCCGGGCAAGCGCGACCGCTCCGAGCATCTCGGCCCGTTCCCCGAGCTCGCCGGTGAGCAGTTGCACGGCCTCCGCCATGACGCTCGGCATGCGATGGTCGATCGCTTCGCGCATACCGGCGACAAACGGCTCTGCCGCCGCCCCGAGCGCTCCGTCCACGATGATTGCTTCCGGGCTGAGCAGCACGCAGACGTCAGCGAGCACTCGCCCGAACCCCCGACCGAGGTCAGCCAGGATGCGTCTGGTGCCCACCTCGCCCGCAGCCGCGAGCTCGCGGATGTCGGCGACAGTCAACGGTTGCGGGTAGGTCGAGCCGATCGTTTCCACGAAGTCGCCGTACGTCACCGCGAGGCAGCCGCGGCCTCCGCAGAGGCACCATCGTCCGTTGGGGAGCACCTGCACATGCGCCAGTTCCCCAGCCAGGCCGCGCGCACCCCGGTGCAGTCGGCCACCGAGGATCAGCCCGGCGCCGACCCCCTCGACCAGCTTGATGTAGATGAGGTCGTCCAGGCCGCGCCCCGCCCCGGCGGTCGCCTCGCCCAGCGCTGCGAGGTTGGCGTAGTTCTCCGCCGCCGTCGGGATGCCCAGGCGTTCGGTGACCATGGGCTGCGGGTCCGAGCGAAACCAACCGAAGACCTTCGCGAGCTCGGGTACGGCCTCGCGGGCTGCGTCGGGCATCCGGCCGAATGCCGCCCCGACCCCCCGCTCGAAGGCTGCCGGAACGCCGATGACGGCAAAGTCGGCCTGCTCCGGCGTCGACCCCGCCTCGGCGAACGCCTCCTCAAGCAGGCGCAGCCCTCGGTCGAGCACGCGTTGCTGGTCGCGATCGCCACCGATGTCGCGTTGCCGGTGGGCGGCAAACGTGCCGTCCCAGCCGACCGCCGCGGCCCGGATCGTGGTGTGGCTGAAGCACAGGGCGGCGACCAGGCCGCCGGGGTCCGCCAGCGCGAGGCCACTCGCGGGTCGGCCGCGACTGCGATGCCGTCGTCCGGTGTCGGCGGTGTGTTCGACGACCATGCCCCGTTGCAGGAGGCGATTGGCGATGCCGGTCACCGTCGTCTTCGGCAGGCCGGTCGTGGCACTCAACTCGGTCCGGCTGAGAACGGCTCCGCCCCGCAACGCGGCGAGGACAAGTCGCTCGTTGCCGGTGGTGCCGCTCGGTAGGGCGGGGACAGCACGCGGCGTCATGGGCCGAGCATACCCTTTTAAGGACGGAAACAGTCTTAAATGCTGCCGTTGACCAGACTTCTTGGTCCGGATAGCCTCCGTTATGGCTCACTTAGAACGAGTTGAGTCAAAAGGTGCTCCGGCAGGCCGAGCCGGACGCCGATCGGCGGACAGGTCTGATGGCCCGGCCAAGTCACGGACCTGCCTGCCGGCCGGCTGCGGGATGCGGCCAGCTGTGGTGGAACTCTGGCGAGTGCGCAGCTGGTAGCACCCGCAGCCGGCGGGGTGCTTCCCGGGCGGGAACGCGGCGCGCAGTCTCGGCGCGTGGTCGAGTGCTTGGGATGACGGCGGGGCTATGGTGCACCTCGTGACGCACGAACGTGAGCTGACCTCACCTGTCGATCTGTGCCAACTGGACGGGCGGCTCAATCCCGCGGCGGTCGGCTGGACACGCCGCCCGCTGCACACCGCGAACCTGCGCGGCTGGGGCCGGACCAAGCGGTGGGAGTACTGGGGCATCGTGACGCCACGGCACATCGTCGGGGTGGTCGCCTCGTCGCTGGACTACGCCGGTGTGCACAGCGTCTATGTGCTCGACCGGGACAGCGGCACCGAGACGACGGCCGACGTGGTGGTGCCGCTGGCCCGTGGGACGGTGCTGCCGCCGCACAGCGGTGTGGGCGAGGTTCGTGCGCACGGCGGTGGCCTGGCGATCCGGATCGCTCAGCGCCCGGACGGCACCGCCATCTCGGCGAGTGCCCCCGGAGTACGGCTGGAGGTGGACGTGCCGTTGCCGGCCGGCCACGAGTCGCTCGGCGTGGTCGTGCCGTGGAGCCCCACGCGATTCCAGTACACGGTCAAGGACGTCGGCCGCCCTGTCCTCGGCACACTGGAACTGCACGGCCAGACGTACGAGATCGGTGGGCCGGACGCGTTCGCCGTGCTGGACCACGGTCGCGGCAGGTGGCCGTACTCGATCAGGTGGAACTGGGCCGCCGGTGCGGCACCGGGACGGGCGATCCAGCTCGGCGGTCAGTGGACCGACGGCACCGGGGTCACCGAGAACGGCCTGTTCGTCGACGGCCGGCTGCACAAGATCGGCGAGGAACTGCGCTGGACCTACGACCGGTCGGACTGGCTTCGCCCGTGGCGGATCAGCGGGGAACGGGTCGAGGCCGAGTTCCAGCCGTTCCACGAGAAGGTGGCCCGCACCAACCTGGGTGTCGTCGCGAACGAGACGCACCAGTGTTTCGGGCACTTCTCCGGCTGGGCGAAGACGGACGACGGGACGAAGGTGAGCCTCGACGGGCTCGTCGGCTGGGCCGAAGAGGCGCGCAACCGCTGGTAGTGGAGCCCGATCATCGGACCACTTCGAACTGTGGGCACCGTACCTCCGTGTCTATGATCGACGACCCTGACCGGTAACACGGAAACACGGCCGTTCGGTTCGGCCCGGAGCAAGAGGTGAGGTGCGCGACGGTGATCCGCGAGGCGTACGCCTGCTGGGTGCGCGAGCCCGGCGCGGCCGAGATCCGGCCGGTGTCGCTGCCCACCCCGGGCCCCGACGAGGTGCTGGTCCGGACCCGTTACTCCGGGGTCAGCCGGGGCACCGAGACGCTGGTCTTCGCCGGCCGGGTGCCCGCCGACCAGTACGCCGCGATGCGCGCGCCGTTCCAGGAGGGCGACTTCCCCGGCCCGGTGAAGTACGGCTACCTCAGCGTCGGCGTGGTCGAGCAGGGCCCGCCGGAACTGCTCGGGCGGACGGTGTTCTGCCTGTACCCGCACCAGAGCGCGTACGTCGTGCCGGCCACCGCCGTGGTGCCGGTGCCGGACGGGGTGCCGCCCGCCCGCGCGGTCCTCGCCGGCACGGTGGAGACGGCGATCAATGCGCTGTGGGATGCCGCGCCGCTGGTCGGTGACCGGGTCACCGTGATCGGCGCGGGCATGGTGGGCTGCTGCGTCGCGGCGCTGCTCGCCCGGTTCCCCGGCGTGCAGGTCGAACTGGTCGACACCGACGTCCGCCGGGCCGGGGTGGCCGGCGCGCTCGGCGTCTCGTTCGCCCAACCGGCCGACGCGACCGGCGACCGGGACCTGGTCGTGCACGCCAGCGCCACCGGCGCCGGGCTGCAACGCTCGCTGGACCTGCTCGCACCGGAGGGCACGGTCATCGAGCTGAGCTGGTACGGCGACCGCCCGGTGCAGGTGTCGCTGGGCGGGGCGTTCCACTCCGGCCGGCTGACCGTACGCAGCAGTCAGGTCGGCATGGTCGCACCCGCCCGCCGGGGACGGCGCAGTTACACCGACCGGCTGGCTCTCGCCCTGGACCTGCTCGACGATCCGGCCTTCGACGCGCTGATCACCGGCGCGTCCCGGTTCGCGGAGCTGCCCGACGTGCTCGCCGGACTGAGCACGGGCGACCTGCCCGCGCTCTGCCACCTCATCACCTACGACGACGGGGAGTGACCGTGTTCAGCGTGACCGTTCGAGATCACATGATGATCGCCCACAGTTTCCGGGGCGACGTGTTCGGCCCCGCCCAACGCCTGCACGGGGCGACGTTCGTGGTGGACGCGACGTTCCGGAGGACCGACCTGGACGCCGACGGCATCGTGGTCGACATCGGCCTGGCCACCGAGCAGTTGCGGGCCGTGCTGGGCGAGCTGACCTACCGCAACCTCGACGACGAGCCGGCCTTCGCCGGAGTGAACACCACCACCGAGGTGCTGGCCCGTACGGTCGCGGACCGACTTGTCGAGCGGGTGCACGCCGGCGACCTGGGCGCGGGGGCGCGCGACCTGACCGGCATCACGGTGACCCTGCACGAGTCGCACATCGCCTGGGCCAGCTACGAACGGTCGCTGTGACCGACGCGGGCCGGGCGGAGCCGCTCGACCAGCCCGGAGCGCCCGGTGGCGCCCCGGACCCCGGCCAGCGCCGCCGCACGGTCCACGTCGTCCTGCCCGGTGACATCGACGACCCGGCCACGCCCAGCGGCGGCAACACCTACGACCGGCGGATCTGTGCGGGCCTCGGCGAGCACGGCTGGGCGGTGCACGAGCACGCGGTGCCCGGGGCGTGGCCGCACCCCGACCTGGCCGACCGGGCGGCGCTGGCGGCTCTGCTGGCCGCCGCGCCGGACGACGCCGTGGTGCTGCTCGACGGCCTGATCGCCTCGGCCGTGCCGGACCTGCTCGCCCCACACGCCCGCCGGCTGCGCCTGGTCGTCCTCGTGCACATGCCGCTCGACGACGAGGCCGAGGCGCGAGCGCTGGCCACCGCGCGGGCCGTCGTCACCACCAGCGAGTGGACCCGCCGCCGCCTGCTGCTCCGCCATCCGCTGCCCGCCGACCGCGTTCGGGTCGCGCCGCCGGGGGTGACGCCAGCGGCGCCGGTACCCCCGGCTCGGCCGCCGGTGACCGGCTGCTCTGCGTGGCCGCGGTCACCCGCCACAAGGGCCACGACGTTCTGGTCGACGCCCTGAGCGTCCTGGCCGAGACGCCCTGGACGCTGGTCTGCGCCGGCACGCTGACCCGGGAGCCCGAGCTGGTGCACCGGCTGCGCGACCGGTTCGTCGGCGCGGGCCTCGCCGACCGGGTCCGGCTGGCCGGCCCGCTGACCGGGGCGGCGCTCGACGCCGCGTACGCCGCCGCCGACCTGCTGGTGCTGCCGTCGCGGGGCGAGACATACGGCATGGTCGTCACCGAGGCGCTGGCCCGCGGCCTGCCGGTGCTGGGCACCCAGGTGGGTGGCCTACCGGAGGCACTCGGCCGTGCCCCCGATGGCGACCTGCCGGGGCTGCTGGTCCCGCCGGACGATCCGGCCGCGTTGGCCGGCGCGCTGAGCTGGTGGTTGGGCGACGACGCGCTGCGGGCCGGCTGCGGCGTGCGGCTCTCGCCCGGCGCGACACCCTGACCGACTGGCCGGTGACGACCGCGCTGCTGGCCGACGTGCTGATGGAGGTGGCGGAATGACCGTCGAGGAGACCCTGCCGTTCGCCGACTGGCTGCGGTTGCGCGAGCCGGCCGACGCGGCGGCGCGAGCCGAGGACCTGCTGGACGCCGTCCGTTCCCGGCTGACCGGTGACGGTCCCACGGTGATCCACGACCTGGGCAGTGGCACCGGCTCGATGAGCCGCTGGCTGGCCGCCCGGTTGTCCGGCCCGCAGCACTGGATCCTGCATGACCGGGACGCCGACCTGCTGGCCCGCGCCGCCGAGGGCATGACCGGCGTGACCGCCGCCGACGGCGCCCCGGTCACCGTCCGCACCCGGTGCGGCGACCTCACCAGGCTGACCGCCGCCGACCTGGCCGACGGTTCCCTGGTCACCGCGTCCGCGCTGCTGGACATGCTCACCGTCGAGGAGATCGATCGGGTGGTGGCCGCCTGCGTCGGCCGACCCACCCTCTTCGCGATCTCGGTGACCGGGCGGGTCCGGTTCACCCCGGCCGATCCGCTGGACGAGGAGGTCGAGGCCGCCTTCAACGACCACCAGCGGCGTACCGTCGACGGCCGGCGACTGCTCGGCCCGGACGCCGCCGCCACCACCGCCGCCGCGTTCGCCCGGCGAGGCGTCGACGTCCGCGAGCGGCCCAGCCCGTGGCGCCTCGGCCCGGACCAGGCCGACCTGGCCGCCGAGTGGTTCCGGGGCTGGCTGGGCGCGGCCTGCGCGCAGCGCCCCGACCTCACCGGACCGGCCCAGGCGTACGCCCAGCGCCGGCTCGCCGACGCGGCGGCCGGCCGGCTCACCGTGCTTGTCGAGCACAGTGACCTCCTCGCGGGTGGATGAACCGTTCACGCCCTGGGTACGTGCACTAGGGCAAGTGGACGATCTTCAAGGGGAGGCCGGCGCCGATGTTCTGGGCCTGGGCACGAGTGGTCGGCGGGGTGGGTCTGCTCGCCGTCCTGCTGTGGCAGGTGGGCGGCGGCCCGTTCCTCGCCGGGTTGCGGCTGATCGACGCGCCGGCGTTGGCCGCCGCGCTGGTCATCGGCGTGCTCACCACGGTCTGCGCGGCCTGGCGGTGGAGCCTGGTCGCCGGTGGCCTGGGCGTGCGCCTGCCGCTGGCGACCGCGGTGGCGCACTGCTACCGGGCGGTGTTCCTCAACGCCACGCTGCCCGGCGGGGTGCTCGGCGACGTGCACCGGGCGGTACGCCACGGCCGCGACGCCGGTGACGTCAGCCGGGGCATCCGCGCGGTGATCTGGGAACGTACCGCCGGGCAGGTGGTCCTGATGGGAGTCGCGCTGGTGGTGCTCGCCGCGTTCCCGTCCCCGGTGCGGCCGTACCTGCCGGTCGCCGCCGCGCTGCTCGTCGCGGGTGCGCTGGTCGCCGTGCTGCTGGCCCGGGTCGTGCCGACCGCAGGTCGCTCACGGTGGGCGCGGGCGATGCGTACCGCCGTGGCGGACGTGCGGTCCGGGCTGCTGGCCCGGCGCACCTGGCTCGGGGTGCTGATCGCCTCCGCCGTGATGGTCGCCGGTCACCTGGCCACCTTCCTGGTGGCCGCCCGCACCGCCGGATCGGACGCCCCCCTGTCGCGGCTGCTGCCGTTGACGCTGCTCGCCCTGCTCGCCATGGGCCTGCCGCTGAACATCGCCGGTTTCGGACCGCGCGAGGGAGTGGCCGCGTGGGTGTTCGGCGCGGCCGGTCTGAGCGCAGCCCAGGGTGTCGCCACCGCCACCGTCTACGGTGCACTGGTGCTGGTGGCGAGCCTGCCCGGCGCCGCCGTGCTGTTGACCCGGCGAAATCGGATTCCGGTCACCCGGGAAGCCGCCTCCGGCGGCGGCTGTTGAGTCGGTGGTGAGACGTACGCGTCGCCGCGCGTCGGTGGCGCCGGACAAAGGAGTCCCATGCCCGAAGCATTGCCGGTCGCCACGATCCGTACGCAGGTCACGGTGCCGCTGACGTTCCCCGACGGCTACGCCACGACCGTCCGGGTGTTCTCGTTCAAGGGTCTGGTGGACGGTCGGGAGCACCTCGCCCTCGGTCTCGGCGACTGGGCCGGCGCACTCGACCGGCTCGCCGTCGGGGGCGAACCCCCACTGGTCCGTCCGCACAGCGAGTGCCTCACGGGCGACGTGTTCGGCAGCCAACGCTGTGACTGCGGGCCGCAGTTGCGGGAGGCGGTGCACCGGATCGCCGAGACCGGAGGTTTCCTGCTCTACCTGCGGCAGGAGGGCCGTGGCATCGGCCTGTACGCCAAGCTCGACGCGTACGCGTTGCAGGACGCCGGGCTGGACACCTACCAGGCCAACGTCGCGCTGGGCCGGGGTGAGGACGAGCGCGACTACACCGCCGCCGCGCAGATGCTGGCCACACTGGGCGTGCCGCGGGTCCGACTGTTGAGCAGCAACCCGGACAAGGCCGAGCAGTTGACCCGGCTGGGCGTGGACGTCACCGAACGGGTGCCCACCAGCGTCTTCCTCTCCCCGGCCAACGCCGACTACCTGGCGGCCAAGGCCGCCAAGGCGGCGGAGACCGAGGCGGCGGAGGCGCTCGCGGGTCGTACCCCCGACCGGTCGGTCTCCCAATGAGCTGCACGACGCGACCGTACGTGCTGCTGAGTTGCGCCACCTCGATCGACGGGTACATCGACGACGCCTCCAACCAGCGGCTGCTGCTGTCCAACGAGGACGACCTGGACCGGGTCGACGCGGTCCGGGCCAGCTGCGACGCGATCCTGGTCGGCGCCGGCACGGTCCGCCGCGACGATCCCCGGCTGCTGGTGCGCTCCCCGAGCCGCCGGGCCGAGCGGGTGGCGGCTGGCCGGCCCGCCTCGCCCACCAAGGTCACTCTGACCGCCCGGGGTGACCTCGACCCGACCGCCCGGTTCTTCACCGCCGGCGACTCCGCCCGGCTCGTCTACTGCGCCACGGGCGCGCTGGAGAAGACCCAGGAACGTGTCGGGGGACTGGCCACCGTGATCGACGCGGGCGAGCCGGTCGAGCCCGGATGGGTGCTGGCCGACCTGGTCGAGCGGGGCGTACGGCGACTGATGGTGGAGGGCGGCGGGACGGTGCACGCCCAGTTCCTCGCCGCCGGTCTCGCCGACGAATTGCACCTGGTGGTCGCCCCGTTCTTCGTCGGCGACGGCCGGGCGCCCCGGTTCGTCGGCGAGGGAAACTTCCCCTGGCACCCGGGTCGCCGGGCCCGGCTGGCCGAGGCCCGCCAGATCGGCGACGTGGTCCTGCTCCGCTACGCCCTCTCCGACCGCTTCGGCGAGACCTGACGGCGGCGCAGGAGGTACGTCAGCGCGCTGAGCAGGAACAGCGCCGCGCTGAGCAGGAGCCACCGCACCAGGTACGGCCGCTGGTCCTGGCCGGTGGCCGCGAGGTGGGTGGTCTCGCCCAGGCGGAGGATGCCGGGGGAGTAGACGAGAAACAGCAGGGCGCTGCCGAGCGCTGGCACCCGCAGGTGGTTGAGCAGGGCGACCCGGCCGCGTACCAGCCGACGCAGCACGCGGTCGACGGCCGCGTACACCGGGAAGAGCACCAGGTCGTGGGCGATGACCGCGCCGAGGAACCAGAGCAGCATCCGGCCGGCCGTCGCCTCCCCGGCCACCCGCAGCGCCACCCAGCCGGCGAGCACGATGGCGGCCGTGACCACGATCAGGTGCCAGGGCGCGGCGCCGTAGCCGGCGCGTAGGCGGTCAGCCATCGGCCCGTCCCCGGAAGTCGATCTCGGCGACCCACTTCGTGCAGTGCACCCCGGGCAGGGCCGGCACGATGACCCGGGCCGGGTAGCCGTGATCGGGGGAGAGGTCGACGCCGTTGACCCGCAGGGCGAGCAGCGAATCCGGGTCGAGGACCTGGTTGGGGGCGAGGACCGCGGTGCGGAACAGCCCGGCCTGCTCCAGCGACGACACGTGTGCGGAGGTCGGGTCGGCGACACCGGCGAGCGCGGCCAGGTCGCGTAGCCGTACCCCCGTCCAGGTCTGCCGGGTCGACCAACCCTCCACGCAGGCGATCGGCAGCGCGGCGGTGTGCTGTGCCATGGCCAGCAGCCCGGGTCGGTCCAGGGTCACGGTCCGTCCGCCGCCGCGCAGGGTCAGTCGCCAGCCGGCGCCGGTCTGCTCGGGGCGTACGCCAGCGGCGGCGATGGTGCGGTTGACCGGGAAGCCGTTCGGCCCGGTGCCGGGCTGCCGGCCCCGGGGCAGCAGCAGCGCGGTGTGGCGCAGTGGACCGTCCAGGCTCTCCCCGATGGTCAGCGCGCCCAGCAGCAGCGCACCACCGCCGACGAGGCCGACCGCACCGCGTCGGCTGAGGGTGGCCGGCCCGGGTGCCGGGGCGACCAGGCCGTCCGGGTCCGGCGGCTCGGGTCGGGTCGCCGCGCGCGGGGTACGCAGCTCCGCGCCGAGCGGGCGGGACCGCAGCGCGGTCGACAGCCGGGGAAACTTGATGACCACGTGCGCCACGAACGCGCCCGTGAAGATCCAGGCGCCGAAGTAGTGGGCGGTGTAGAAGTCGAAGCCGAAGATGTAGGAGTACTGGATGTTCAGCAGGCCGGTGGCGATCTGGAACAGGATCCCGCCGACCAGCAACAGCAGGGTGAGCCGCTCCAGCAGCTGAGCCAGCGAGCGGACCGGCGGCCAGGCGAACAGCTTCGGGATGACCGACCAGAGTTTGGCCAGCACCACCGGGATGAGGATGATCCCGAGCGCCACGTGCAGCCCCTGGGTGACCCGGAACAGCCAGGACGGCCGGGTCGGCCAATCGAACGTGGGTAGCCGCAACCAGCCCACATTCGTCGGGAACGCCTGGTCGAACCGGGGGCCGTAGGCGGCGTAGTCCAGCAACCCGGTGATGATCACCAGGGGCAGTGCGATGAGCAGCACCGATCCGTAGACGGCGGTGAGCCAGGGACCGCGAAGCGGGCTGCGCCAGCTCCGCTCGACCGCGTCCACCCCCGGTGGCTTTCGCACGCCGTCGCGCCGACCGGATCTGCTCGGGGACACCGCGGCTCCTTCCTCGCTGCCGTGGGTCGGCGGCGGGTGCACTGCGGGCAGGCTAGACCGCGCGGGTACGGCTCGGACGGGTTTGCCGCATTACCGAACGCTTACCGGGCGCCAGCTGTTGCGAACTCCTTACGGGTCACCCGAACCGGCCCGCCGGGCACCCGAACCGTCCTACCGTGACCGGAATGCGGGTACTGGTCACCGGCGCGGCCGGCTTCATCGGATCGCAGGTCGTCGACCTGCTCGTCGAGCAGGGACACCAGGTGGTGGCGCTGGACGCGCTGCTGCCCCAGGCGCATGGCGGGGAACTGCCCGCCTGGTCGCGACGGCACGACGTGGTACGCGGCGACGTCCGCGACGGCCCGCTGCTGGACCGGCTCCTGACCGGGGTGGACGCGGTCTGCCACCAGGCGGCGATGGTCGGGCACGGCCTGGACCCGTCGGACGCTCCCGACTACGTCACGCACAACGACTACGGCACGGCGGTGCTGCTGGCGGCCCTGCACCGAGCCGGGATCGGGCGCCTGGTGCTGGCCAGCTCGATGGTGGTCTACGGCGAGGGGCGCTACACCTGCCCCGGCCACGGCACGGTGCGTCCCGCGCCTCGACGACCCGAGGACGTGGCGGTCGGCCGGTACGACCCGACCTGTCCGCGCTGCGACCTCGGCCTCGACCCGGTGCTGGTGCCCGAGGACGCCCCACTCGAACCCCGCAGCACGTACGCGGCGAGCAAACTCGCCCAGGAACACCTGGCCGCGGCATGGGCCCGGCAGACCAGCGGCACGGTCTGGGCGCTGCGCTACCACAACGTCTACGGCCCCCGAATGCCCCGCGACACCCCGTACGCGGGGGTCGCGTCGATCTTCCGGTCCGCGCTGGCCGCCGGGAAGGCCCCCCGGGTGCTGGAGGACGGCCGGCAACGGCGTGACTTCGTGCACGTCACCGACGTGGCGCGCGCCAACCTGCTGGCCCTGACCAACACCGCGCCGCCGGCCACCCTGATGCCGGTGAACGTCTGCTCGGGCGAGCCCCACACCGTCGGGGAGTTGGCGGTCACCCTGGCCGAGGCGATGGGCGGGCCAGCCCCGCAGGTGGTTGGCGGTGCCCGGGCGGCCGATGTGCGGCACGTGGTGGCCGACCCGCGCCGGGCCGCCGACCTCCTCGGTTACACCGCCCGGGTCGGCTTCGCCGAAGGGGTGGTCGGCTTCGCCACCGACCCGCTACGCGAGTCGGCCGCGCTCGTCCGCTGACCGCCGCGCGTGGTCGCCATCTCGACCTTGTTCCGCCGATGGCAGGCGGCGTGCGCCCGGACCCTCACGGCCCAACACGTCGCGCGGATTGGTCAGATGGCAGGCCCGCAGCGACAGGCAGCCACATCCGATGCACGCGGTCAGGTCGTCCCGAAGTGCCTTCAGGTGCGCGATGCGAGCGTCGAGGACGCTGCGCCAGTCGGCGGACAGGCGAGCCCAGTCGTCGCGCGTCGGGGTGCGTTCGCTCGGCAGTTGGTCCATGGCCTTCCGAATCACGGTGAGCGAGATGCCAACATGTTGGGATGCACGGATGAACGCGACCCGGCGGAGCGTGTCGCGACTGTACCTGCGCTGGTTGCTTGCTGTCCGACTGCTGCGGATGAGGCCCTTGCGTTCGTAGAAGTGCAGCGCGGAGATCGCGACGCCGCTGCGGTCGGCAACCTGCCCGACGGTGAGTTCGTGGAACGTGGTGCGAGCCCTTGGCATGGGACCAACCGTAGAGCTTGACCTCAACAGAGGTTGAGGCCAGACAATCGGCGGCGTCCAGAACCGCGAAGCAGGGAGCACCCTCATGGCCAACGTTCTCGTCATCGGTGCCACTGGCAAGCAGGGCGGTGCCGTCGCCACACTGCTGCTCAAGCACGGCCACGACGTCGTCGCCTACGTGCGATCACCCGAGCCGCCATCCGCTGTGGCGCTGTCCACCGCCGGAGTCCGGCTCGTAACCGGCGACCTGGCCGACCCCGGGGCCCTTGCCGGCGCCGCCAAGGGCGTCGACGCGATCTTCGGCCTGTCCGTACCATTCGGATCCGGCGGGAAGGACGAGGAGGTTGCCCAGGGGTGCCTCCTGGCCGATGTCGCGGCGCGTGTCGACGCGCACCTCGTCTACTCATCCGTGCGCGGTGCCGATCGGATGGTGGAGACCGATCTCGACCATGCCGACAGCAAGCAGCTCGTCGAGGCATATCTGCGGGATCAGGAAGTCCGGGCGACCGTCCTCGGGCCCGTGTACTTCATGGAGAACGTCCTCAACGTCGGGTTCAGCCGCCTGACCGACGGCGTCCTGGCCAACCCACTCTCTGCCGGCAAGCCGCTGGACCAGGTGACCGTACGGGACATCGCAGGCCTCGCCGTGCACGCCATCGAGCACCCGGACCGGTTTGCCGGCGAACGGATTGACATCGCTTCCGACCGGGTCACCGGCGCAGAGGCGGCCCGAATCCTCAGCGACGTGCTCGGCCGCGAGATCCCGTACCAGCAGATGCCGTTGGGTCAGGTCCGTCAGTGGGCCGGCGACGAGATTGCCGACATGTTCCAGCGCTTCGAGGTGAACACCGACTTCGTCGACATCGACGAGCTGCGTGCCAGGTACCCGGAGGTGGCCTGGCACAGCTACGCCGAGTGGGCCCGGACGGTCGACTGGGACCGCGTCCTGGAAGGTCGGACGACCGGGCAGTAGTCCCCGCTGACCGGTTTCGCCGTCGGGCAGCCGTTGGGAGAGCCCAACGGCTGCTACGACACCGTCCAGAGCAGGTGGTTCACCGCCAGCGCGGTAGCCGCCTGCCCGGCCAGCCACCAGCGCCGCGATCCCGCCGGCAACCAGGCGGTGGCCACCAGCAGCCACACGACGAACGGCAACCAGATCCGCTCCACCTCGGCCTTGCTCAGTCCGGACAGGTCCGCGCCGAGCACCGCGACCCCGGCCGCCAGCGGTAGCAGCACAGTCGGGCCGGCGCCGCGTACCGCCGCTGCCGCCGACATGGCCAGCCGGCCGACGGCCCGCCAACCGCGCGGCGGCGGCCACTGCGACCTGGCGACCAGCGCCCGGCGCAGCGCCGGCCCGAGCACCGGCCCGGCGCTGAGCAGCAGCGCGGCCAGGTTGGCCCACACCCAGTAGCCGTACGGGCGGTCGGCCGCCCAGCCCTGGTAGTACCGCTCGACCACCAACTGGTAGCCGACCCACCACTGAAAACCGGCGGCGACGAACACCCCGGTCACGGCGGCCACCCCGGCGCAGGCCGCGAGCAGCGCGCCCCACCGGTGGGTACGGCGCAGCGCCAGCACGGTCAGCGCCAACACTCCGACCAGCAGGAATCCGTACGACAGGTGTAGCGCGAAGCCGAGCATCGCGCCGCCGACCGCGGCGGTGGCCCGACCGCCCACGGCCAGCAGGGCCAGGCCGGCGGCGACCACGGCGGCGAAGATCCCGTCGGCGGAGGCGCCCACCCAGACCGCACCCGGTAGCAGCACCAGGAACGGGATGACCGCGCGGGCCGCATCGGCCGCGCCGAGCGCCCGCAGAGTCACCGGCACGGTCACCGCCACCGTGGCCCCGACCAGCACGCAGGCCAGCCCGGCGGCGGCGCCCCCACCCAGGCCGACCCGGTCCAGCCAGACGAAGATCAACAGCGCGCCCGGGGGATGCCCCGCGGTGTGGGTGGACCAGGCGTCCGGCTGGAAGTCCAGGATCCGGTCGGTGAACCCGGCCAGCATCGCCGGGATGTCGGTGACCCCGGGGACCTCGTGCAGATACTCGGCCTGTGGGGTGAGCCGCCGGGCCAGCCCCGTCGACCAGCCGTCCACCAGGGCCAACGCCACCGTCCACGCCACGGCGGCCATCCACCCGGTGACCAGAAGGACGCCCCACCGGGCGGTCCGGGCCCACCGCGTACCCCAGCCCACCACCGCGATCGCGACCAGCAGCGCGGCCGGGCTGCCCCAGCCGACGTGCGGTCCCCAGGTCCCGTAGAGCGGGGCGGCGTCGGCGTACAGGCCGGTGCCGCGGGCGTTCAGCAGCGCCCCCACCAGCACGGCCGTCGCGAGCAGCGCCACCTCCACGCCCAGCACCAGCACGTCGCCGGGAGAGCGGCGGGTCGGCGTCCGTCCGGGGGTGGCAGGGGGAGCGGTGGTCGAGGTCATGACCCTCGGACGGTACGGCGAGCGTTGGCCGCTGCGGAGCGGAACGGCCGGCCCGTCACCGGACGGTAAGAAATGCGCAGGTGGTAAGTGTTCGGTAAGCAGATTCCGGCCTCCACCGCCCGAGTGCCGTCCTAGCGTCGGCGGTATGCCGACTCAGATCGACGTGGTGCTGCCCTGCCTGGACGAGGCGGCCGCCCTGCCCGGCGTACTCACCGCACTGCCGCCCGGCTACCGGGCCATCGTGGTGGACAACGGGTCCCGGGACGGCTCGCCCGAGGTGGCTGCCCGACATGGTGCCCGGGTGGTCCACGAGCCCCGCCGTGGCTACGGCGCGGCGGTCCACGCCGGCCTGGAGGCGGCCGACGGTGAGCTGGTCTGCGTCCTCGACGCCGACGGCTCGTTCGACCCCGCCGAACTGCCCGCGCTGGTCGCCCCCGTGGCAGCCGGTACGGCGGATCTCAGCGTGGGCCGGCGCCGGCCGGTCGGCGCCGGGGTCTGGCCGTGGCACGCCCGTGCCGGCACCGCGCTGGTCGCCGCGTTGCTGCGCCGTCGGGGCGTACCCCTGTGGGATCTCAGCCCGATCCGGGTGGCCCGTCGCGACGGGCTGCTCGCACTCGGGGTCACCGACCGGGCCTTCGGCTACCCACTCGAACTGCTGATCCGGGCCGCCGCCGCCGGCTGGCGAATCCACGAGCAGGACGTCACCTACGCGCCCCGAGCCGCCGGCACCCGTTCCAAGGTCTCCGGTTCGGTCCGGGGCACCCTGCGCGCCACCCGCGACTTCGCCGGAGTTCTGCGCGCCGTGGACGGCCCGCGGTGACGGTCCTGCTGGTGGTCGCCAAGGCGCCGATACCCGGGGCGGTGAAGACCCGGCTCTGCCCGCCCGCCACCGCCGCGCAGGCGGCCCGGATCGCCGCCGCCGCGCTACGCGACACCCTCGACGCGGTCCGCGCCACCCCGGGGCAACCCCCGTCCTGGCCTGCGCGGGCCGGTTGGCCGAAGCGGAGGACGCCGCCGAGTTGACCACCGCGCTGGCCGGCTGGCCGGTGCTGGAGCAGCGGGGCGTGGGGCTCGGCGACCGGCTTGCCAACGCGTACGCCGAGGTGGCGGCCGCGTACCCGGGCCGGCCGGTGCTCCAGATCGGGATGGACACCCCGCAGGTGACCCCGGCCCGGCTGGCCACCGCGGTCCGCCGGTTGCGTGCCGCCGACGCGGTCCTCGGCCGTGCGCGCGACGGAGGCTGGTGGTCGCTGGGCCTGCGCGACCCCCGACACGCGACGGTGCTGCGGGCGGTGCGGATGTCGACGCCCGACACGGGCCGCGACACGTGGGGGGCGTTGACCGGGCGAGGGCTGCGCACCGCGCCGCTGCCGATGCTGCGCGACGTCGACGAGTGGCCCGACGCGCTCGCGGTGGCGGTCGAGGTGCCCGGTGGTCGGTTCGCCCGGCAGGTCGCGGCGGTCCGGCTCACCCTGGTGCCGGGCGGCCGACGGTGAACCCGGTCGACACGCCCCTGCGGGTCGCCGTTCCCGACGGGCCGTCCGGGGGCGTCGGGGTGGACGGGTTCGGTGCCGTACTCGCCCAACGTTCGGCTGGCGGGCGGTGGCTGATGTACGGCGACGGTGTCCGCAGCCCGCTGCCGGTGGACCGCTGGCACGGCCCGGCCGAGCCGGCGGTCGCCGGGCTGGTCACCCGCTGTGTCGGGCCGACGCTCGACCTCGGCTGCGGGCCGGGCCGGCTCACCGTCGCGCTGGCCCGGGCCGGGTTGACGGCTGTCGGCGTGGACATCTCGGCGGTGGCGGTGCGGCTGACGCGGGCCCGAGGGGCGGTGGCGCTGCACCGGGACCTGTTCGACGCGCTGCCCGGTGAGGGCCGGTGGACGCACGCCGTGCTGATCGACGGCAACATCGGCATCGGCGGCGAGCCGGTCGCGTTGCTGCGCCGGTGCCGGGAGCTGCTCGTACCCGGCGGCACGGTGCTGGTCGAGCTGGAGTCGCCCGGTGCCGGGCTCTGGCAGGGCCAGGCCCGCGTCGCCGCCGCGCACCGTGCCGGCCGGTTGCTGCTGGGACCGGCGTTCCGGTGGGCCCGGCTCGACGTACGCGCCGTCCACCCGGTCGCCAGTGCAGCCGGGCTGGTCGTGCGGGAGGTGTTCCGGCAGGGCCGGCGCTGGTTCGGCGAACTGGGGCCGGGCCGCTGACGACGCCAACGGTCAGGCAGCCGGGAGCTGAACCACGAAACGGCAGCCACCGACCACGTTCTGCACGTCCACCCGGCCACCGTGCGCCTCGACCAGGCCCCGCACGATCGCCAGGCCCAGCCCGCCGGAGCCCTCCCCACCCGGGCGGGGCGTACGCGCCGGCTCGCCCCGGAACGCCACGTCGAACAGTCGCGGCAGGTCGTCCTCGGGAATGCCGCCACAGGTGTCGGCGACCGCCAGCCACGCGGCGTCGCGGTCACGCCCGGCGTCCACCCGGACGGTGCCGTCGCTCGGGGTGAAGTGCACGGCGTTGAGCAGCAGGTTGCCCACCACCCGGGCCAGCTCGGGCTCGCTGGCCAGCACGGTGGGCCAGCCCGACTCGGCGGCCACGAGGCGGATGCGTCGGGCCTCGGCCAGTGGCGCGGTGCCGGCCCAGGCGTCGGAGACCACCTCGCCGAGCGGCACCGCCGACAGCGTCAGCCGCAGTGCCCCCGCGTTGATCCGGGACAGCTCGAACAGGTCGTCGACGAGCCGGGTCATCCGGTCGGTCTGCGCGCGGATGCGCCGGTGGTACTCGGCGACCGTCGCCGGATCGTCGACCACCCGGTCCTCCAGCGCCTCGGCCATCGCCCGCAGCCCCGCCAGCGGCGTACGCAGGTCGTGCGACACCCAGGCGACCAGGTCGCGGCGGCCCTTCTCGACTCGCCGTTCCCGCTCCCGGGCCTGATCCGCCCAGACGGCGGCCGTCGCCAGCCGGCGCCCGAAATACCAACCCACGCCGAGGCTCACCACCGCCGCGGCGGCCACCGTGAGCAGCACGACCTGGAGATCGTGTGGAGACAGGAACATCGCCTGGGCGACCACCACCACACCGGCCACCACGGCGGCCACGGTGACCGTGAGCAGGACGCACACGTGCACGGTGATCGACCGGTGGCGCAGCAGTCGCAGGGTCAACGCCCCGAGCAGGCCCACGCCGAGTGCCGCCGCGAGCGCCGCCCCGAAGATCAGCGCGAGGTCACGCACCGGCGGGCTCGTACCGGTAACCCACGCCCCACACCGTGACGATCCGACGGGGCTCGGCCGGGTCGTCCTCGATCTTCTCCCGCAGCCGCCGCACGTGGACCGTCACGGTGGACTGGTCACCGAAGTTCCATCCCCACACCCGTTCCAGCAGCTCGGTGCGGCGAAACGCCCGCCTCGGGTGTCGCATCAGGTGCGCCAACAGGTCGAACTCGCGCAGCGTCAGGGCCAGCTCGACGCCGTGCAGCCGGGCGACCCGTGGCCCGGTGGCCACCTCCAGCCCCGCGTCGGCCAGCAACTCGGCCGCCGGCGCGGCCGGCTCCCCGGCCCGGCGCAGCACCGAACCGACACGCAACACCAGCTCACGCGGGGAGAACGGCTTGCCCAGGTAGTCGTCGGCGCCCAGTTGCAGGCCGAGCACCCGATCCGCCTCGTCGCCACGCGCGGTCAACATGATGATGGGTACGCCGTCCGGCCGCTCCCGCAACCGCCGGCACACCTGCAGGCCGTCCAGCCCCGGCAACATCAGGTCCAGGACCACCAGGTGCGGCGCCCGGTCCTGTACGGCGTCCAGGGCGGCGAGCCCGTCCCCGACGTGGCTCACGTCGTACCCGGCGTGCTCCAGGTAGCGGCAGACCACGTCGCTGACGGTCCGATCGTCGTCGACCACGAGCACCCGCTGCGCCACCGGCCACCTCCCCGGCCAGCCTAGCCAGCGCCATCGCGCTCGACGATCCCGCAGATCTTGCGATCTTCTTACGTCCTGCCGACCAGCTGAAGAACTGTCGACGGGATCCAATTGCGTGGATTTACCGAAAGAGTCAACGTGACTGCGAAATTCACCGCCGTAGGGTGCCCGGATGTTACGCAATGCGAGTCGAGTCCTGGTGTCAAAGGGGTTGGCAAAGGCGCTAGCGTCCACTTAGGATGATCATGCAAATCGCGCGTCGGCGCTTTTGCTTCCCATTTTTCGTATGCCCATTCTGGAGGCTGTCCGTGGCCTGGTTCATCAACCAGTCGCTTTTCGTTGTCCTGGCGGCTTTTCTTTTGGGACTGCTCGTCGGTTGGCTCCTCTGGGGAAACCGGAGGACCGCACCACCCTCGTCCGGTGAGACGTCCGCGCCCCAGCCCGCCACTGCGGCGGAAACGCGCGCCGCGATGACGCCAACCCCGCACGCCGAACCGCGCCGGTCGTACCGGTCGACGGGTGCGCGCGGCAGCCGACGGGTCACCGAGCCCGTCGTCGCGAGGCCCGAGCCCGTCGAACCCCCGCGCGACGAGCTGGAACGCATCGAAGGCATCGGCCCGAAGATGGCGAACGCGCTCCGCGCCGCCGGCATCCACACCTTCCGTCAGCTCGCCGAGGCCGACGACACCACCCGGCGCGCGGCCATCGAAGGAGCGGGTCTGACCTTCGCCCCCAGCCTGGTCACCTGGGGTCGCCAGGCGCAGTTGCTCGCCGACGGCGACGAAGAGGGCTTCGCCGAGCTCACCGAGCTGCTGGTGGCCGGCCGCGACACCGGGCGGGCCTGATGACCAGGAACCTGCTGTCACACAAGAGGAACCAGAAGCCCAACAAGCGTCGCATCCTGCTCGGGCTGATCGTCTCCGTTCTCGGTCTGGGCGTCCTGATGGCGGCGCAGCAACTGCCCAACCGGCACCGGATGGAGGCCGATCTGACCCAGCGCTCGACGCAGGCGCTGCACGAGGCCGGTCTCTCCGACGTGCGGGTCACCTTCACCGGACGCGATGGACGGCTGACGGCGGGCTCGTCCGCCGAAGCCGAACAGGCCCTCGACATCGTCCGGCCGCTGGAAGGCGTACGGGTCGCCGAAGCTGAGGTGCCTCCCGCGCCGCAGAAGAGGGGGCCCGTACCGCCGTCCGCGCTGGTGGTCATGGGCCACCGCACGGCATCGGTCAGTGGCACCGTGCCGAGCGAGACTGCCCGATCCGTGCTGGTCGGCGCGGCGGCCAGCCTCGGCGCCGAGAGCGTCGAGGACAACCTGACGATCGACGCCGGCGTGACCGACACCGCGCTTCCCGGCGTGGCAGATGTGCTGCGCGCATTCGGCCAGGACGCCGCCGGTACGACGGTGAAGCTCGACGGCGGCACGTTGACGGTGCGCGGCACGGTCTCCTCCGAGGCGCACAAGAACACGGTGCTGACGGCGGCCCGGGCAACCGGCGCCCCGGTCGTCGACCAGCTCGGGGTTCCGGACGTTCAGCAGCAACTGCGTGACCTGCCGCAGCTCACCTTCGCCTCCGGCGGCGACTCACTCACCACCACCTCCGAGGCGAGCCTCGTCACGGTGAGGCAACTCCTCACGGCCAATCCGAGCACCCAGCTGCGTATCGAGGGCCACACCGACGCCACCGGTCCGGCCGAGTCGAACCTCCTCCTCAGCCGCGCCCGGGCCGAGGCGGTGCTGGACTTCCTGGCCGCGCAGGGCGTCGCCGCGGACCGGTTGAGCGCCAAGGGGTACGGGGAGACGCGTCTCAAGGTCCCCGACACCAACGCGGCCAACCGCGCCGAGAATCGACGGGTGGAGCTTATCGCTGGCGACGGTCACTCATGACAATGTCGGGCTATAGGCCAACGGAACATCACCGCCGAACACCGGGAGAGGTGGGGCCAGCAAATGATTATTCTGTCGACGGCGGTGCTGCGCTGCGACAGAATCCCGGGATGTCCCTACCGCTCATTGCTCTGCTGCGCTGGCAGTTCGACCTGACGTGGTCGCTGTTCTCGACTACCACCTCGAACGACTCGTAATGTGGCTGGCGTGCCGCGACTAGTGAAGATCAATCAGGACAACGTCGAGGCCGCGTGCCGGGTGAACGTGCGGCCGGACCAGGAGAAGTTCTCGTCCCCGGTCGCCTGGTCCCTCGCCGAGGCGTACGCGCAGCCCGAGATCGCGTGGCCACGTCTGATCATCGAGGGTGACGACATCGTCGGCTTCCTGATGGGCTTCTTCGACATCGTGTGGCACCCGGACCGACCTGACGACCTGCGCTCGGGCCTGTGGCGACTGAACATCGCCGCCGAGCATCAGGGCCAGGGGTACGGCCGCTTCGCGGTGCAGGCCGTCTGCGAGGAGGCCCGCCGACGTGGGCACGACCGCGTGTACACGACGTGGGAACCGGGGGCGGACGGCCCGGAGCAGTTCTACCTGAAGCTCGGCTTCCGCCCGACCGGAGAGACCAGTGAGGGTGAGGTCGTCGGAGTGCGGCAACTGACCGAGTGATCAGCGGGGCAGCGCGACCTGCGTACGATGCGGGGCTGAGTTCCCTCGTCGCGGCGGAGGTATCGGGTAGATGGCAGGCCAGCACGAGGGTTTCGCCCTCGGCGTCGACCTCGGCACGTCCAACACGGTCGCGGTGCTGCGCTGGCCGGACGGACGGACCCGTCCCTTGCTGATGGACGGGCAACCGGTCAGTCCCTCCGCTGTGTACGCCGACCCGGACGGCACCCTGCACGTCGGCTGGGACGCCCGACGGTTGGCGCAGGCCGACCCGGCCCGGTTCGAGGCGAACCCGAAGCGTCGGGTGGACGAGCCGACCGTGCTGCTCGGTGACCATTCGTACCCACCGGCTGACCTGCTCGCCGCGGTGCTGGCGGCGGTCGCGCGGGCCGCGGTGGACACCGTTGGGTTCCTGCCCCCGGCCGTGCTCACCTGCCCGGCCGCCTGGGACCCGACGCGGCGGCAGGTGCTCGCCGACGCGTTGCTGCGGGCGGGCTGGCCGCAGGCCGCCGAGCACACCCTCGTCGGGCCGACGCCACCGGGCACCCGGCTGCTGCGGGAGCCGGTGGCCGCCGCCCGTTACTACACGCAGGTGCTGCATCGTCCGGTGCCGGTTGGCGACGCGATCGCGGTGTTCGACTTCGGTGGCGGGACGCTCGACGTCGCGGTGCTGCGTAACGAGGGTGCGGACCCCTGGGGTGACTCCGGCTTCAGCGTGGTCGCCGACGGCGGCCTCCCCGACCTGGGCGGCCTGGACCTCGACGCCGCGCTGGTGCGGCGGGTCGGCGAGTTGGTCGGTGAGCGGCACGCCGCGCAGTGGGCCCGGCTGACCCGACCGGCCGACCCGGCGCAGCGCCGCGACCAGGTGCGGCTCTGGGACGAGGTACGAGGTGCGAAGGAGACGTTGTCCCGGTCCACTGTGGCGCCGGTAGCGGTGCCGGGAGTGGCCGAAACGGTCCAGCTGACCCGGGCGGACGTCGAGCGGGTGGCCACGCCGCTGTTGCGCCGCGCGGTGGAGCGGGCCCGTGAGGTGATCGCCGCCGCCGGGCTCAGCCCCGATCAGCTCGCCGGGCTGTTCCTCGTCGGCGGCTCGTCGCGGATGCCGCTGGTGGCCCGGATGCTGCACGCCGAGTTGGGTGTCGCCCCGACGGTGCTGGACCAGCCGGAGTTGCCGGTGGCGGAGGGCGCCCTGACCGATCTGCCGCTGCGCCGACCGGTGCCCGCACCGGCGTACGCGGGACCGCAGATCGCCCCACCCGCACCGGTTCCCGTCAGCCCGCCCGCGCCGGCCGGAGCGGTCGTACCGGCGCAGCCCTGGCCGGGGTCGACGCCGCCGGCGGGCCGCCTCCCGGGCCGGGCTGGGCCGGTGCCACCCTGCCGTCGGCGCCGGGTGGACCGCGCTGGCGGCGGGCGCGCTGGGTGGTGCTCGGCGCGGTGCTGGCCCTGGTCGGGGTGGCCACCGCGACCACCCTCTACGTGACCCGTGACCGCTACCCGGATCTGGAGTTCGACTCGGTGCGCGAGCTGTCTCGGCCACCGGCCGGCGCCGAGCGACCCGCCGACATGTGGACGGCGGTGCTCGGCGACCGGGCCTACCTCGGGTACCCGCTGCCGGACGACCGGCTGGAGGTGGTGGCCGTCGACGCCAGGACCGGCGACGAGCTGTGGCGCAAGCCGACCGACGTGCGGGCCGACGACTGGGAGGGCCTCGTCGCCGTTCCGGGGGCGGTCGTGGTTCGCGCCGACGCCCCGGGCGACAGCACCCTCCGTCCGCTGGCTGTCCTCGACGGTCGTTCGGGCACGCAGCGCTGGCAGCGCCCGGTGCGCGGTGACGACGACGTCTACTTCGCCGATGACACGGCGGTGCTGGTGGACCGGGGCGCGGCCCAACTGGTCGGCCTGCGCCTGACCAACGGCGGCGTCAAGTGGACCGAGCCCAACCCCCGCGACCAGTACGACGGCAGCCGCACCAAGGTCCGGCCGGTGGGCAGCGACGAGGCGTCGGGTGGCCCGGGTTTCCTCGACGGCACGCCCCGCGACCCGTGGAGGAGCAAGGGGCGGCGACTCGTCCAGGTCGGCGCGGACCGGTCGGTGCGGCTGATCGACATGGCCTCCGGCAGCGTGCTGCGCCGGTGGGGCAACGTCGCCGACCTCGACGACCTGGTGGTCGCACACGAGGATCGTCTGTACGTGGCCACCAACGAGGGCGGGTACCAGTTGCTGGCGTACGACCTGGAATCCGACGCGGAACCGGTGGTGCTCTACCGTTCCGGGAGCGACGAGCCTCGCCCGAAAGACCTGGTGGCCTGCGGTGAGCGGCGGGCGTGCCTGTTGCAGGTGCCGAACAATGACGTCGAGCGTACCGAGGTGGTGGCGGCGACCGAGGGCGAAGGCACGAAGCGCTGGCCGGCGCCGGGCGTGACCAGCCTGGTCCCGTTGGGTGAGCAGGTGCTCGCCCAACGGGAGTACCCGAAGTCGACCGTCACCCTCTTCGACGCCGCCGGCAAGCCGGTGCTGCGGGACCGCGGCGGGGTGGCGGTCCGGCTGGACGAGGGCAACCTGCTGGTCTTCGCCAAGGCCCCCAGCACGGTCTCGGACAACCGTGTGCTGGCCGGCGTGTGGGCCGAGTCCGGTGAGGTCGACGAGTTGGGCGAGCTGGAGGACGTCCGCAGCACGTCCTGCTCATGGAACACCCAGGTGATCGCCTGCGGGGCGGAGAAGGACTTCGTGCTGTACCGCTTCGCCGACAACTGACCCCCCGCGATCTTGCACGTTCTGCCCGTGCGAATGCGGTCAACCGGACAAAACGACGACCGAAACTGCAAGATCGCGGGGGAATGTCGGGGCGTCGCGGGGTCAGGCGCGGGTGATGCTTTCGCCTTCTACGCGGATGGGGATTTCTGTCAGGCCTTTCGGGGCGGGGCCGTTCAGGCGGGCGCCATCGGTGGGGGAGAAGGTGGAGTTGTGCGCGGGGCAGGTGATGACCCCGTCGCGGGGTGCGCCTACCCGGACGCCCTGGTGCGGGCAGGTCGCGTCGTACGCCTTGAAGGTGCCGGCCTCCGGCTGGACGACCAGCACACCGGCGGTGACCGTGCCGCCGCCGACCGGGACGTCTCCGGTGCGGGCCAGCACGGTGCCGGGCGTAGCGGCCGCCTGATTGTCGGTCGGACTGTCACCGGCACCGCAGGCGCTGAGCAGTCCGGCGGCGCCGAGGGCGCCCACCCCGGTCAACAACCCGCGCCGGCTCAGGCACCAGCGGTTGTCGCGGAGGAACTCCTGCCCGTCGTACATCCTGGTTCACCTCTTCCGTCGGCGCACCGGACAGGTCCGGTGGCTCGCCGGCTCAGCCTGCCCCACCTGGCTGGACGCGCGATGCGACCAGGCTGGATGTTGGCTGGACGTACGGCGCGGTCCTGAGTTGATCGAGGTGGGAGCGGCGGTCAGGGTGTCGGGGACGGACTGAGCACCGCGCAGGCGGTCACCGCCTCGCGGGTCTTGGCGTCGCCGCTGTCGAGCCGGTCCGGATCGAGGCCGCGGTTGCTCAGGCAGGTGCGGTACGCGGTGGCCCGCCCGTCGCCCGCCCCGGCCGGCCGGCCGTCCGGCGCGCCGGACGCGTCAGGGCCACCGAAGCCGTTCGGCCGGCCGCTGGGCCGTACCGACGCGCAAGCCTCCTGCGCCTTCTGCCAGGTCTGCTCGTCGACCCCCTCCGGCCGACCGCCGCCCGGGAAGCCCCGCCCCGCGCCGCGCGACGGGTCGGCGCTGCCCGACGGGCGGGCGGTCGGAAAGCCCGACGGGCGGGCGGTCGGAAAGCCGGACGGGCGGGCGGTCGGGAAGCCGGACGGGCGGGCGGTGCCGCGCGCGCCACCGGGGCCGCGGGACGGGTCCATCGTCGGCAGCGCCACGCCGTTGTCCCGCAAACAGTCCTGGTACGCGACGAACGCGTTCCCCGCCCCACCCGGGGTGCTCGACGCGTCGCTCTCGCCCGATCCGCCACCGCAGGCCGCCAGCAGCAGCATGGCCGAGGCGGCGGTGGTCATTACGGCCGCGAACCGGCGGCATCGTGCGGTCAACAGCACAGGGACTCCTCAGGCCTTCTCCGGGACCTGCTCAGCGAACCGGTCGTACCTCGTCGGCGGCTCGGACCCGGCTCGGAGTTTCCTCGGAGCGGCCCGGGTGCGCCGGCCCATCGGCCTGGCGGGCGAGCGGCACCGGGCGCCCCGTTCCGAGCCAACTCTCGGGCGCCTCGTTCCGAGCCAACTCTGAGGTGGGGTCGAGCCCACCGCGAGGCGGGGTGCGCAGACTGCTCGACCATGGGGATCGGCCTGAAGCGACGCTGGCGTACCCGGCGAGCCCGGTGGTGGGCGGCCGGTGCCGTCGGCGTGTTGCTGCTCGGCGTGGCCGGGGTGCGCGTCTGGTCCGCGGACGCCGGGGACGCGCCAGCCCGGCCGCTGAGCGTGGCCGTCGACCGGGGGCCGGTCGCGGTCGAGGTGGCGACCTCGGGCACCGTTCAGCCGGCCACCACCCGCAGTCTCGGATTCACGGTCGCGGGCACCGTGCAGACGGTCGACGTCCGGCCGGGCAGTGTGGTCACGGTGGGCCAGCGGCTCGCCGCGGTCGCTGACGCCGACGCCGCCGAGGCGGCGGACGCCGTCCAGGATGCCGAGGACAACCTGGCTGAGGCCCGCACCGCTCTGACCAAGGCCCGAGAGTCCGTCGACGATCCGGTGCCGAGTTGCCCGGCCGGCACCGATTCGAGGGTCCGGCCGGTGGCGTGGCGTTCGCCGCAGCCCTCCGGCACGCCCACCGCGACGCCGACGACCGGCACGCCCACCGCCAGCGCCAGCCCGACGCCCCGACCCACCGCAAGCTCCGCCACGCCGACCCGCACACCCGGCCGTCCCACGTCGACGGTGACCGGCGCACCGAGCGCTCCCCGGCCGCCGGTCGCCCCCGGGCAGAGCGGCGGCCCGGGCTGCGGCGCGGACGCCGGAACCGCCACCGGGGGTACGGACCAGATCCTGACCGCCCAACGCCGGGTCAACCAGGCCGAGGCGACCCTCAGCGAAGCGCGGGAAGCAGTCGCTGGCGCGACCATCACCGCGCCGATGGCCGGAACCGTGCTCTCCGTCGCCGGGCCGGTGGGCAGCCCGGTCACTCGCGGGGCCGCCTTCATCACCCTTGCCGACACGTACGCCATGCAGGTGTCGGCCAGATTCCCCGAGGCCGACGCGGGAGCCCTTGCCGTCGGGCAGAGCGCGACGCTGTCCCTGGCCAACCGGCCGGAGCAGACGTTCCCGGCGACCGTGGTGCAGGTCGACCCGGTCGGCGCCGTCGACGGCACGATGGTCCGCTACGGCGTGGTGCTGTCCTTCACCGCCGCCCCGGAGAACCTGCTGGTCGGGCAGAGCGCCGCGGTGACGGTCCGGACCGGTGCCGTGCCGGACGTGCTGCGGGTGCCGTCCACCGCCGTGCACGAGGGCCCCGACCGCACCGGCACCGTGCTGCCGGCTGACGGCGGCCCGGCCCGCACCGTCACCCTCGGGCTGCGCGGCAACCAGTACGCCGAGATAACCTCCGGACTCGCCGCCGGTGAGCTGGTGCTGCGCTCCTGGTGACAGCCGGCGCACAGGTGCGGCACAGTCAGCGTGGAGGCTGGTCCGGTACGCAGTTCGGGTGCACATCGACATCCTCCGGCCGCCCACGGCAGGCCCCACCCCGACCGCCGAGGGCGAACCCGCCCACGCCCGCCTGCTGGTGGTCGACGACGAGCCGAACATCTCCACTCTGCTGGCCGCCACGCTGCGGCTGGTCGCGTACGACGTGCGGGTGGCGGGATCCGGGCGGGCCGCGCTGACGGCCGTGGAGGAGTTCGCTCCGGACCTGGTCATCCTGGACGTGATGTTGCCCGACCTGGACGGCTTCGAGGTGGCTCGGCGTCTGCGGGCCGCCGGTCGGCCGGTGCCGGTGCTGTTCCTCACCGCCCGGGACACCGTCGAGGACCGGGTTGCCGGCCTGGTGGCCGGTGCGGACGACTACGTGGCCAAGCCGTTCAGCCTGGAGGAGGTGGTGCTGCGGATCCGGGCGATCCTGCGCCGTACCCGGTCGGAGCTGCCCCCGGCTCCGGACAGCCGGCTGCTGCGCTACACCGACCTGGAGTTGGACGAGGACGCCCACGAGGTACGTCGCGCCGGCCGGCCGGTCGATCTGTCGCCCACCGAGTTCCGGCTGCTGCGCTATTTGCTTCTCAACGCCGGTCGTGTGGTCAGCAAGGCGCAGATTCTGGACCGGGTCTGGAACTACGACTTCGGCGGCGACGGGCGGATCGTCGAGTCGTACGTCTACTACCTGCGGCGCAAGGTGGACCGCTCCGGTCCGCCGCTGATCCACACGGTACGCGGGGTGGGTTACACCCTGCGGCTGCCGCGCGGCGACGAGTGAACCTGCTGCCTCGGGTGCGTCCGTGGTCGCACTGGACGCTGCGGTCCCGACTGGTCCTGGCCGTCGGGGCGCTCGCCACGCTGGCTCTGATCGGGGCCAACGCCGCTGGCCTGATGCTGCTGCGCAGCTATCTCCTGGATCGGGTCGACGAGCAGCTCGCCGGGCAGGTTCGCCCGTTCACCGGCGGGCCACGCCCGGCCCTCGCCACCACCTACCCGCCGGCCGCGCCCGCCCCGATGGCGCCCAGTCCGTCGATGTCCTCGTCGGCCCCGACGGGCACCTGGCCGGGCGGCGGGCTTCCCGGCGCACCGCCCGGCCGTCTCGCCCGGCTCGGGCCGGACCAGTTGTTCCTGTACTACCGGGCCGATGGCACCCGCGACGCCGAGCACAGCAGCACCCCCAGTGAGGCGGCGCCTGACCCGGGCCCGTTGGCTGAGGTGACGGCCCGCGCCCGCACCGGTCGCCCGTACACCGTCCCCGGGGGCGACGGCGGCGCGGACTGGCGGCTGTACGCCGTGTCGGCCGGCGGGACCGGCGCGGTCGTGGTGGTCGGCACCTCCCTGGCCGAGGCGACCCAGACCGCCGACCGGCTGCTGCTCATCGACGTCGCGGTCACCGGCGGGGTACTGCTCGGCCTCGGGCTGCTGGCCGCCTCGGTGGTTCGGCTCGGGCTGCGCCCGTTGACCCGGATGGAACGGGTCGTCGCCGGTATCACCGGCGGCGACCTCGTCCACCGGGTGGACGACACCGACCCGCACACCGAGCCGGGCCGGCTGGGTGCGGCGGTGAATCTGATGCTGGACCGGATAGGCACCGAGATGAGTGCCCGAGCGGCGTCCGAACGCCGGCTACGGCAGTTCGTCGCGGACGCCTCGCACGAGCTGCGGACGCCGCTGACCTCGATCCGCGGCTTCGCCGAGCTGTACCGGCGCGGCGGCGCCCCGGCCGGCGTCGCGCTGGACGAGACGATGGGCCGGATCGAGAGCGAGGCGGCCCGGATGGGCGTGCTGGTGGAGGACCTGCTGCTGCTGGCCCGACTGGACCGGCAGCGTACGCCCACGCTGCGTCCGGTGGATCTGCTGGAGATCGCCGTCGACACCATCCGGGACACGCACGCCCGTACGCCCGGCCGGCCGATACGGCTGAGCACACTCGCCGAGGACGACCCGACCTTCGAGACGCCGACCGTGCTCGGTGACGAGCACCGGCTGCGCCAGGTCGCCGCGAATCTGATCGGCAACGCGGTGCAGCACACCGAGCCGTCGGCCCGGGTGACCGTCCGGATCGGTCGGCTGGCCACCCCGCCGGCCGGGTCGGTGGTCCGTTCCGGGCCGGTGCCCGCGTCGGTCGCCGACGGGCTCGCCGTGCTGGAGGTGCACGACGACGGGCCCGGGGTCCCCGCCGAGCACGCCGGCCGGGTCTTCGAGCGGCTGTACCGGGCCGACCCGAGCCGGGGCCGGGGCAGCGGGGGTGGTTCCGGGCTGGGATTGTCCATCGCCGCGTCGATCGTGCACGCGCACGGCGGCTGGATCGAGCTGGAGACCGGGTCTGGCGCGGGGACGACCTTCCGGGTGCTGCTGCCCGCCGTACCGCCGGAGTCGACCTCGCCGCCCGACGACCCGGCGGCGTCGATTCCAAGCCAGCTCTGAGGTTGCGTCGAAGATCCTCCCAGGCGTGCCGGCGAGGCTGGCCGGCATGCGAGTGCGCTTGCCGGACGTCCTGCGCCGGCCTCCCGTCGCGGTCAACGCCGCCCTGGTCCTGCTGCTGGCGGGCGGCGGCTGCTGGGCCTGGCTGTCCGTGCGCGGCGACTCGGCGGAGGCCGGCCGGCCCGGCGGCACCCGGACCGTCAGTGTCTCCCGGGGCACCGTGACCGCTACCGTCGCCGCCGACGGCTCGGTGCGTAGCGCGTCGACGGCCAGCGCCAGCTTCGCCACCGCCGGTACCGTCACCGCGATCTCTGTGCGGGTCGGCGATCTGGTGAAGAAGGGCCAACTACTGGCCACCGTCGATCCGGCTGCCGCCCAACGCGACCTCGACGTGGCGAAGGCGAACCTGACCGCCGCGCGGGACGCCCTGGACCGCGCCGAGGAGGGCGGTTCGGACACCTCGTCGACGGAGAACTCGGTCACCCAGGCCGAGCTGGCGGTGGACGAGGCACAGGCTGGGGTGAGCGGTACCCGCCTGACCGCGCCGATGGCCGGCACGGTGGTCGCGGTCAACGGCACCGTCGGCAGTTCCTCCGGCGGGTCCGCCAGCAGCGGCGCGACCGGCGGCTCCTCCGGCGGACAGCAGGGCGGCACCGGCTCCACCGGCTCCGGTTCCAGCTCCACCAGCGGGTTCGTCGAGCTGGCCGACCTGACGAAGCTCCAGGTCACCGCCGGCTTCGCCGAGGCGGACGCGACCAAGCTCAAGGATGGCCAGGCCGCCACCATCACCTGGAACGCGTTGCAGGGCGCGGTGGCCCCGGGGACGGTGGTCGCGGTCGACCCGCAGGCCAGCACCACCAACAACGTGGCCACCTACGGGGTCACGGTCAGCGTGACCAAGCTGCCGATCGGCGCCAAGCCAGGGCAGACCGTACGGGTCAGCGTGGTCACCGGCACCGCTCAGGACGTGCTGCTGGTCAACTCGGCCGCGGTCTCCGGCACCGGCGACCGGCACACCGTCTCGGTGGTGACCGAGACCGGGCAGGAGAGCCGCCGGGTCACGGTGGGTCTCGCCGGCGACCAGGCGTACGAGATCACCGAAGGGCTGACCGAGGGGGACCGGGTGGTGCTGCCGCAGAGCAGCGGCACGGGCAGCACCGGCGGCGGGTTCCCCGGTGGGGCCGGCCTGCCGGGCGGCGGTGGCTTCCCGGGCGGCGGCGGCCTCAACGGCGGCGGTGCCCGGGGCGGGAACGGAACCCGCTGATGACCCCCGGAGACGCCGCGCGCCGCCCGGTTCTGGACGTCCGCGCGCTGACCAAGGTGTACGGCGAGGGGCCAGCGGCGGTGCACGCCCTGCGCGGGGTCTCGCTGGCCGTCGCAGCCGGCGACTACGTGGCGATCATGGGATCCTCCGGCTCCGGCAAGTCGACCCTGATGAACATCCTCGGCTGCCTCGACGTGCCCTCCGACGGGCAGTACCTACTGGACGGTGTGGACGTCGGCCAGCTCGCCGACCGCCAGCTCGCCCTGGTCCGCAACCGGCTCATCGGTTTCGTCTTCCAGGCGTTCAACCTGATCCCGCGGACCAGCGCGCTGGCCAATGTCGAGCTGCCGCTGGCGTACGCCGGGGTGCGGGCCGGCCAGCGGCGGCGGCGGGCGCTCGCCGCGCTGGACGCCGTGGGACTGGCCGACCGGGCCGGCCACCAGCCCAACCAGCTCTCCGGCGGCCAGCAGCAGCGGGTCGCGGTGGCCAGGGCGTTGGTCACCGAGCCGGCGTTGGTGCTCGCCGACGAGCCGACCGGCAACCTGGACAGCCGCTCCACCGACGACATCCTGGCGGTCTTCGATCAGCTCAACGCGGCCGGCCGGACCATCGTGCTGATCACCCACGAGCCGGAGGTGGGCGCCCGGGCCGGGCGGCTGATCCGGCTGTTCGACGGCCAGGTCCGCTCGGACGTCCGGCAGAGCGGGCGGCACTCGGCGGCGGGGGTGCGGCGATGAGCCTCGCCGAGACCGTCCGGTTCGCACTGCGCGGGGTGGCCGCCAACAAGCTGCGCTCGGCGCTGACCATGCTGGGCATCCTGATCGGGGTCGCCGCGGTGATCCTGCTGGTCGCGGTCGGCAACGGCTCCGCTCAAGCGATCACGAGTCGGATCGAGGCCCTGGGCACCAACACGCTGACGGTGACCGGCACCAGCCGGGGCGGCAGCGGTGGCGGGTTGACCCTCCAGGTCGCCGACGCGCTCGCCGACCCGGTGCTCGCGCCCGACGTACGATCGGTCTCCCCGCTGATGACCACCAGCACCACCGTCACGTTCGACGGGGCCGAGCACGAGGTGCCGCAGTTCGTCGGCACCCGGTCCAGCTGGTTCACCGCGGCCAACTCGCCGGTCGCCAGCGGCGCCGCCTTCAGCGCCGACGACGAGGCGCAGGGCCGCCGGGTGGTGGTGCTCGGCCGCACCGTGGCCGACGAGCTGTTCGCCGGGGTGGACCCGGTGGGCCGGCAGGTCACCGTGGGCGGCGCGCTCTTCACCGTGGTCGGGGTGCTGGCAGCGAAGTCCTCGACCGGCTTCCAGGACGCCAACGACACGGCGATCGCCCCACTGCGGGCGGTACGTGAGGTGCTCACCGGATACGGGCCGCTCAACTCCATCCTGGTGGAGGCGACCGATCCGGACCGGGTGACGGCGGCACAGGGGCAGATCTCCACGGTGCTCGCCCAGCGCCTGCCCGCGTCCACCTCGGGCAGCACCCCGTACCGGATTCAGAACGCCGCGCAGCTGTTGCAGACCCAGTCCGAGACGGCCGAGACGTTCACCGTGCTTCTGGGCGCGGTGGCCGCGATCAGCCTGCTGGTCGGCGGCATCGGCATCACCAACATCATGCTGGTCACGGTGACCGAACGGACCCGCGAGATCGGCATCCGCAAGGCACTCGGCGCCCGCCGACGTACCGTGCTGACCCAGTTCCTGGTGGAGGCGACCCTGCTGAGCCTCCTCGGAGGGGCGCTCGGCGTGGCGGCGGCGCTGATCGGTGCCCGGTTCACCATTGTCGGCGTCCACCCGGTGATCGTGCCCAGCTCGGTGGGGCTGGCCCTCGGGGTCTCGGTCGCGATCGGCCTGTTCTTCGGCGGCCTTCCGGCAGCCCGGGCGGCCCGGCTGCGCCCCATCGACGCCCTGCGCTACGAGTAGGCCGACATGCGAGGAACCGACATGGACAGCAGCGACACCGTCATCTTCGACCGGGTAGCCGACCACCCGACGGCCTCGGCGGGCGCCCCGGATCGCGACCTGACCGCCGCGCTCGCCGCAGCGGCGCCGCGCCGCTGGTGGAACCGGGCGACCCTGGCGCTCGGCGCGCTCGTGCTGGTGCTGGCCGGTTTCCTCGGCGGGGTTCACGTGCAGCAACGCTGGGGTGAGTCGTCGAGCACCGCCGGGTCGGGCCGGGCCGGCTTCCCGGGTGGTGTTCCCACCGCGTTCCCGGGCGCCGGCGGGCGTGGCCAGAGCGGTGCCGGGCCGAGCGGCACGGGTGCGACCGGTGGCGCGACCGCGCCGACGACCACCAGCGGGAAGGTGAAGTTGGTCGACGGCGGAACGCTCTACCTGGAGACCGCCGACGGCACCGTGATCACCGTGCGTACCACCGACGACACCGCCGTCCGCACCGCCAAGGTCAGCAAGCTGAGCGGCCTCAAGGCCGGGCAGAGCGTCACCGTGCAGGGGGGCCCGGCGGCCGACGGCACGGTAACCGCCACCACGGTCACCGCCGGGGGCTGACGCCGCCGAACCGGTCGAGCGTCGCCATCGGGGCGCCCGTACGATGCTCCGGTGAATCTTCGGGGTATGGTCCGCGCCGATCATCCGTTGGTGGTGCTCGCCGTCGGGGAAGAGGCGCGTTACCTGCCGCCCGAGCTGCCGGTGCTGCTCACCGGCATGGGCAAGGTGAACGCCGCCAGCGCGGTGGCCGCGGTGCTGGCCGCCGGGCCGCGTCCCTCCCTGCTGCTCAACCTGGGTACGGCCGGCGCGTTGCGCCCCGGCTGGGCCGGCATCCACGAGGTCGCCACCGTGCTTCAGCACGACCTGGACACCGACCTGCTGCGGACGCTCACCGGCGAGACCTACGGGGCCCCGCTGTCGCTGGCCACCGAGGGCGCGGTGCTGGCCACCGGCGACACGTTCGTGGCCGACGACGCGGCGCGGGACCGGTTGGCGCAGCGTGCCGACCTGGTCGACATGGAGGGGTACGCGGTGGCGTGGGCCGCCGCGCAGGCCGGTGTGCCGTGCCGGCTGGTCAAGCAGGTCAGCGACGAGGCCGGCGACGGCGCGGCCCGGACCTGGCGGGAGTCGGTGGACGCATGCGCCCGGGACCTCGCCGAGTGGGTCGGTCGACAGCTCGTCTGATCCGGTCCGGTCAGCGGTCGGGCCGCCTCATCTCCAGCCCGGACGTGGTGGCCCGGGGAGTGCCGGCGGGAACCAAACAGTGACCTGCCAGCCCGAGCGCCACGGTTGCGGTGACCAGCACCGGCGGCCAGCCGCCGGCCCATGGCAGCACCAGCAGTGGCAGTGGCAGCCAGGCCATTCGTCGCCACGGCACGACCGTGGACACCAGCAGGGTGAACAGGACGCGGCCGATCACAAACAGCGTCGGGCCGCCGACGATCAGCATGAGCCACCGCGCCGGCGTCGTTCCGGTCGGCCGGGCGACGACCAGGTCGAAGGCGGCCGCCGTACCGACCACACCGGCCAGCATCACCAAGTGGGTGTACGGGGCCAGCCGGGATGCCCGGCCGCGGGCCGGAGGGTCGAGGTCGCGGACCAACTCGGCGGCCCGGAAGACGTAAATCTGCCAGAGCAGCAGCATGGTGGCGAAGGCGCAGAGCAGGGAGGTGACCCGGAGGCTGTCGAAATCGGTCTGGCTGACCTGCAGAGTGGGCACGAGGATGATGTCGCCGAGGGCCAGGATGACGAACTGTTGGTACCGCTCGCCCAGGTGCCCGGTTGTCCCCTGGTACTGGGCAACAGGCACCCGGCCCAGCCACGGTGTGGGGTAGCGGGCCGCCGCGGAGATCAGATCGATCGCGATCGCGGCCGTCCAGAGCCACCAGTTCGCCGTGCCGGACAGCGCGCCGGCGATCCAGAAAACGCCGGACACCACGAACCAGAACACAAAACGTGTGGCCCGCTCCATGGCCGCCCGGTGTCCCTGGCGGTGCAACGTGGCGACCAGGACGATGCCGCGAATCACGTGCGTGGCGACGTACGCGATCGCGAAGACCATCGCGTGCCCGTTGGAGACCAGGGGCAGCGATGCCGCCATCCCCACCGACCCGACCATGGCGACCATCAGGATGGCCTGGATCGGGCGTTGCTGCGGGTCGTAGAACTCGGTCGTGGTGGAGGTGACCGACCAGGTCCACCAGATCGCCGTCAGCATCAGCAGTACCGACGCTCCGCCGGCCCAGGAGTCGCGTTCGGCCAGCAGCTTGGAGGTCAGCGCGAGGGCGGCCACGAAGACCACGTCGAAGAGCAACTCCAGCAGCGTGGCCCGGGTCGACCCGTCCGGCCGGCGTACCAGTGCCGCGGTGCCTCCGGTGGTCATGCCCGGCCTCCCGCCGTGTCTCCGAGGATTATCGGCGGCGCCGGCGTGGCCCGTCCCCGGATCGGCGATTCCCGCCGATCGGGGAAGAGGGCGACCTGAGGTTGCCACGGCGTCACACGACGGGCGATGCTTGGCGGCATCCATCGATCTCGATCTCTTCGGAGGTTCGGATGCGCCGCTCTCCGCTCGCCGCCCTCGTCCTGACCATCCTCCTGCTCGTCGCGCCCGGCGCGGCGCAGGCCGCCGTGCCCGACCGGGCCGCCGCGCCCGCCGCCGACGCGGCGGCGGTGCTGGCCGGGGTACGCACAGCGGGCACCGCCTGGGGCCTCGACCCGGCCACCGGCCGGATGACCCTCACCGTCGACGACACCGTGGCCCCCACCGACCTGGCGACGCTGCGGGCGACGGCCGAGCGGGCCGGCGCCCTGCTGCGCCGAGAGCCCGGAACGCTGCGCACCCTGATCGCCGCCGGGCAGGGCATCTACGGTGGCGGCGCTCGCTGCTCGCTCGGTGCGAACGTGCGCAGCGGCAGCACCTACTACGTGATCACCGCCGGGCACTGCACCACCACCGCCAGCACCTGGTACGCCGACAGCGCGCAGACCACCGTGCTCGGCACCCGCACCGCCACCAGCTATCCCAGCAACGACTACGGCCTGATCCGCTACACCGGCCGGATCGCCCATCCCAGCGCGGTCTACACCTACCCCGGGCTGCTCACGATCTACGGCGCCGGCAACGCGTACGTCGGTCAGGCGGTGTGCCGCAGCGGCGTCACCACGGGGGTGCGGTGCGGCACCGTCACCGGCCTCAACCAGACCGTCAACTACGCCGGCGGCGCGGTCACCGGCCTGATCCGCACCAACATCTGCGCCGAACCGGGAGACAGCGGCGGACCGCTCTACGTGGCGTCCACCGGCACCATCATCGGCATCCTCTCCGGTGGCAGCGGCAACTGCACCTCGGGCGGCACCACCTACTACCAGCCGATCGGGGAGGTGCTGGCCGCGTACGGGCTGACGCTGCCCTGACCGTCGGTGTGCGCGGGACGGGGTTGCCCGTCCCGCGCAACGCACCTAGGCTCGGCGGCGCCCCGGACCCCGCCGCGAGGACGTGTGCCCCCATGCCGACCGACCCTCGACATGATCGAGCGACCGTCCCGGCCGGTGCCCCTGCGGTTGAGGTGGCGACGGTGGGGGAGACGATGGTGGTGCTCTGCCCCGACCCCGGTGAGCCGCTGGAGCACGCCGAGCGGGTCGCCGTGTCGGTCGGCGGCGCCGAGTCCAACGTGGCCGGTTACCTGGCCCGACTGGGGCACCGGGCGGGCTGGGTGAGCAGGGTCGGCGACGACCCCTTCGGCCGGGCCGTCGTCCGGCACGTCGCCGCCGCCGGCGTCCGCGTCGACCAGGTGCGCGTGGACCCTGCCGCCCCCACCGGTCTGTACGTCAAGGACCCGGGCCCGGAGGGCACCACCGTGCACTACTACCGGGCCGGGTCGGCGGCCTCCCGGATGGACCCGGGCACGCTCGCCGACCCGAGGCTGGCCGGTGCCCGTGTGCTGCACCTGTCCGGGATCACCCCGGCGCTCTCCGCCTCCTGTCGGGCGCTGGTCGAGCACGCGGTGGCCGACCGGCCACTGGCGGGGGCGCTGATCAGCTTCGACGTCAACCACCGGGCCCGGCTGTGGCCCGCCGAGCAGGCCGCGCCGGTGCTGCGCGACCTCGCTGACCGCTGCGACCTGGTCTTCGTCGGTCAGGACGAGGCAGAAACGCTGTGGGGCACCGCCGACCCGATGGCCGTACGCCAGCTGTTGCCCGGCCCGGAGACGGTGGTGGTCAAGGACGGCTCGGTGGGCGCCACCGCACTGTGCCGCGACGCCGAACCGGTCTTCGTACCCGCTCCCCGGGTGACGGTGGTGGAGCCGGTCGGCGCCGGAGACGCGTTCGCCGGCGGCTACCTCGCCGGGCTGCTGCGCGGCCTCGACACGCTTCGGCGGCTGCGCCTCGGCCACCTGGTCGCGGCGCAGGCGCTGGGCAGCACCGGAGACAACGCGCCGCTGCCGCCCTGGGCCTGGTTCGAGCGGTTGCTCGACGCCCCCGCCGACGCCTGGTCGCCGCTCGACCTGACCGGCGCGCGGGCGGAGGCCTGAGTCGTGTCGCCTGGTGTCGACTGGGCCACCACGCAGCAGTTTCACCGCGACCTCGGATGGAGTGCACCATGACCACAGCGGACTTCGACCACATCTTCGGCGGTGCCCGGGTGATGGCGATCCTGCGCGGCCTGCCGGTCGGCGAGACCGTCCGGCTCGCCGAGCGTGCCTGGGACCTCGGCATCGACGTGGTGGAGGTGCCGGTCGCCACCGCCGACGCGGTGCCGGCGCTGCGCGCCGCCGTCGAGGCGGGTGCCGAGCGTGGCCGGATCGTCGGTGCCGGCACCGTGCTCGACGTCGACCAGGTCGCCGCCGCGGCCGACGCGGGCGCCACGTTCACCGTCGCGCCCGGCCTGGACCTCGCGGTCGCCGACGCCGCCGCCGCGCGTGGTCTGCCGCACCTGCCCGGTGTGGCCACCCCCACCGAGGCCCAGCAGGCGCTGCGGCACGGCCTCACCTGGCTCAAGGCGTTCCCCGCGATCTCCCTCGGGCCGGCCTGGTTCAAGGCCGTAGCCGGCCCGCTGCCGCAACTACGCTTCGTCGCGACCGGCGGCCTGGACGCCGGCAACGCCGCCGCGTTCCTACAAGCAGGCGTACGGGTGGTAGCGGTCGGCTCAGCCCTGTCCGACCCGAACCAGCTGGACCAACTCGCCGAGCTGACCACCCTCGGAACCCCCGCGCGCTAACCCCCCGCGCCAACCCCCGCGCCGATCTTGCACTTGCTGTCCCGACGAAAGCCCCGAACCGGGGCGCATCGGTGACCGAAAGTGCAAGATCGACGCACCGGCCGCCGGTCGGGGTGCCTCGCGCATCCCGGCCGGCGGCCGGTTCGCGTTCCGCTCGCGTCAGCCGCGCTCCTCGCGGAGCTGGTCCCAGTCCGTGATCACCGGCAGTAGGTCTCCGGCCAGCCAGGCAGGGCTCTGGTCGTCGTGGTGCGAGTCGCCGGGCACCCCGCAGGCCCCCAGTGGAACCACCCAGCGGCTGTCCGCGCGTTGGGCCAGGTCCCAGACGAAGCGCGCCGCCGGCCCCCGGAAGCACCAGTGGGTGACCCCGGGCACGCTCGAGGTGGCCAACACACAGTCGTGGTCACCGTCGAGCCGGGGGCCGGGCCCCTCGTCCGGGTCGGGCAGCGCACGCCACGGCACCAGCCGGTGCAGGTCCCCCCAGCGCACCTGCCGGGCTGCTTCGTCGGCGACCTCCTCGGCCGCCGCGCTCACCAGCGCGGCCACGTCCACGCCGGGCAGCGGGGTCGCGCCCAGCAGATGCTCCAGCGCGTAACCGACGCGCGGCGTCAGCGCCAACCAGGGCGCGAACACCTCCGGGTACGCGGGCGGATCGACCAGCGCGGCCAGCGCCGGGTGGGCGGCGATCCGGCGTACGACAGCCGCCCGCAGGATGGCGAAGGCCGCCGCGTCGGTGCTGTCGGCGGCCATCCGTCGGTCCCAGCGCAGCAGCCGTTCGCGCAGCGCGGCGGCGGCCGGGCCGAGCCCGGTCGACGCGGCCAGCACCGCCAGCAGTGGCCCGGCCGAGCCCAGGTACGTGTCGGTGTGCACCGCGGCCATCTCGTCGGCCGTCCAGGCCCGACCGGCGTCGAGCAGCTCGGCGATGCGGTGCGCCCGGTGCGGCGGGGCGAACTCGACCCCGAGCGGCGCCGCGAGTCCCCGCTCGTTGGCCATCACCGCCCGACCGATCACGTCGGCGCGGGGCATCGGTGCGTACCAGTCCTGCCAGGCGTACGCGGCGTCCCACGCGGGGACCACCCGTCGGCCGTTGTCCGGATGCCGTACCGGCACCGCACCGGCGACCCGGTGCAGCAGCCCTCCGGCGGTGTCCGCCGCCTGCACCACGTTGACCGGCTCCACCCAGTGCCGCAGTGCGCGGTCCACATCGGTCACGGTACGGGCGCGCAGCAGCTCCGGCAGCGTCGCGAAGCCGAGTTCGGCGCGGACCCGAGGCGGGTAGCGCAGGCTGATGGCCGTCTCGTCGTCCGGCCCGCCGACGATCACCGGACCCCGGTCGGTCTCCACCACCTCGACCTCGACCGGGTCCGCCCCGGCCACCTCGATCGTCTCGACATGGCGGTGGGCTTCCCGCCAACCGTCCGGGCCGAGGGCCTGCACCTGGTGGCCGTGGCGGCGCAACCGCTCGGCGTACAGGTCCTGGTAGTCGGCCATCGCGTTGGTGATCGACCAGGCCACCCCGCCGGTGTGCCCGAAGTGCGCGATCCCCGGGACGCCCGGCACCGCCAGCCCGACCACGTCGTACTCTGGGCAGGCCAGCCGGATCTGCTGGTAGACACCGGGATCCTCAAGGAAGCGGTGTGGGTCGCCGGCGAGCAGCGCGGCTCCGGTGCCGGTGTGCTCGGCGGCGAGCAGCCACCCGTTGCTGCCGGCGACGGCCAGCCCGTCGGTGGCGAACGCCTCGACCGCGTCCGGGCCGAGCCGCTGCGCCACGTGCTCGCGCCAGAGTTTGCCGGGGAACCCCGCGAACAGGATGTGGTGGCCCAGCCAGACCGCGAGCGGTGTCCACGGCTCCCACCGGCCCGGGCTCAGCCCGGTGGCGGCGAACTCCGGCGCGCGGGACGCCCCGGCGGCGAGACCCGCGTTGACTCCGCCGACGTAGGCGCCCACCCACTCGGCGGTCGCCGCATCCAGCGCCGCGTGGCAGCGGCGTGCGGTGTCGTCGAGCCGTACCTGCCGGGCGAACCGGTCCCAACCGAGCGCGTCGACGCCGAGGAACGCCGCGCTGGTGCCCTGAGCGCGGTGCCGTTCCACCTCGATCTGCCAGGCCCGGTCGTACGCGGTCACCAGGCCCTGCGCCGCCGCCAGCGCGAGCGGGTCGTCGGCCCGCAGGTGCGGTACGCCCCACGGGTCGCGGAATCGCCGGGCACTCATGTCCGCTCCGGCGCGGTGGCTCGGCGCCGGGCGGCGGGGACGACCAGCGGGGTGCCGGTCTCCGGGTCGTCGATGACCCGGCAGGGCAGCCCGAACACCTCCGCCACCAGGTCGGCGGTGACCACCGACGCCGGCTCTCCGGCGGCCACCACGCGTCCGTCGCGCATGGCGATCAGGTGCGTGGCGTAGCGGGCGGCGTGGTTCAGGTCGTGCAGCACCGCGACGAGTGTGCGCCCCTGCTCCTCGTGCAGCCGGGCGCAGAGGTCCAGGATTTCGATCTGGTGGGCGATGTCGAGGAACGTGGTCGGCTCGTCGAGCAGCAGCAGCGGGGTCTGCTGGGCCAGCGCCATGGCGATCCAGACCCGCTGCCGTTGCCCGCCGGAGAGCTCGTCCACCGGCCGGTCGGCGAGATCGTCGACGCCGGTCGCGGCCATCGACTCGTCGACGACCCGTTCGTCCTCGCGCGACCACTGCCGGAGCAGCCCCTGGTGGGGGTAACGGCCCCGCGCGACCAACTCGGCGACGCTGATCCCGTCCGGCGCGATCGACGACTGCGGCAGCAGGCCGAGTGTGCGGGCCACCTTGCGGGCCGGCAGGTCGTGGATGTCCCGCCCGTCCAGCAGCACCGTGCCGGCGCTGGGGCGCAGCATCCGGGACAGCGCACGCAACAGAGTCGACTTGCCACACGCGTTCGGGCCGATGATCACGGTGAAGGAGTTGTCGGGCACCGCCACGGTCAGGTCCTCGGCGATGGTGCGCTGGTCGTAGGCGAGGGTCAGCGCGGTGCCGCCGAGCCGGGAACTGCCGGGGTGCATTGAAACTCCTTCGAGGGCGTCGCGAGTGTTCACAGCCGGCCCGCCCGGCGTTCCATCGCCAGCAGCCAGACCAGGTAGCCGCCGCCGAGCACTCCGGTCACCACCCCGACCGGGAGTTGGTGTCCGGGGAACGCGCGTTGGGCCAGCAGGTCGGCGCCGACCAGCAGTGCCGCGCCGACGGCCATCGACGGCAGTAGGTTCGGGCCGGGCGCCCGGGTCAGCCGTTTCGTCACGTGTGGCGCGACGAGCGCCACGAAGGACACCGGCCCGGCGGCGGCTGCCGCGAACGAGACCAGCAGCACCGCCGCGGCGAGCAGCACCAGGCGCAGCCGGCGCACCGGAACGCCGAGCGCGCTGGCCGTGTCGTCGCCCAACTCCATCATCCGGAGCGCCGGGGCACAGCCGATGAGCACCAGCGGCACCAGCACGACCATGACGGCGAGCAGCGGCCCGGCGTTGGCCCAGCCCCGCCCGTCCAGGCTGCCGGTGAGCCAGAGCACCGCGCGGGCGGCCTCCATCAGCGGCGCCCTGGTCAGCAGGTAGCCGTTGACGCCGGTCAGAATCGCGGCGACGCCGATGCCGACCAGGATGAGCCGGTAGCCGTGCACTCCGCGCCGCCAGGCCAGCGCGTAGATCACCAGGCCGGTGCCGAGCCCACCGACGACCGCCGCGCCGGCCAGCGCCAGGCTGCTACCGCCGAGGACGACCACCACCAGTGCTCCGGTCGACGCGCCCTGGGTGAAGCCGAGGATGTCCGGGCTGCCCAGCGGGTTGCGGACCAGCGACTGGAACACCGTGCCGGCGAGAGCCAGTGCGGCGCCGACCAGCAGGGCGGTGACCAGTCGGGGCAGTCGTAGCTCGTGCACGATGAACTGCTCCGCCGGTGAGCCGCCGCCGACGAGCGTGCGCAGCACGTCGGCCGGGCCCATCGGGTAGTCACCACTGCCCACGGCGATCAGGCCGAGCCCGGCCGCGAGCAGCGCGGCGCCCGCGCCGACGGCCAGCGCGCGGGGGCGGAACCGCAGGGACAACCCGCCCGCGGTACGGATGACAGTCACGCCATTGCTCCGCTTCGCTCCGCGATGGCGCGACGCGCCACAGTGCTGAGTTCGCTGGTTCGATCGCTCACGGGTGGGCCACCCGTCCACGGGTGACCAACCACAGGAAGAGCGGGCCGCCCAGCACGGCGGTCACCATGCCGACCTGGAGTTCACCGGGCCGGCCCAGCACCCGACCGAGCACGTCGGCGCCGAGCAGCAGCGCGGGCGCGAGCACCGCGCAGTACGGCAGCAGCCAGCGCAGATCCGGGCCGGTCAGCGCGCGCACCAGGTGCGGCACCAGCAGCCCGACGAAGACGATCGGGCCGCACGCGGCGGTCGCCGCGCCGCAGAGCAGGGTGACCGCGACGATCACGGCGGCGCGGATCAGCGCGGGTCGAGCGCCCAGTGCCCGCGCCGCGTCGTCGCCGAGCGCGAGCGCGTTCAGGGGCGGGCGGCGCCGAGCGCGACCAGCAGGCCGACCAGGATGAACGGCAGCACCCGGGTCACGGTCGCGGAGTCCGCGCTGGCCAGTGATCCGACCGTCCAGAACCGCAGCCGTTCCAGCGAGGCCGTGTCCAGCAGCATCACCGCGCTCACGTACGAGTAGAGGGTGGCGTTGAGCGCCGCGCCGGCCAGCGCGAGGCGGGCCGGGGTGGCGCCCCGCCCGCCGCCGACGGCGTAGACGAGAGCGGTCACCACCGCCGCGCCGAGCAGCGCGAACCAGACGTACCCGCCGACGGCGGTGACGCCCAGGAAGGCGGCGGCGGTGGCGACGGCCGCGGACGCGCCGGCGTTGATGCCGAGCAGCCCCGGGTCGGCCAGCGGGTTGCGGGTGAGGGCCTGCATGACCGCCCCGGCGACGCCGAGCGCGGCGCCGGCGAGCAACCCGAGCAGGGTGCGCGGCAGGCGCATCCGGTGCACCACGGCGTATTCGGTGGCGTCCTGGTGCAGCAACCCGGACCAGACGTCGGCGAGCGGCATGGCTTTCGCCCCGACCGCGATGCTGAGCACCACGATCACGCCGAGCAGTGCCACGGCGGCGACCAGGCCGGCGGCGCGGGCCGCCTGACGGCCGCGCCGGACCGGGGGTGCGACCGTACTCCTGTCCGGCACTTGTAGTGCCGGCCTGGTGACGGTGGGTGTGGCGTCCAGTGTGGGCTCCGGGGTTGTGGCGACACGGCGTACCGCTGTTGACAATGACCGAGGTTAGGCTAACCTAACCCCGCTGCCCCGGTCGACCCCGGCCACCCCTTGATCGAAAGACAACAACCATGCCCGACGCACTGTCCGCCCGTCGCCTCTCCCGCCGTGGCCTCCTGGCCGCCGGTGGCGCCGCCACCCTGGCCGCCCTGCTCGCCGGCTGCGGCAAGGACGACACCGCAAAGCCCGCCACCAGCAACGGAAGTGGCCCCTGGTCGTTCACCGACGACCGCACCAAGAAGGTCGAGGCGGCGGCCCGCCCGGCCCGTGTGGTGGCCTTCACCGGCGTGGCGGCGGCTCTGATCGATTTCGGTCTCGACAAGCAGATCGTCGGCGTGTTCGGGGAGACCAAGCGCGCTGACGGCACGGCCGACCCGCAGGCCGGCGACCTGAACGTCGAAGCCGTCGAGATCCTCGGCAACGTGTGGGGCGAGTTCAGCCTGGAGAAGTACGCGGCGCTGCGCCCGGAACTGCTGGTCACCCACATGTACGACCCGGACGCGCTCTGGTACGTGCCGGACGAGAGCAAGGACAAGATCCTCCCGCTCGCGCCCAGCGTGGCGATCACCACCGCCCGCGTGCCGATGACCAAGCCCATCGAGCGGTACGCCGCGCTGGCCGAGTCGCTCGGCGCGGACCTGTCCGCGAAGAAGGTCACCGACGCGAAGGCCCGCTTCGACGCCGCCGCCGAGGCGGTCCGGCAGGCGGTCAAGGCCAACCCCGGGATCAAGGTGATGGCCTGCTCCGGCAGCCCCGACCTCTTCTACGTCTCCAACCCGAAGGTCAGCACCGACCTGATGTACTTCGCCGAGCTGGGCGTCGACATCGTGGTCCCCACCAAGCTCGAAGCCGGCGACTACTTCGAGGCGCTGAGCTGGGAGAGCACCGGCAAGTTCCCGGCCGACCTGATCCTCCTGGACAACCGCAGCACCGCGCTTCAACCCAAGGACCTCGCCGCCAAGCCGACCTGGCAGCAGCTGCCGGCGGTCAAGGCCAACCAGGTGACCCCGTGGGACGCGGTGCCCCGCTTCTCGTACGCCGGCTCCGCGCCGTTGCTGGAGAACCTCGCCACCGCCATCCGCAACGCGAAGAAGGTCAGCTGACGCCATGACCGTGCCGACGTACCCCGTCGAGACCACCGCGCCGCCGACGGCGCCCGCCGCCGCGCGAGCCCACCTGCTGCATGGCGGCTCGGTCGAGCAGTACCGGCGCACGATCGCCGACGGCGTCGACCGGGTTGCCCGCCGGGTGGCCTCCGTGGACCGCCCGGTCACCGGGATCACCCCGGCCGAGCTGGCCCCCCTGGTCGACCGGGTGGACCTGGACCGGCCGCTGGGCGACGCCGGCGCCGCGCTGGACGAGTTGGAGGACGTCTACCTGCGCGACGCCGTCTGGTTCCACCACCCCCGCTACCTCGCCCACCTCAACTGCCCGGTGGTCATTCCTGCGCTGCTCGGCGAGGCGGTGCTGACCGCCGTGAACTCGTCGCTGGACACCTGGGACCAGAGCGCCGGGGCCACTCTCATCGAACGGCGACTGATCGACTGGACCGCCGAGCGGATCGGCCTCGGCCCCAGCGCGGATGGCGTCTTCACCAGCGGCGGCAGCCAGTCCAACCTCCAGGCGCTGCTGCTGGCCCGGGAGGAGGCGTGCGCCGAGGCGATCGGCGCGGCGGCGCGCGCCGACCTGCTGCCCCGACTGCGCGTCCTCACCTCCGCGGCCGGTCACTTCAGCGTGCAGAAGTCGGCCAAGCTGCTCGGCCTCGCCCCGGACGCGGTGATCGCGGTGCCCACCGACGCCCGGCGGCGGATCCGGCCGGCCGCCGTCCGCGAGGAGATCGCTCGGTGCCGGCAGGCCGGGCTGGTGGTGATGGCCGTCGTCGCCACCGCCGGCACCACCGACTTCGGCTCCATCGACCCGCTCACGGACCTGGGCGGGATCTGCGCGGGGGCCGGCGTCTGGCTGCACGTCGATGCCGCGTACGGCTGCGGTCTGCTCGTCTCACCGACGCGGCGGCACCTGCTCGACGGCATCGAGCGGGCCGACTCGGTGACCGTCGACTTCCACAAGTCGTTCTTCCAGCCGGTCAGCTCCAGCGCGCTGCTGGTCCGCGACCGGCGGGTGCTGCGGCACGCCACCTATCACGCCGACTACCTCAACCCGGCGCGGATGGTCGAGCAGCGCATCCCCAACCAGGTCGACAAGAGCCTGCAGACCACCCGCCGCTTCGACGCGCTGAAGCTCTGGCTCACCCTGCGGGTGATGGGCCCGAACGCGCTCGGCGCGCTCTTCGACGAGGTGGTCGACCGGGCCGCCGACGCCTGGCAGTTGGTCAGCGAGGACCCCCGCTTCGAGGTGGTGACCCGCTCCGAGCTGAGCACGGTGGTCTTCCGCTACCTGCCCACCGGCCCGGGCCGTGAGCTGGCCGACGCCGCCAACCTGCACGCCCGGGAGGCGCTGGCCGCCTCCGGCCTCGCCGTGGTCGCCGGGACCCGGGTGGACGGCCGGCACTTCCTGAAGTTCACCCTGCTCAACCCGGCCACCACCGTCGACGACGTCGGCTACGTGCTGGACCTGATCGCCACCCACGCAGGCCGGTACGTGCACGACCACGCCACCGTCGACCTGACCTGCCACGTCGGCTGACGCCGGTGACCACGAACCCGCGCCTGGAGACTCCGATGTCCACCCACGACTTCATCGCCATCGGGCTGGGCCCGTACAACCTGGGCCTGGCCTGCCTCACCGCGCCGATCGACGAGCTGGACGGGGTGTTCCTGGAGGCCCGGCCGAGCCTTGCCTGGCACCCCGGCATGCTGCTGGAGTCGGCCCGGTTGCAGACCCCGTTCATCGCCGACCTGGTCAGCCTCGCCGACCCGACGTCGCCGTACTCCTTCCTCAACTACCTCAAGGAGATCGGCCGGCTCTACCCGTTCTACATCCGGGAGAGCTTCTACCCACTGCGCAGCGAGTACGACGCGTACTGCCGGTGGGCGGCGGCGAAGCTGCCGAACCTGCGCTTCGGTCAGACCGTGACCACTGTGGCGTACGACTCCGCCGACGAGCGGTACGTGGTGCGGGCCCGCACCGGCACGGGGGAGACCGTCGAGTATCGGGCCCGGCACCTGGTGCTCGGCACGGGCACCCCGCCACACCTGCCCGACGCCGTGGCCGGGCTCCCCGGCGACCCCGTGCACAACTCCCGCTACCTGGAGCACCGGACCGCGCTGCGCACCAAGCGCAGCATCACCGTGGTGGGCAGCGGGCAGAGCGCGGCCGAGATCTACCACGACCTGCTCGGCGACATCGAACGGTACGGCTACCAGCTCAACTGGGTCACCCGTTCGCCGCGGTTCTTCCCACTCGAATACACCAAGCTGACGCTGGAGATGACCTCACCGGACTACGTGGACTACTTCCACGGCCTGCCCGAGGAGACCCGCTACCGGCTGGAGTCCGAGCAGAAGGGCCTGTTCAAGGGGATCAACGCCGACCTGATCAACGAGATCTTCGACCTGCTCTACGCGCACAGCGTCAACGGGCCGGTGAACACCCGCCTGCTCACCAACACCGAGCTGGTCAGCGCCGGTCACCAGGACGGGGCGTACACGCTGGGGTTGCGTCAGGTGGAGCAGGAGCGCGACTTCGCCCTGCGTACCGAGGGGTTGGTGCTGGCCACCGGCTACCACTATCGAGTGCCGGAGTTCCTCGCGCCGGTGCACGAGCGGATCCGTTGGGACGCGCACGGCCGCTTCGACGTGGCCCGCAACTACAGCATCGACCACAGCGGGCGGGGCATCTTCCTGCAGAACGCGGGCACCCACACGCACAGCGTCACCTCACCGGACCTGGGCATGGGCGCCTACCGCAACTCGTGGATCATCCGTGAGCTGCTCGGCCGGGAGCACTACCCGATCGAGAAGAGCATCACCTTCCAGGAGTTCGGCGCTCCCGCCGGGATGACATCGTGAGCGTCGTCTTCACCCGCGCCGACGAGCGGCTCGGTGAGTTCGCGCTGCGGACGCTCGACCCGGACGCCGACGCCGCGCTGCTGCACACCTGGGTGACCCACCCCAAGGCGGCCTTCTGGCTGATGCAGGACGCCGACCTGGCCCAGGTGACCGAGGAATACCAGCGGATCGCCGACCACCCGCACCACGACGCGTACCTCGGGCTGTGGCGGGGGAGTCCCGCATTCCTCGCCGAACGCTACGACCCGGCCCACGTCGAGCTGGTCGGCCTCTACGACCACCAGCCCGGTGACGTGGGCATGCACTTCCTCTGCGCGCCCGTCGGCACTCCCGTGCACGGCTTCACCCGGGCGGTGCTCGGCACCGTCATGGCCTGGCTCTTCGACGACCCGACGACCAGGCGGGTGGTGGTCGAGCCGGATGTCCGCAACACCGCCGTGCACGCGCTGAACGCCGCCGTCGGCTTCGAGGTCGTCGGCCCGATCGCCAAGCCCGAGAAGGACGCGCTGCTCAGCGTCTGCACCCGAGCCCAGTTTCAGGCCGCCGCCGACGGCGCTGCCGCCACCAGAACCGAAGGAGCCCCGGCGTGACCACCACCGCCGTCCCCACCCAGACGCCTGCCGCCACCGGCGATCCGGTCGGGCATCTCACCCCGCAGCGCTGGGCCCGGGCCAACCGGCTGCTGGTCCGCAAGGCGCTCGCCGAGTTCGCCCACGAACGGCTCCTCGCCCCGGAACCCGTGTCGGGACCCGACAACCGGCAGTGGTACGAGGTCCGCAGCGACGACGGCGCGGTCACCTACCGGTTCGCGGCGCGGGTGCTCGCCCTGGAGCACTGGCAGATCGATGCGGACAGCATCACCCGGCACCGCGACGGCACGTCGCTGGCACCGGACGCGGTGGACCTCATCGTCGAGCTACGCGGCGCCCTCGGGCTCTCCGCGCGGGTGCTCCCGGTCTACCTGGAGGAGATCACCTCGACGTTGGCCGGCACCGCGTACAAGCTGGCTCCGTCCGCGCCGAGCGCCGCCGAGCTGGCCGAAGCGGACTTCCAGACCATCGAGACGTCGATGACCGAGGGCCACCCCTGCTTCGTGGCCAACAACGGTCGGCTCGGCTTCGGCGTCGACGAATATCACAGGTACGCCCCGGAGGCCGCCGCCCCGGTCCGGCTGGAGTGGCTGGCCGCGCACCGGGACCACTCGACGTTCAGCAGCGCCGCCGACCTCGACTACGACACGTTGATCGACAGTGAGCTGGACGCGGAGACCCTCGCCCGGTTCGCGGCCACGATGACCGACCTCGGCCTGGACCTTGCCGACTACCACCTGATCCCGGCGCACCCGTGGCAGTGGTGGAACAAGCTGGCGGTCACCTTCGCCGGGGAGCTGGCCGCACGCCGGCTGGTGCACCTCGGCCCCGGGCCGGACGTGTACCTCGCCCAGCAGTCCATCCGTACCTTCTTCAACGTCACGGAGCCGGGCCGGCACTACGTGAAGACCGCGCTGTCGGTGCTGAACATGGGCTTCATGCGCGGGCTGTCGGCCGCGTACATGGCGGCGACCCCGGCGATCAACGACTGGCTGGCCGATCTGATCGCCGAGGACGAGGTGCTGACCGGCACCGGCCTGACCGTCATCCGGGAGCGGGCCGCGGTGGGTTACCGGCACCGGCAGTACGAGGCGGCGACCGACCGCACCTCCCCGTACCGCAAGATGCTGGCCGCACTGTGGCGGGAGAGCCCGGTGCCCGATCTGGCGCCGGGACGCCGGCTGTCCACCATGGCCGCGCTGCTGCACGTGGACAACGACGGCGGCTCACTGGCGGCGACACTGATCGCCCGGTCCGGGCTGGCGCCCGAGGTCTGGCTGCGTCGTTACCTGGACGCCTACCTCACCCCGCTGCTGCACAGCTTCTACGCCCACGACCTGGCCTTCATGCCGCACGGCGAGAACGTCATCCTGGTCCTCGACGAGCGGGACACCGTCGAGCGGGTGATCTTCAAGGACATCGCCGAGGAGATCGCGGTGATGAGTAGCGAGGTCGAGCTGCCGGCGGCGGTGGAACGGATCCGGGTCGACGTGCCCGACGACACCAAGCTGCTGACCATCTTCACCGACGTGGTGGACTGCTTCCTGCGGCACCTCAACGCGGTGCTGGTCGAGGCCGGCGTGCTCGCCGAGGACGACTTCTGGCGTACGGTCGCGGCCTGCGCCGCCGACTACTTCGACCGGGTGCCGCACCTGGCCGAGCGGGTACGCCACTACGACCTGTTCGCGCCGGAGTTCACGCTGTCCTGCCTCAACCGGCTCCAGCTGCGCGACAACCAGCAGATGATCGACCTGTCCGACCCGTCGGCCGCGCTCCAGTTCGTCGGCACCCTCACCAACCCGCTGGCGGCCCACGCCCCGGCCCGGTGACCGCGGTCGCGTTTGGTCAGCGCGTACACCACCGGGTGCAATGGTGGGCATGGGATTCCTGAGTACCGCGAGCCTGCTCGCCGCCACCCTGACCACCGGCCTGACCGCCGGGCTGTTCGCCGCCTTCGCGTACGCGGTCATGCCGGGCCTGGGCCGTACCGACGACCGCTCGCTGGTGCTCGCCATGCAACGGATCAACGAGTCCATCCTGAACGGGTGGTTCGCCGTGTGCTTCGGGGGAGCGCTGTTGTTCACGCTGCTGGCGGCGGCGCTGCACCTGGGCGCCGGGCGCCGCGCGGTGTTGCCGTGGATCGTCGCCGCGCTGCTGCTGTACCTGGTGGTGCTGGGCGTCACCGCCGTGGTCAACGTGCCGCTCAACAACGTGTTGGCCCGCGCCGGCGACGTCGAGGATGCCGCCGACCTCGCGGCCCTGCGGACGCGCTTCGAGGTCACCTGGGTACGTGGCAACGTGGTCCGTGCCGTCGCGTCGACCGGCGCCTTCGGGCTGCTGGCCTGGGCGCTGGTGGCCGAGGGCCGGCTGCCCGGCTGAGCCGGGCTGGGCTCAGTCGGTCGTCTGAGCCGTGCCGGCCTGTCGGAACGCGCGGGCCAGTTGGGCGAGGTCGAAACTCTCGAAGTGCTGGAGGAACCGCCGGCGTACGGCGGCCAGGTGACTGGGCCAGGACTCTTCCAGGCGGGTGAAGCCCGCGTCGGTGAGGACGGCGTTCCAGCCGCGGGCGTCCTCTTCGCACCGCTCCCGTTTGACCAGGCCCTGCGTCTCCAGCCGGATGATGGTGCGGGTCATGCCGCTGAGCGAGAGGTGGCAGGCCAGGGCGAGCTCGTTCATCCGCATCCGTCGGGCCGGTGCCTCGGACAGGTTCATCAGGGCTGTGTACTCGGTGAGCGGTAGCTGACGGTCACCGACCATGTCGGCGTCGATCGTGCGGGGCAGCACGTGCATCACCTGGCCCAGGGCGCGGACCAGGGCCTCCTCATCACGGGTGAGGGGTCGCAGCGTCTCTGGGGAGGTCTCGGACATCCTCATATCATACTTGCTTGACTGAGCAATTGCTTACCCTCCGTGTGACCACGACCATAGGAGGTGTATTTGCTTGACCAAGCAAGGACCGGTTAGCGTTCCCGTCGCCAGGCAAGGACCCTCTGAAAGGCGCCACACATGACCAGGATCGGGATCATCCTCGGAAGCACCCGCCCGGGGCGTAACGGGGAAGCCGTCGCCCGCTGGGTGCTCGAGATCGCCAAGCAGCGCTCCGACGCGGAGTACGAGCTGATCGACCTGCTCGACTACAAGCTGCCGCACCTCGACGAGGCGTACCCGCCGTCAATGGGCCAGTACACCCAGCCGCACACGCTGCGGTGGGCCGAGACGATCGCCTCGTACGACGGCTTCATCATCGTCACCCCGGAGTACAACCACTCCACCTCGGGTGCCCTCAAGAACGCGATCGACTTCCTGTACGCCGAGTGGAACAACAAGGCCGTCGGCTTCGTCAGCTACGGCTCGGTTGGCGGCGCGCGCGCTGTGGAGCACCTGCGTCTGATCTCCGGTGAGCTGCAGATGGCCGACGTGCGTTCGCAGGTCGCGCTGTCGCTCTTCACCGACTTCGAGAACTTCAGCGTCTTCAAGCCCAACCAGTTCCACCAGGACTCGCTGAACACCACCCTCGACCAGGTGGTCTCCTGGAGCACCGCGCTCGCTCCGCTGCGCCAGGGCTGACCGTTTCGAGCTTCCGGCACCGGCCGCGGGCATTCTTCCCGCGGCCGGTGCCGGGTGCGGTCAGGCAGGCTGCGCTTCGGCCAGCATGTCGAGCGACACCTGCCACAGTCGCGCTGCCGCTGCGGGATCGGTCGCGTGGTCGGCGACGCCCTGCAACGGCGTCTCCGGGTTGAAGCGCGCAGCCTGGTTGCAGTCCTCGAAGTAGCGGCCGCCGACGCCCTCCACCTGCGGCCAGGCGGCGAGCAGCACGGAGGTGGCGGCACCCTGCTCCGGGGTCTTGAAGTCGAAGTCCGGAAGCTGCGCGTAGTCCTCCTCGGTGAGGTGTCGCCCCAGGTTGGTGGCGACCGCGCCCGGGTTGGCCGCGTTGACGGTGATGCCGTCGTCGGCCCAGCGCCTGTTCGCCTCGACCGCGAACAGCGCGGTGGCGGTCTTCGACTCGCCGTAGGCGAGGAGACGGTCGTAGGGACGTTCGCGGAAGTTGACGTCCTCGAAGACCATTGGCGCCTGCACGTGGGCGATGGAACTCAGCGACACCACGCGGGCCCGACCGGCCGCGGCGAGCGCCCGGTGCAGCCCGTTGGCGAGTGCGAAGTGGCCGAGGTGGTTGGTGGCGAACTGCAACTCCCAGCCCTCCGGCGTCCGCATCTCGGGGGTCGCCGACACCCCGGCGTTGTTGACCAGGATGTGCAGGGGACCTTCCCAGGCGGTGACGAAGGCGGCGACCGACCTCTGGTCGGAAAGGTCCAGCGGCGCGACCCGGATCAGCCCGTTCGCGGCGGTGGAGCGAATGTCCTCCGCTGTCCGCTCTCCGGCCTCTACGTCCCGCACGGCCAGGGTCACCTCGGCGCCCGCGCTCGCGAGCGCCCGGGCGGTCTCCACGCCGATGCCCGACGAGGCGCCGGTGACGATGGCGCGCTGCCCGGTGAGGTCGACACCCGCCACGACGTCAGCGGCGGTGGATCGGGCGTTGAAAGGCGTAGTGACGCGTGTGGCGTCCATGATTGATTCCCCCGGTATGTGTCGTTAGGTGACCTGCAACCCTTAGATCCTGCGCGGGGCGTCTGCGAGACGGCCAACACGCGCTACCTGACATGGCTACAGTCTGTTCCTGTGGCCACGCCTGAGCTGCGGCAACTGCGATACTTCCTGGTCCTCGCGGAGGAACTGAGCTTCACGCGGGCCTCCGCCCGGCTGATGATCGCCCAGCAGTCGCTGTCCCAGCAGATCACCGCCCTGGAACGCGTCCTCGGGGTGAAGCTGTTCGACCGCGACAGCCGCGGCACCACCCTCACCGAGACCGGCGCCCTGTTCGTGCCCGAGGCGCGCGCCGTGATCGACCGCGCCGAGCAGGCCGTCGCCGTCGTGGGAAGGGCCCAGCGGGGTGAGGTCGGCACCCTCCGGCTCGCCTTCCTGACCACCGTCGCCAACCACCTGCTGCCCCCGGTGGTCCGAGCGGTCCGCCACCATCTCCCCGACCTGCACCTGACCACCGAGTCCACCAGCATCGCGCCCCTGGTCCAGGGCGTTCTCGACGGGCGGTTCGACGTCGCCTTCACCCGGACCCCGCTCGTTCCCGGCCTGGAGTCCAGGAGACTGACGACCGAACCGGTCTGCGCGGTGCTGCCCGAGGGCCATCCGCTCGCCGGGCGCGACGAGTTGACCCTCGCCGACCTGGCGAACGAACCCTGGGTCATGACGCCGCGCAGCTCCTGGGAACCCTGGCACCGCGCCTACGAGGACCAGTTCCGGGAAGCGGGCTTCGCACCCACCGTCGTCCAGGAGGAGACCGGCGTGCAGAGCCTCCTCGGCCTGGTCGCCGCCGGACTCGGCGTCACCCGGCTCGCCTGCTCGGCGGCCAGCCTCCGCCGCACCGGCGTGGTGTTCGTCCCGCTGGCCGGCGCCTACGCGTACACCGAGATGGTGTGGTTGGCGGGCAACACCCCGCCCGCCCTGCACCGGCTCCTGGACGTGGTCACCGAGCTCGCGGCGACGACCGACCTCACCAGCACCGGCTGACGGTGCGGCGTCCCGCTCAGCGCCTGACGAGGTGGTGGGTGGTGCCGTCGGCGACGGCGCGAAGCTTGTCGGGGTTGGCGATGTTGTGGATGGTGGTGATGCGCCCGCCCGCGTCGATGTCGAAGGAGACGGTGGCGACCACCCGGCCCGCACCGCTGAACACCAGACCCGGCCCCCCGTTGATCTCGACCAGGGCGGCGTGCATGTCGTGCGGCGCGACGCCCTGGTAGGTGACGGTGTTGATGGCCGCGAACCAGGCCGCGACCGTTCCCGCACCCCTGATGGGAAGCAGGGCCTGGCGGACCTTACCGCCACCGTCGGTCCACAATGCGACGTCCGGAGACAGCAGCTCCAGCAGGGTGTTGATGTCGCCACCGGTCGAGGCGGCGAGGAATCGCTCGGTGACTCCGCGCTGCTGCGACCGGTCCGCGGTGAAGCGTGGCCGCTGGCCTTGCACATGCTCACGAGCACGGTGAGCGGTCTGACGGACCGCAGCCTCGGACCGTTCCACCGCCGCCGCGATCTCCGCGTGGCTGAAGTCGAAGACCTCCCGCAGGACGAACACGGCACGCTCGAGCGGGCTGAGCGTCTCCAGCACCACCAGCATCGCCATCGACACGGACTCGGCGTCGGTGACGGCGTCGGCGGCGTCCGCATCGGTCAGGACGGGTTCGGGCAGCCACGGCCCCACATAGGTCTCGCGGTGGTGCCGAGCCGAGCGCAGGCGCTGCATCGCGAGGTTCGACACGATGCGGGCGAGGTACGCCTTGGGGTCGGCGACCTGGGCGCGGTCTGCCGAGGACCATCTGATCCAGGCGTCCTGCACCGCGTCCTCGGCGTCCGCCGCGCTGCCGAGGATCCGGTAGGCGACCGAGAACAGCAGGTTGCGATGACGGTGGAACACCTGCTCGTCGGCGTCCGGCGGGTGCGTCACCGCGCGTCCCGCAGACGGGTGAAGCGGCCGCCGCGCGGCCAGACCGCACCGGTGGAGGGCAGCCGCGACATGCGACGGTAGGTCGGCCAGGGTGAGGCGCTCACGGTCTCCTTGTACCAGACCGCCATCCGCCCGGTCAGACACCCGCGGCGAGGGCTGTCGTCGGGGTGGGTGAACTGCACGACCGCGTCGTGTCGGCCGAGGCTGACCGGCGTGTGGTAATAACCGAACCGGAACGGCCGGGGTTGCCTGCCCCGCAGCACGCGGGCGATCGACACCGCCGCGTGCACGCCGGTCGGCATGCCACTCTGGCAGGTGCCGTGCAGCACCCCGTAACCCTGCCGGACCGCGGCCGCGTCGCCGATCGCGTACACCTCGGGATGCGACACCGACCGCAACGCGGGGTCGGTGACGACGCGCCCGCGTTCGTCGACGGTCAACCCGGCGGCGGCCGCCAGCGGCGCCACCCGGGTACCTCCCGTCCAGAGGACGACGTCGGCCGCCAAGGTCTCCGCGCCGGCCAGCTCGACCCCGTCGGGTCGGACCCCGGTGACCGCCACCCCGGTGATCACCTGGACGCGGAGGCGGGTCAGCGCGGCCCGCAGGTACGCCCGGGCCTTCGGGTTCATGCTCGCCCCCGGATCCTGCTGGCCCACCAGCGTGACAGCGACCTCCGGGTGCCGTTCCGCGATCTCCGCGGCCGCCTCGACCCCGGTCAACCCGCTGCCGACGACGACGACCGTGCCGGTGCCGAGCCGGGCCAGCCGGTCCGCCAGCGTGGTCGCGCCGCTCGGACTGTCCAGGGCGTACGCGTGCTCCTCGACGCCCGGGACCGCCGCCGTGTCCGTCACGCTGCCCAACGCGTAGACCAGGGTGTCGTAGCGCAGCACGCGGCTGTCGTCGATGCGGACGGTCTTCGCGTGGGCGTCCACCGCCGTCACCCAGCCGCGCACGAACTGCGCACCCGTCTCCGCCAGCAGCTCAGGGATGTTCAGCTCGGCGAGCGGCTGCCCGGTCGCCGTCATGTGCAGCCGGAGGCGCTCGGTGAATCGCTCCTGCGCGTTGACCACTGTCACCTGCACGTCGGCCCGCCTGGTCCGGGCCGCGAGCTGGGTCGCCGCGGCCATGCCCGCGTAGCCCGCGCCCAGGATCAGCACGCCGTGCGTGCCCTGCGATGTGCTCATCGTTTCGCCTCTCTGATCGGTGTGACGACCACGAGATGCGTGCCGCTCGCCGGTTCGTGACATGGCAGCCCTGTGACGCCCGCCACGGCCAGCGTCGGACGCCCGCGTTCACTACCCTTGGCGCGATGAGCCGATCTGCCGCCGCTGGTCGGGGTCCGCTGTGGCGGGACCGGACCTTCGGCAGGTACTGGGTCGCGCAGTCACTCTCGGCGGCCGGCGACTCGTTCGCCTACCTGGCGGTGCCGCTGCTGGTGCTCCAGGCGACCGGGTCGGTGGCGAAGATGGGCCTGCTCACCGCCGTCGCGGGTGCGGCGTCCGTCGTCGCCGGGATCTTCGGCGGGGTGCTGGTCGACCGGTACGACCGTCGCACCCTGATGATCGTGGCGGATCTGATCCGGATGGTGCTCTACGCCCTGGTGCCACTGGCATGGCTCGCCGGCCCGCAGGTCTGGCTGCTCTTCGTCGTGCTGCCGATCTGCGAGGCGGCCGGCATGGTGTTCCAGGTCGCCGCGGTGACCGCGGTCCGTAACCTCGTCGACTCCGACCGGATCACCGAGGCCAACGGCCGGTTGCAGGCGACGTACGCGGCGGCGGCCGTCCTCGGGCCGCTGCTCGCCGGTGTGGTGGCGGCCCGTTTCGGCCCGGCGACCGCCATCGCCGTCAACGCGGCGAGCTTCGCGCTCTCGACGGCCGGCCTGTGGCTGATCCGACTGCGCCCCGTCCAGGTGGACGAGGGGGTGACCCGGCAGCGCCCGCTGGCCGAGTTCCTGGCCGGGGCGCGGTTCCTGTGGCGGCAGCCCGTGCTGCGCGCGCTGACCGTCCTGTTGTCGGTCTTCATCTTCCTCACCTACGGCTTCATCGACGTACTGATCTACCACGTCACACACGACCTCGGCGGCTCCGAGGGCACCGTCGGCACGGTGCTCGGCCTGGCCGCGCTGGGCACTGTCGCCGGCGCGCTGCTGGTGGCCCCGTTACGCCGTCGGCGCGGCTTCGGCGCGACCTGGATCGGCGCGCAGGCGATCTGTGGTTTCGCGGTGGCGGGCGTCGGCCTCGCGGCGACCGTGCCGGCGGTCACCGCGCTGACCGCGGTGTACCTGTGCTGCCTGAGCATCGGTGGGATCTGTTCGATGTCCCTGCGGCAGGAGATCACCCCCGATCACCTGCTGGGCCGGGTCACGTCGGCGTTCTGGAGCACGCACTACGCCCTCGGTCCGGCCGGCGCTGTCGTGCTGACCTGGGCCGCCGGCCGCTACGGTGCTCCGGCGGTGACGCTCGCGGCGGGCGCGGGATGCCTGTTGGTCGCGATCGGCGGCCTCTTCACCCCGATCCGCCGCGCCGGCGAGGAGCCGGCCGCCGGGCAGCCCGGACTGCGCCCGGCCCCGGCCCCAACCGGCGGCTGAGCCCTCCTGGTCGATCATGGATTTATGGTGGGCGCGTTGTGAATGCACGCCCCTTTTGCACACCACCACAAGTCCATGATCGACGCGAGCAGGCGGGCGGGGCTCGGGCGGGGCGCGAGCAGGCGGGCGGGGCTCGGGCTTAGAACTCCTGGTACATCACGTGCAGGCCGACCCGGCCGAGGGTGGGGTGCCGGAACGCGCCCGGCACGGTGCCGACGACCTCGAAGCCCTCCCGCCGGTACAACTCCACCGCCGACCGGTTGGTCTCCACCACGGCGTTGAACTGCATGCCGGCGTACCCCTGCTGGCGGGCCCAGGTCAGGGCGTCGCGGCACAGCGCGGTGCCCACGCCCCGGCCCCGCGCGTCGGCGGCGACCATGAAGCTCGCGGTGGACACGTGCGCGCCCGGCCCAGGCCGGTTGGTGCCCATCTTCGAGGTGCCCAGCACCCGCTCGCCGTCGACCGCCACGACGGTCCGCCCCGGCGCCGCCTCGACCCACATGCCGTGCGACTGCTCGGCGGTCATCGCCGGGTCGTAGGGGAACGTCTCCTGTGCCCGGATCACCTCCTCGACGATCGGCCACACCTGCGACCAGTCCCGGTCGACGAACTCCCGAATCAGCACCGGGGGAGGTTAGGCGCTGGCAGGAGCCCCGGACAATCCGTTTATCCGCAGGTGCATCCACGCGGCCTACCTGGTGCGAAGCATGGATCGTGACGAGATGTCACGGATCCGTCGCTTCGACGAAAGGCCCGCTGATGAAGATCGCACGACTCGCCGCCAGGATGGCGGTGGGCGCCATGGCCACGGCGCTGGCCACCACGGCCATCGCTGTGCCGGCCGCTCAGGCGACCGGCAAGGCCAAGCCGCTCGGCACGACCTCACTCGCCGCGGTGCTCACGAAGGACACCAGCGGCTTCGACCGCAACTCGCGGGACTTCGACGTGCTGACGGCGGCCGTGCTGGCCGTGCTGGAGGCCAAGCCGAACTCCCCGGTCAAGGTGCTCACCGACGGCACCGTCGCGTTGACCGCGTTCATTCCCAACGACGCCGCCTTCCAGCAGTTGGTACGCGAGATCACGCAGTCCCGGAAGCTGCCCAGTGAGAGCGCCGCCTTCACCGCCGTCGCCGGGCTGGGCATCGACACTGTCGAGTCGGTGCTGCTCTACCACGTGGTGCCGGGCGCCACGATCGATCGCAAGACGGCGATCCGGGCCGACGGCACGGACCTGACCACCGCGCTCGGCTCGGCCGTCGAGGTCGACGTGCGCACCTACCTGTACTTCTTCCGCCAGGTGCGGCTTGTCGACGCCGACACCAACGACCGTGACGCGCGCGTCATCTCCTACGACGTCAACAAGGGCAACCGGCAGATCGCCCACGCCGTGGACCGGGTGCTGCGCCCGATCGACCTGCCCTGACCGAGGCCGGGTGGCGTCCGACCACACGTCGGACGCCACCCGCGCGTCAACCCCGGTCGAGCACGGCGATCTCCCCGTCGAGCAGAGCCGCCAGCCGCGCGGACCGCCCGGGATGGCTCCGCGCGGTCATGCCACGGCTGGGCATCTCCACCGTCATCAGCAGGTACAGGTGCAGCCGGTAGAGGCCGAGCCGGCGGCGCGCCGAAGCGTCCAGCACCAGCGGCTCGCCGGCAGCGCTGCGGTAGCCGCGCAGCAGAGGATGCTCCGGCTCGTCCTCGACGCGCCGGAAGAGCAGCGGCGAGACCAGGTCGAGCAGCGGGTCGCCGTAGAGGAACCGTTCACCGTCCACCAGGCCGTGCAACCGCAGCCGGCCGTCCGGGTCGGGCGCGGCCAGCACGTTGCCGTCCCAGCAGTCGAAGTGCAGCAGCGCCGGGCGGCGTACCTCGTCCAACACGTCGGCGTGCCGCCCCACCAGCGTGTGCAGGCGGTCCGGGGTCACCGGCAGCCGAACGTGCCAGTCGGTCGCGTCGGCGAGCAGCGCGTCGAGCATCGCCGTGAACGCCGCCCGCCAGGTCGGCCCGCCGGCCCGGCCGCCGTCGTACCCGAACCGATCGCCGGTGACCCGGTGCAACGCGGCGAGGGCCACCCCGAGGTCGTACCGCGCCAGGCTGTCATCGACCGCGACGTCGGCCTTGGCCAGCTCGGACAGCGACCGGCCGGGCAGCATCGTGGTGACCAACCACTCGCCGTACGCGGGGTCGCTGCCGTGCCACAACACCGGGGGCACGGGAACCTGCGGCGCATGTTTCGCGACGAGTTGGAAGTATCGAGCCTCGGCCGCGCAGAGTCCTCGTTCGTAGCGCAGCAGCGGCGTTCCGGCCGGCGGGGCCAGCTTCAGCGCCACCCGGCGGTCGTCGTCGAGCAGCGCCCACCAGACCGTCGCGTACCCGCCGCCGGCCAGCGGACCGGCGTCCCGGACCCGGGCGTGCGGCCCGAACGACGCGCGGAGCAGGTACGCCACGTCGTCGCTCGTGAGGGGACGCTGCGTCGGGCTGACGCCGGTCACGACGCGGTGTCACCCCGCCGAGCGCGCGGCACCGAGCCGGTGGTGGAACGCGGGACGGGACCGGCGGTGTCACGGCGGACCAGCTCGGCGGGGAGCACCTCGACCCGGGGCGTCGGGACCTCCGCACCGAGCACCAGGGACATCGCCCGCACTCCCATCTCGACCAGCGGCAGTCGCACGGTGGTCAGCGCCGGGGTCACGTCCCGGGCGATCGGCATGTCGTCGAAGCCCACCACGGAGACCCGCTGCGGCACGGCCAGTGAACGCGCCCGCAGGGTGGCGAGCGCACCGATGGCCATCGAGTCGTTGAGTGCCACGATCGCGGTCAGGTCCGGGTCGGCGTCGAGCAGACGGTCAGTGGCCTCGGCGCCGCCGTCGCGGTCGAACTCCGCGTACCGGATCCGCCGGTCCGGCAGGTCGCGGCCCTGCTCGGTGAGGGCCTGCCGGAGGCCGTCCAGCCGGTCGGTCGTGGTGGTCAGGATGCGCGGGCCGGCGACCACGCCGATCGCCCGATGCCCCAGCCCGCACAGCTCCCGCCCGGCGAGGTAGCCGCCGGCCCGGTTGTCCGGCATCACCGCGTCGCCGGAGTGCTCGTGCCGGCCGATCACCGCCACCCGCCCGCCGGTGGCCTCGTAGGCGGCGAGCTTCTCGTTGAGCTGCCGGGTGAACGCCTCGTCGTGATAGCCGGAACCGGCCAGGATCAACGCCGCCACCTGGTGACCGCGCAGCAGCTCCACGTACTCCAGCTCGCGGTCCGGGTCCCGGTAGCTGTTGCAGATCATCAGCAACCGGCCCTGGTCCGTGGCGACGCGTTGGAGCCCACGGGTGATCTCGGCGAAGTACGGGTCGGAGACGTCGTGCACGATCACGCCCACCGCGCTGCGGTGCGAGCGGGCCAGCAGTTGAGCGTGTGCGTTCGGCACGTACTGCAGCTCGGCGACGGCGGCGAGCACCCGCTCGCGCAGCTCGTCGGTCACCGGCTTGCTGCTGCCGTTGATCACACGGGAGGCGGTGGCGGGTGAGACGCCCGCTCGGCGTGCCACATCGGACAGGGTCGCCATGGCCCGCCCCCTCGGTCTGTTGACGGCGTTTCGCCGTGCCGGCTAGCGTCACCGTACCGCAGAGAAAGCCCTTTCCCGCAGGGAGGTCCTGGGTCGCGGGTATGCCGCTGGAGGGCTGGAAACGGATCGAGGAAGGGCCTTGTCTGCCGTCGGGGGATCGACCTACGCTCCACAGGAAAGCGTTTGCCTGCTACGCCGAGGAGCGTACCTGTCCGGTCGAGCTTCCGGCACACCGCGACCACGCGCAGGTGCTGTCGGACCCCCTTCGACCGGCTCCCGGACTGCGCGGGTTGCTCGGCAGCGCGGCCGCCAACCACTGTGCGCGGATCGGCACGACCAGCACGACGGAGGGAACACCATGACCCGCAGGTCGATCGGCATCATCGTCAACGGCGTGACCGGAAGGATGGGCTACCGGCAGCACCTCGTCCGCTCGCTGCTGGCCATCCGCGAATCCGGCGGCGTGGCGTTGGCCGACGGCACCACCATCTGGCCGGAACTGGTCCTTGTCGGGCGCAATGCGACCAAGCTCCGGGAGCTCGCCGAACGACACGGGCTGACCGACTGGACCACCGACCTGACGTCGGCGCTGGCCCGCGACGACGTCGAGATCTACTTCGACGCCCAGGTCACCCAACAACGGGAGAAGGCGATCCGGCAGGCCATCGAGGCCGGCAAGCACATCTACACCGAGAAGCCCCTGGCCGAGGACACCGCCGCCGCGCTCGACCTGGCCCGGGCGGCGGACGCGGCCGGCGTACGCACCGGTGTCGTGCAGGACAAGCTCTTCCTGCCCGGTCTGCGCAAGCTCAAGCGCCTCATCGACGGCGGCTTCTTCGGCCGGATCCTCTCGGTGCGCGGCGAGTTCGGTTACTGGGTCTTCGAGGGCGACTGGCAGCCCGCTCAGCGTCCGTCGTGGAACTACCGGGCCGAGGACGGCGGCGGCATCGTGGTCGACATGTTCCCGCACTGGCATTACGTGCTGGAGGAGCTGTTCGGTCGGGTCACCGCCGTCTCCTGCGTGACCGCCACCCATGTGCCCGAACGGGTCGACGAGGCCGGTCACGTCTATCCGGCCACCGCCGACGACGCCGCGTACGGCATCTTCGAACTCGACGGTGGGGTTATCGCGCAGCTCAACTCGTCCTGGTGCGTCCGGGTGTACCGCGACGAGCTGGTGGAGTTCCAGGTCGACGGCACCGAGGGCAGCGCGGTCGCCGGGCTGCGCAACTGTCGGGTGCAGCACCGGGCGGTCACCCCGAAGCCGGTGTGGAACCCGGACCTACCGGCCACCGAGGACTTCCGCGCCCAGTGGGCCGAGGTGCCCGACAACGAGGAGTTCGACAACGGCTTCAAGGTGCAGTGGGAGGCGTTCCTGCGGCACGTCGTGGCCGGTGAGCCGTTCCGCTGGGACTTTCTGTCCGGCGCCCGCGGCGTGCAGCTCGCCGAGCTGGGCCTGCGTTCGGCCCGCGAGGGCGGCCGCGTCGAGGTGCCGGAGCTGCACTCATGAGCGCGGCCGACGTGGTGCTGCCGGGCGGGCGGCGGCACCGGCTGGCCGGGGGAGCGGCTTCGCCCGACCGGACGCGCCGGCAACCAGCCGGATCGCGTACGCCGCCGCGCACGTGGTCGCCGACCCGCGCGGGGAGAACGTGCCGGGTGCCCCAGCGGTGGTGGACTGGGACACCACCCTCGCGTTCCGGCGGCACCTCTGGTCGTACGGGCTGGGAGTCGCCGAGGCGATGGACACCGCCCAGCGGGGGATGGGGTTGGACTACCCGGCCACCCGGGAGCTGATCCGCCGCAGCGCCGCCGAGGCCCGCGCGGTGGGCGGGCGCATCGTCGCCGGGGTCGGCACAGATCAACTGCCGACCGGCCCGGCCACCCTGGCGGCGGTCACGGCCGCCTACCGGGAACAGCTCGATGACGTACGCGCGGCCGGCGCGCGACCGGTGCTGATGTGCAGCCGGCACCTGGCTGCCGCTGCCCGCGGCCCGGACGACTACCTCCGGGTGTACGGCGAGCTGCTGACCGCCGCCGAGGAGCCGGTCGTGCTGCATTGGCTGGGTCCGATGTTCGACCCGGCGTTGACCGGCTACTGGGGTGCGGTCGACCTGGACCTGGCCGCCGACACGGTGATCGAGCTGATCAAGGCGCATCAGTCCACGGTGGACGGCATCAAGGTGTCACTACTGGACGCCGGCCGGGAGGTCGCACTGCGCCGTCGCCTGCCGGCCGGGGTGCGCCTCTACACCGGTGACGACTTCCATTACCCGGAGCTGATCCGTGGCGACGAGGTGGGTCATTCCGACGCGCTGCTCGGTGTGTTCGCGGCCATCGCGCCAACCGCCGCCGCCGCGTTGGCCGCCCTCGACCGGGGGGACCTGCCGGCGTACGCCGAGATCTTCGCGCCGACCGTGCCGCTGGCCCGGCACCTGTTCGCAGCGCCGACCTGGCACTACAAGACGGGGATCGTGTTTCTGGCCTGGCTGGCCGGGCACCAGGACCACTTCACGATGGTCGCCGGCGCGCAGGCCGGCCGGTCCCCGGCGCACCTGGCGACGCTGCTCACCCTGGCCGACGCCGCCGGTCTGCTGCCCGACGCCGACCTGGCCGCCGCTCGCGCCCGGGCGCTGTTCACCGTCGCGGGTGTTGAGCAGTGAGCGGGCTGGAGCGGTTCTCGTTCAACCAGGCGACCGCTCAGCGCTGGCCGCTGACCGAGGTGGTGGCCGGGTGCGTGGCTGCCGGCGTACCCGGCATCGGGTTGTGGCGGGAGCCGGTCGCCGAGCACGGGCTGGCCCGGTCGGCGAAGCTGGTCCGCGACGCCGGCCTCGCCGTGACCTCCCTGTGCCGGGGCGGCTTCTTCTCCACCGACGACTGGCGGGCGGAGAATCTGCGGGCCATCGAGGAGGCGGCGACGCTCGGCGCCCCGGAGCTGGTGCTGGTGTCCGGCGGGCTGCCGTCCGCCAGCCGGGACATCGACGGCGCTCGGCGTCGGGTCGCCGACGCGATCGGCGAGCTGGCCCCGCATGCGGCGGCGGCCGGGGTACGACTGGCCATCGAGCCGCTGCACCCGATGTTCGCCGCCGACCGCTGTGTGATCGCCACTCTCAGCCAGGCGCTGGACATCGCCGAACGGTTCGACCCAACGGTGGTCGGCGTGGTCGTGGACGCGTACCACGTGTGGTGGGACGACACCGTGTACGCGCAGATCGCACGGGCGGGGGCCCGGATCGCCGCGTTCCAGGTCTGCGACTGGGTGACGCCACTGCCGGAGGGGGTGCTGCTCGGTCGGGCCCTGCCCGGCGACGGCTGCATCGAGCTGCGTCGGCTGCGCGAGGCGGTGGACGCGGCCGGTTACGTCGGCCCGATCGAGGTGGAGGTCTTCTCCGCCGAGGTGTGGGCGCGTCCGGGCGCGGAGGTGCTGGACGCGGCGATTGCCGGCTACCTGAGCCACGTTGTCTGAGGCTCTCGGCCGGCGGTGGCCGGCGGGTGGGCCTGGCCGGTCCTGCTGGAGGTGATGCTCCTAGCCGTCTCCTGGGGCCCGCACCGCCTCGCCGATCATGGAGTTGTGGTGGGGGAGAAATAGCCGTAAGAGCAGCAAATCGGGCACCACGCCTCCATGATCGACGGGGCCGCACTGTGCTCTTCCGCGATCTTGCAATTGCTGCCTCGGCATAGGGGGCATTTCACGCGCATCGGCGGCCGAAACTGCAGGATCGACGCGACGTTCCGCGGTGGGCGGTTCGACCTTCGACGAGTGCGGCTTACGATGTCCTCTGGACACGTCCTGTGACGCTGCGGATGCGGAGTGTCCTTCAGGCCTGGGGAGGTCTCGTGACGGTGCCGTGACGAGGGGTTGGGTCAGCTTGGGGTGAGGAGGCAGAATTCGTTGCCTTCCGGGTCGGCGAGGACCGTCCACGGGACATCGCGGCCCAGGTCAATGGCGGTGGCGCCGAGACTCCGCAGTCTGGCCGCCTCGGCCGCCAGGTCGTCACCCGGGTATGGGCGGACGTCGAGGTGGACGCGGTTCCACACGGTCTTCACATCGGGTGTGCGGAGGAACTCCAGGTATGGGCCGACGCCCTTGGCGGAGCGCAATACCGCGTTGTGGTCGGTCACCTCGTGCAGGGTCCAATCCGTGGCCTCGCCCCAGAAGCGGGCCATGGCTCGCGGATCCACGCAGTCGACCACTACCGCGGCGATCGGTCCGGTGTCTCGGTAGAGCGGTCGGGGGTCCAGCACGCAGAACTCATTGCCCTCCGGGTCGGCCATGACCGTCCATGGGACGTCGCCCTGGCCCACGTCGGCGGGTGTCGCGCCGAGATCCTTCAGGCGCGTGACCACCTCTGCCTGATGGGCCGCCGAGGTGGTGGCGAGGTCGACGTGTACCCGGTTCTTCACCGTCTTGGGTTCCGGGGAGACGACGAGGTCGAGGCAGACAGCGATGGGGTCGGGGTAGACGAAGCCCTCAGGTTCGAGGTTGGTCACGCCGGGTCCCTCGCTGGAGACTCCCCAGCCGAGCGCCTTCGCCCAGAAACCGCCCAGCGCGGAGTCGTCGCGAGCCTTCATGTTGATCTGCACGAGCCGGGTTGCCATGCCGACGATGCTAGCTGTCTCCGTCGGAGGGACGTGGTGCCGCTGCCCAGGATGGGCGCCAGGCCGTCTCGGGGAGCGGTGTCAGGCTCGCGAAGTGCGCGATGACCGCCCGGAGCCCCGGGTGTGGGTTCGCTCGGGGAAGGATGAGCGAGAGCGGGTACGCGAGCGTCGGGTTCACGATCGGGATGCGGCGTAGGTCGTAGTTCGTCGGCCAGATGTACCGGTCGCGCGAGCCCACGAGGGTTGCCACGTCAGTGGAGTCCGCGAGGATGTCGAGGAGTACCTCGTTGCCGAAGTTCGGCCCGGCGGCGTCGACGCGGAGGTCGAAGTCGGTGGCGAGCTGATCGTAGAACTCTGCCCATTCGCTTCGCGGTGCGATACCCGGCACCCAGATCCGGTGCTGACGCAGTTGGGACGGCGTCAGTGTCCGTGCGGAGGCCAGCGGGTGCCTCGGGCCGACGAGGAGTTCCAGCGGCGAGTCGAACGCGTGGATCATCTGCACGTCGCGCGGCAGTGTGGCCGGGTCGGTGACCGAGCGGAACGACGCGTCGATATCGCCGGCCTGGACGGCGGCGACCGCCGCGCGAGGGTCGTTGACCCTGAGGGTCACCACGTCGAGGTTGGTGTCCGGATGTGATCGCCAGTAGTCGTGCAGGACGACGGCCTGCGCGCTGCGCAGGCCGAGAACGTCGATGCGAAGGGCCCGCGAGCCCGGTCTGATCGCGGCGATGGCGCGATCGACAGCCGTGACGATGGTCCGGGCGTGCGGGAGGAACGCCTGGCCGTCGAGTGTCAGCTCAACCCCTCGGGCGGTGCGGGTGAACAGGCGGACGTCGAGTTCGCGCTCAAGGGTCGCGATCCGCTTCGACACGGCCTGCTGCGTGACGCCGAGCTCGTCGGCCGCGTGTTGCAGCTGTCCGAGCTCGGACGCGCGGACGAACGATCGCACCGCCTCGGTATCCACTGACACAGTATGCATACGCACAACTGATGGTTGTGGCTCGCCCGGAAGGCGGTTGTTTGATCTGCGGCGGTGCGGTCGGTGTGATGCGGAGACCCAAAGAATCGGTTGTCGCGAGGGAGTCGCATGCGCGTGCGGTTGGGGCCCGATTTCGGTTGGCTGTGGTCGGCCTACGCCGCCAGCACCTACGGTACGTGGATCGCCTTCGGCGCATTTCCGCTGATCGCAGTTCACGTGCTGCACTCGCCGGCGTTCGCCGTGTCGCTCCTGGAAGCGGCCGGGCTTGCCGTCGCGGCGATTGTCGCGTTCTCGCTCGGACCGTGGGTGGAGCACCGGGCCAAGCGGCCCGTGATGATCGCGATGGACCTGATCCGGTTCGTCGCGATGGCGAGTGTCCCGATCGCGTACGTCCTCGACAGGCTGTCCTACGGCCAACTGCTGGTCGTCTCGGTCATCTCCGGGACCGCGAGCATCGCCTTCGCTGCCGCATCCGGCGCGTACCTGAAGTATCTCGTCCGCAGCGATCACCTCCTCGTGGCGAACGGGAGATTCGAGGGCACGAACTGGGTGGCGACCGCCGCGGGTCCGCCCCTCGGTGGGGCGCTCATCGGGTTGCTCGGCCCGGTCATCACTGTCCTGGCCGACGCGTTCAGCTACCTGCTGTCCGCGTTCGGGATCCTCCGCATCGGTGCCGGCGACGGCGCCACACCCCGCGACCCGACCACCAGGCTGCGCGGAGCCGACCTTCTGGACGGCTGGCGGTTCATCCTCGGCGACCGCGTACTCAGGGGCTTGTTCCTCAACTCGATCCTGGTCGGCGGCCTCATCATGGCCACCGCCCCGCTCCTGGCCGTTCTCCTGCTGGGTCAATACCACTTCCCGCCCTGGCAGTACGGTCTTGCTTTCGGCATCCCGGCACTCGGCGGCTTCGTGGGCGCCCGGCTGTCCGCGCGCCTCGTGGCCCGCTACGGCCGGCACCGGGTCATGATCAGCTCTGGTTGGCTGCGTTCGCTCTTCCCGCTCGGTCTCACGTTCGTTCAACCCGGCATCCCCGGACTCATCACCGTGATCGTCGTCGAGGGCCTGCTGATCACCTGCATGGGGATCTTCAATCCGATCTACGCGACCGAACGCCTGCAACGGACTCCCGCGCAGCACACCGCTCGAATCCTCAGCACGTGGAGTGCCACCAGCAGACTCCTACAGGCTGCCCTGACGGTGATCTGGGGCATTCTCGCCACGCTCACCAGCCCGCTCGCCGCGATCGCCGCCTCCGGCGTTCTCCTGCTCGCCACCCCGCTCCTGCTGCCCAAACGGAACCATTTTTCCGCCCCTGCGCCGGCCGTCTTGGCCGAAGACGTCCGCGTCGCTTGAGTCGCGGGCGCATCGTCACGTGTTACTCATCCGGGTCCCAGGCCAGGAGCAGGTCGAAGAGACGCCGATCGCCGTCGAGCTTCAGGGCGTCCACCGGAACACGACCGCCCGTTCGTCGATCAGCCGCAGCAGAGCGGGGAACTCTAGACTCGTTGCCACGCCGACTGTCTATCAGCGTGCTCCGGCAACCGCACATCGAGTTTCCCCCCCCGCCGACGCGGCGGGCTTCGCGGCACTGGCGGCACGCCATCGTCCCTGCTCTCGCCCACCGAGGGAGCCCACCCGTGTACGTCAGCCTGGCGACGAGCGCCGGTAGGGCCAATCGGCCGAACGAGGACTTCGTCGGTGCTGTTCCCGGCGCTGTCGTTCTGCTGGATGGTGCCGGCATCCCGGGATCCGAGTCGCTCTGCTTCCACGGTGTCGCCTGGTACACGCACCGCCTCGGCGGAGCGCTGCTCGGCCACCTGTCGCGCGACGACGGGCGAGACCTCGGGTCCATCCTCGCCACCGCCATCGGCGAGTTGGCCGCCGCGCACGGCGACACCTGCGACATCACGGACCCCAGCAGCCCGCAGGCCACCGTCCTGATGGTCCGCGCCCGCCGGGGCCGCCTGGACCATCTCCTGCTCGCGGACTCCTTCCTCGTCCTCGACCAGGCCCATGCTGGCCCGCAGGTGATCACCGATGAGCGCGAGGTCATCGCCAGGCGCGCATGCTCCGCGCCCCTGGCCGGGGTTCCCCAGGGCACGCCGGAGTACGACCGCGTCCGCGAATCCTGCGTCACGGCGATGCGCGCCCGCCGGAACCAGCCGGGCGGCTACTGGATCGCCAAGGACGACCCGCGCGCCGCGCAGGAGGCGATCACCGGCAGCCGGTCCCTCGCTGACCTGACCGGCGTCGCGCTGCTCAGCAACGGCGCCAGCCGCATCGTCAGCCCGTACGGCCTGACCGACTGGTCCGGTGTCCTGGATCTGCTCGCCGCCAACGGACCAGCCGGTGTCATCCGCCGGGTCCGGCAAGCTGAAGCCCAGGCCGCCGGCGGACCTCTAGCGCAGCTGCCCGACGACGCCACGGTGGCCCACTGCACACACCTGCCGCGTCAAGAGTCGGCCCCGACGGGTGGCGCTCGGCACAACGATGTGTAGGCACATCGCAGCGCTACCGGGCCGTCCGCCGCGTTCACCGCCTGTCGCTCACCGTGGCCGTCGGCGTTTCGGGGCAGGTGTCGTGGCGCGATCGAGCGCAGTCCGGGATATCCTTGGTGTATATGGCTACCTTTCGCAGCGCCTCAGTGCTTCTTTCCTCCGATGGCACCAGGACTCCTGGCACCGCCGCGCTCTTCGCCGAGCCCGCTCGTAAGGGTGGGATTCCGCCGTGGGCGGGCGACTTCCGACCTGCCAACAGTGCCGGCAATGGCCCCAAGAACGCGGTCGGGAAGACCTTCACGTTGGAGCTGCCCGACGGCAGCACCGGCAAGGTCGTCGTCCAAGGCCTCAAGAGCGGGAAGGGCGGCGTCGTGCTGGCACTGATGGGCCAGGACGCACCCCCCTTCTGATCGGGAAACTGATCGCCACCGGCTGGAGACGGCCGGTTCGCCACCCCGTCGATGTCAATGCGTTCGGTAGCTGCCGGGCGCATTGCCTCACCCGCGGCTGAGCGTCGACGAGGGTCAGGCGTAGTGACCTGCCGCCGACCCTGCTCGACGACCCGGCCAGGGGAGCGGGAGTTCGGCGCCGCCAGGGGCGGGTGGGGGCACTATCGTTCTGGCGTGCACATCCGTTTTGACGTCCCCGCCGATCCCGCCTATCCCGGCCGCGTTGCCGCTGCGCTCGGCAGTGTTCGGCTGCGCAGGTACGGCTATATCGGCGCGACGCTGGCGGCGGTCGGGGCGATCGGCCTCGCCCTCTCGCGGGGGTTCGCGTGGGGCGAGCAGATTTCGCCGCTGTGGATGGCGATGGTCGTGGGTGGCCTGCTGTCGATGCTGTACTGGCCGTGGGTGCGGTTGCGCGCCCGGCGCCGCTCCAGTGGCTACGCTGTCGAGGGCGCCTACGACATCACCGATGACAACATCATGATGCGCAGCGGCTCGGAGTCCGGCGGCATCGCCTGGGACGGGGTCGCCGAGGTAAAAGACACCCCTGAGTTCTGGATCGTGTACGTCGGTCGGATGCCGGCGACCGTGATCCCACGCCGGTTGATGTCCGCCGAGGATGCCGAGACGCTACGCGGCTACATGGCCGAACGCGGACTGCTCCGACGTCGGTGAATCCATAGCCGCCGGCCGCGATCGACGGCATCCGGGCCGTGCTCGACTCCCGGCTGGCCGAGCCGGAGAAGTCAGCCCAGCGTGGCCGCCTTGCGCAGCAGCACAGACCGTTCACGCTGGTTGGCGCACAGCCGGGCGGCCAGCTCCAGCTCGGCGCGCGCTTCCGGTCGCCGTCCCAGCCGGACCAGCAGCTCACCGCGTACGGTCGGAACCAGATGCGAACCGGGGAGCCGGTCCGAGGCGATCAACTCGTCCACGATGGCCAGGGCCTGCGCCGGGCCCGAGGCCATGGCCACGGCGACGGCCCGGTTGAGCTCGACCACCGGCGAGGGCGCGACCCGGCCGAGTGCCTCGTAGAGCACCACGATCCGGTCCCAGTCGGTCGCCTCGACGGAGGGCGCCGACGCGTGGGTGGCCGCGATCGCCGCCTGCAGACCGTAGGGGCCGAGGCCGCGAGTCGATGCCCTGGCCAGCGAGGCCAGCCCACGGCGGATCGCCGAGAAGTCCCACAACCGGCGGTCCTGGTCCTCCAGCAGGATCGGCGAGCCGTCCGGGCTGGTCCGGGCCGGGAAGCGCGCGGCGGTCAGCTCGCACAACGCGAGCAGGCCGTGCACCTCCGGCTCGGCCGGTTGCAGCGCGGCCAGCGTGCGGGCCAGCCGGATCGCCTCGTACGCGACGTCGGGGCGTAGCAGCCGGTCGCCCGACGTGGCCGTCGATCCCTCGGTGAAGATCACGTAGAGGACGCTGAGTACGCCGCCCAGCCGCTCCCGGCGCTCGGCGGCCGGCGGCAGCTCGAACGGCACCCCGGCCGCCGCGATCGTCTTCTTGCCCCGGGTGATGCGGGCCTGCACGGTCGGCACGGATACGAGGAACGCGCGGGCGATCTCCTCGCTGGACAGGCCGCCGACCACGCGTAGGGTCAGCGCCGCCCGGGCCTCGCGGGAGAGCACCGGGTGGCAACTGACGAACATCAGCGCCAGCACGTCGTCATCGATCTTGTCAGGATCGACTTCTTCGTCAACCGTCGAGTCGGCCGCCACGTCGGCCGCCAGCAGGGCATATCGGTCCTGGAGGGCGGTCCGGCGGCGGATCGCGTCGATCGCCCGCCTCCGGGCCGTGGCCATCAGCCAGCCGGCCGGATTCGTCGGGGAGGTGAGCGGCCACGACACCAGCGCCTCGGCCACCGCCTCCTGGGCCGCGTCCTCGGCCAGCCCGAAATCGCCGGTGAACCGGGTCAGCGCGGCGACGATCCGCGCCGACTCGATCCGCCAGACGGCCTCGACGTCGGTCGTACCCATCAGATCTGGGCGTTGTTCTCGCGCCCGGCCCAGTCCTTGACAATCACTCGTCGACCTGCGGAACCTCGTCGCTCCCGGGCACCCGCCGGACCTCGATCTTGGACCCGGGGGTCGCCGGGACCCGCTTGGCCCACTCGACCGCCTCCTGCTGCGAGGCGACGTCGAGCAGGAAGAAGCCCCCGAACAGTTCCTTGGTCTCGCCGTACGGCCCGTCGGTGACCACCGGGGCCTCGCCGCTGAAGTCGACCACGACGCCTCGGGCCGGATCGTCCAGCCCTTCGGCCGCGAGGAGAACACCAGCCTTGATCATCTCCTCGATGAACCGACCGGTCGCGGCCATCGCCTCGTCGATCGACGCCATCATGGCCGCGTTCGACTCGTCGGTGCCCCGCATGATCAGCATGTACTTCGGCATCGCGTTCTCCTCATCCGGCGGGGCCGCCTCTCGACCCTCGCACCCACACGTCGAACGAGCGGCCCGCGGATCGACACACCCCCCGGAGAAACTCGCGCTGTGACGCAGCCGATCCGTCCTGCCCGAGATCTGGTTCGCACGGTCGGCGGGACCGGACGGCGTCCTTCGAGGCTTCTCAATGTGGCCGGCCGGCTCGCGGCCGCATCCCGATGCGAGGCTTGCCCAGGTGGTGGCTGGGGCGCGCGTGCCGGAAGGCGCCCAGCAGGGCGGTGACGCAAGCAGCCACCAGCAGGATCCTCACCACGTGGAACAGCACCGTGTCGCCCGTGGAGTGGGGCGGGAAGATGTCCTTCGCGAGCCAGCCGACGCCCATCCCCAGCCCCAGGCAGGTGTGCATCACGGCCCGCAGGCGCGGGAGGGGCTGCGGGCGGCCGAAGATCCGGGGCACCGCCGTGCCGCCACGGCTCCTGGCGAGCAGCACGGCGGCCATGGCCAGGTTGGCGGCGGCGGCGACGACGGCCAAGACCAGGTCCACGGGTCCCATGGGGCGACACGCTAGCGCACGGATGCCCGCGTTCAGCGAGGCCGCGCTCTGGTCGACGCGGAGCGCACCGCCTCCGCCGAGGCACACCACCGGCCGCTCGCGTTCCGTTCCGTCAGCCCAGCGGCACCTGCGCCGGCCGATCACCGGTTCCAGCGGCACGGACACCCTCGGGAGCGGTGATGACCCGGCTGGGCAGCACCGGCGCGTCCCGGCCCGTGCCCCGTCGGCCGTCGCGGTCAGAGGACTGCTCGTGGTAGTCCTGCTCCACGTTGACCGACCACACGTCGTGCGTACTGCCGGTGGCGATGTTCTCGGCGGTGAGCATCGCGGTGAGCATCGAGTGGTCCTGGTTGTTGTAGCGGTGCATGCCGTTGCGCCCCACCGGGTGCACGTTCGGCACGGCCTCGGTCAGCCAGGCCCGGATCACGTCCACGTTGTGCTGGTAGCGCTCGTCGTACACCGGGTAGGCCTTGGGCATGCGCACGACGTAGCCGGCCTCCACCACGCCGGGCCGGGCCAACCCCAACCGCTCCAGCTCCGCGGTAGCCAACGCCACGAGGTCGGCATCCGGGGTACGCCACATCTCGTCGTCCTCGAAGACGAAGTACTCCAGGCCCAGGCAGGTGCGCCCGTCCTTGACGAGGTACGGCGACCAGGAGCCGAAGTTCTGGATCCGGCCCACCCGTACCCCCGGGTCGTGCACGTAGATCCAGTTGTCCGGGAACGAGAATTCCGCCGGCACCACCAGGGCGACCGTCAGGAAGTCGCGGTAGCGCAGGTCGGCGGCGCAGGCCAGCACCTCCGGCGGCGCCGGAGGGCGTAGCGCGGCCACCAGCTCCGAGATCGGCATCGACGAGATCACGTGGTCCGCCGGTTCGGTACGCTGCCCGCCCGCGCCGTTGACCGTCACGCTGATCGCCCGCCGTTGTGCCGGGTCGCGGTGCACGGCCGTGACCCAGATGCCGGTCGACACCTGCCCGCCCCGCTGGCGCACCTGCTCGGCGCAGCGTTCCCACATCATCCCCGGCCCGTACTTCGGGTACTGGAACTGCTCGATCAGGCTGGTCACGTCCGTTCGCCGCCGCCGGGGCAGCACCGCGTTGCGGATCGCCTTGGCCAGCGACAGGTTCTTGATCCGCTGCGCGGCCCAGTCCGCCTGCAGCCGGTCCGCCGGCATTCCCCAGACCTTCTCGGTGTACGTCTTGAAGAAGATCGAGTAGAGCCGCCACCCGAACCGGGCCGACACCCAGCCTTCGAAGTGCGACTGGTCCTTGGGCGGGCGCAGCCGGGCGCGGGCGTACGAGCCGAGGCAGCGGGCGGCCTCCGGCAGCCCGAGGTTGCGCAGCGCGTTCACGGCGCTGAGCGGGTAGTTGAACAGCGCACCCCGGTAGAAGATCCGGCTCATCCGGGGCCGCGTCAGGAAGTCCTCGTCCGGCAGGATCTCGTGCCAGAACGCCTCCACCCGGGGCACCTTCGTGAAGAACCGGTGCCCACCGATGTCGAACCGCCACCCGTCGCGCTCCACGGTCCGGCTGATCCCGCCGACCACGTCGTCCGCCTCGAACACCCGGACCGGCCGACCGTGCCGCAGCAACTCGTACGCCGCCGTGAGCCCGGCCGGCCCCGCGCCGATGACCACCGTGCCGTGTTGCTCAGTCATGCTGCCGCGCTCCCTGCTCACCGTCATGGTTGAGGCGCGGCGCGTACCCGTTCTGCACCGAATGTCACCCTTGGTGATGGGTCGTTTCCGCTTCGGCGGGTCGCGCGGCGGCGTACAACGGGAGGGGCGACACCCTCCGCGCGGCGGGCGGGCCGGCGGACCGGGGGAGCGGGGCGGATGCACCGGTGGCGGAGCGGCGCGGCGGCGCTGGCCGCCCGGTTGACCCCGGCTGGCCAGGTCGCAGCGCGCGCGGCCCGTCGGGTGCCGACGCCCTGGCCGTACGTGATCGGCCTGTTCCTCGGCGCGAAGGTCCTGCTGACCCTGCTCGGGCTGCTGGTCCTGCACGCCTGGGACGGCATCCCCGGAGCGCCGCCGCCGGACGAGGCGTTGATGTGGGCGCAGCAGCGGGAGGTCTCCGGGCACCGGTGGATCTCCTTCTGGTTCGCCTGGGACGCGCTGCTCTACCTACGGCTGAGCGAGCTGCCCCTGACCGGGCCGTGGGGAGACTTCGGCTTCCCCCTGCTCTACCCGTTCCTGGCCCGACCGGTCGGCGCGCTGCTCGGTGGCGACAACGCGCTGGCCCTGCTGTTGATCAGCAACGTCGCGTTCCTGCTGGCACTCTGGTACGGCTACCGGCTGGCCGAGCTGCTGCTCGGCGGCGCGGACGCGGCTCGCCGCTTCACCCGGTACCTGGTGCTGCTGCCGACCGCGTTCCTCTTCCAGGCCGCGCTGACCGAGTCGCTCTTCGTCTGCCTCGCGTTGGCCGCGTTCTACCACGCCGAGCGGCGCCAGTGGCTGCTGGTCGGTGTGCTCGGTTACTTCCTGGCGATGAGCCGGTCGGTGGGCCTGCTCGTCGCGCTGCCGTTGGCCCTGGTGCTGCTCCGCCAACACGACTGGCG